>NZ_JBEOZE010000024.1:0-162269 GCF_040297465.1 Streptomyces sp. NPDC001787
ATCTCCCGCCGCCCGGGGGGGCCGCCCCGGTGCTCGGCGGGGGTGGGGGGGGGGGTGGGGGGGGGGCCCCGGCCCCCCCCCCCCCCCACCACCGCACCCCGGAGGATGGTGTGCCGTGTCTCAGACGACGGTCCGGCGCCCCGCGCAGGCCGCGAGGGTCCGGCCCACGTCCCGTATGGCATGCACCGCGGCCCGCTCGGTACTCGGGCCCAGCGCCGTGTCCCAGTGCGCCACCACCGCGTACGCCAGTCGGCGCCTGCCGATGATGACACCGGCGTCCGCACGGACCCCGGTGTCGGTGCCGGTCTTGTTGGCCACCAGAAGCCCGTCGCGCGGCGGCTCGGGAAAGCCCGGGTCGTACGGGTCGTGGTCGATCAGTGCGGGGACCAGGCCGTGATCGGTGTTGGCACGCATCCAGCGCAACAGCCGGGCCGAGGCCGCCGGAGCGCTCATGGTGCCGCGCACCGCGTGTGTCACCAGGTGCGCGAGGTCCCGTGCGGTGCCGGTGGCGAAGACGGGCGGCACGTCCGGGCCACGGACGTCGCGGACCTTGTCGTGGAGCGCCAGGTGTTCGAGCCCGAGCTCCTGTGCGAGCCGGGCCGTGGACTCACGCCCCACGAGGCGCAACAGCGCGTTGGTCGCGGTGTTGTCGCTCACCGAGGCGGTCAGCCAGGCCAGGTCCTCGACGGTCCAGTCGCGCCCGCTCAGCCGGCGCAGCAGACCCGTACCGTCCGCCAGGTCCTCGTCGAGGACCTCCACGAACCGGTCGGCGGGCAGCTCCCCGGTGTCCAGCCGGCGAGCGACCTCGGCGAGCAGCAGCAGCTTCGAGGCGGACGCCACCGGCAGTACGGTGCGCTCGTCCACCCCCACCGTGCCGCCGCCGTCGATGTCGACGGCGGCGACGGCCAGGGTGAGCGGCAACGCGGCAGAACGCCGTGCCGCCGCGGCCACTTGGGACAGACTCATCGGACTCTCACCACTTCTCCCGCCCGCGCCGAGGTCGCACGGCCGCCCCTCGCCGCGACCCGGCCCGACACCACGACCGTATCGATGCCCTCGGGTGCCAGCAGCGGGCGGTCGAAGTCGGCGGTGTCGCGGACCGACGCCGGGTCGAGCACGACCAGATCGGCGAAGGCGCCGTCGCGGACCACACCGCGGCCGGTGAGGCCGAACCGCGCGGCGGGCATCCCGGTCATCTTGTGCACCGCGCTCTCCAGCGGAAGCAGTTGCTCGTCACGGGTGTAACGGCCGAGCACCCGGGCGAAACTCCCCGCCCAGCGCGGATGCGGCCGACCGGGTTTGGGGACACCGTCCGAACCGATCATCGACAGCGGGCTGGCGAGGACCCGGCGGACGTCGTCCTCGCGCATGGAATGGCTGATGATGGTCACTTCACCCTGCTCGGCCAGCAGGAGATCGCACGCCTGGTCGACCGGATGGACGCCGCGTTCGGCTGCCAGGTCGGCGATGCTGCGTCCCTCGGTCTCCGGGTGCGTCTGCGCCGCGGCCACCGAGATGAGGTCCCAGCCGCCGTTTCCCACGGTGTTCTCCCATCCCTCGACGCCCTGGGCGATGTCCGTTCTGATCCGGTCGCGCGTCTCGGGCCGGCGCAGCCGTTCCAGCAGGGCTCCGATGCCGCCCTCACTCGCCCATGGGGGCAGCATGGCATGCAGGACGGTGCTTCCGGCCGTGTACGGATAGACGTCGCACAGCACGTCCACGCCTTCGGCGCGGGCCCGTTCCAGCCGGGGCAGGGTACGCAGTGTGGCGCCCCAGGCGTGCCGGCCGGCGGTCTTGTGGTGGGAGATCTGCAGTGGGGCGCCGGAGCGCGCCGCGATCTCCAGGGCCTCCTCCAGGGCGGACTCCACCTGTGACATCTCGTCGCGCAGATGGGTGACGTAGGGCTTGCCGTGGCGGGCGGCGACCCCGGCCAGCGCGACGATCTCGTCGGTGTCGGCGTAGGTGCCGGGAGGGTAGATCAGCCCGGTGGACAGACCGGCCGCCCCCTGGGTCAGTGCCCGGTCCAGCAGTGCGCACATGGTGTCCAGTTCGTCGGGCCGGGGCGGCCGGGCCTCGAAGCCCATCACTCCGGCGCGCAGTGTGCCGTGGCCGACCAGCGAGGCGATGTGGGTGTGGCGCAGAGCGGGGTCCTGTCCGGCGGCGAACGCGTCGAAGTCCACGGCGGGCCGCACCGGTCCGAGTCCGAACGTCACCCTCAGGTGCTCGGCGAGTTCCGGCAGCCGCCCGGGGAGCGACGGGAACAGGCTGGTCCCGCAGTTGCCGCAGATCTCCGTGGTGACGCCCTGGAGCAGCGGAGCCAGACGGAGGCCGTCGATCGGCTCCGTGGCACCGCCGTCTCCGTGGGGCGCCGCGAGGGCGTCGGAGTGCGTGTGTACGTCGATGAAGCCGGGCGTGACGACCCGCCCGGTCACGTCCAGGGTCTCGGCGGCCGAGACGGGGGCACCGGCGGGGAGTACCGCGATCCGCCCGTCCACGACGCCGATGTCGGCTTCCCGGGCGGGTGTGCCGGTTCCGTCGACGAGCGTGCCGCCGCGCAGCAGCAGATCGAGGGGGCGGCCCATCACAGCACCGTCGAGAGGAAGGCCCGCGTACGCTCGTGCCGCGGGTCGGTGAACAACAGGTCGGGACTGTCGGCCTCGACGACGGCGCCCCGGTCCATGAACAGGACCCGGTCGGCGACCTCGCGGGCGAAGCCCATCTCGTGGGTGACCACGACCATCGTCATACCGCTGCGGGCCAGGTCGCGCATGACGCCGAGCACCTCGCCGACGAGTTCGGGATCTAGGGCGGAGGTCGGTTCGTCGAAGAGCATGAGGACCGGTTCCATGGCCAGTGCGCGAGCGATCGCCACCCGCTGCTGCTGCCCGCCGGACAGCTGCTCCGGGTAGTGGTCCGCCCGGTCCGCGAGACCGACGTCGGCCAGCAGCTTGCGGGCCTGCTTCTCGGCCTGTGCACGGGGCCGGCCCTTGACGGCGACCGGGCCCTCCATCACGTTCTGCACCGCTGTGCGGTGCGGGAACAGGTGGAACCGCTGGAACACCATGCCGATCCGCTCGCGTTGCCGACGGACGTCCCGGGCACGCCGCTCGCGCAGCACCCGGCCGGACGGGCCGTGCTGCTCATAGCCGACCAGTTCACCGTCCATCCACACCCGCCCCGCGTCGATCCGCTCAAGGTGGTTGAAGCAGCGCAGCAGTGTGGATTTCCCGGACCCGGAGGGGCCGATGACACAGAGCACTTCACCGCTGCGGACATCGAGGTCGATGCCCTTCAGCACCTCGGTGTCACCGAACCTCTTGCGTACCCCGCGGGCCCTGAGGATCACGTCGTTCATGCCGCCGCTCCCTTCTTGGTGCGTCCGGGAAGGAGATTGGCCAGAATCCTGCTCCGCAGCACGGGAGCGGCGCCGGGGCTGTAGCGGCGCTCGACGGCGTGCTGGCCGATGGTGGCGATGGTGGTGAGCACGAGGTACCAGATCGAGGCCACCAGGAGCAGCGCGACCACTTCGAAGTTGGCGAGGTAGAGGTGCTGGGACACGGTCATCAGATCGGCTCCGGCGATGACGGAGACCAGCGAGGTCGTCTTGAGCATGGAGATGAACTGATTGCCGAACGGCGGAATGATGACCCGCATCGCCTGCGGAAGGATGATCCGGGACAGGATCCGGCGGTTCGACATCCCGATGGAGGCGCCGGCCTCGCGCTGGCCGGGATCCACGCTCTGGATTCCGGCTCGCACGATCTCTGCCATGTAGGCGCCCTCGTTGATGGAGAGACCGAGAAGGGCGGCCACGAATCCGGTGATGACCTGGTTGGACTGCCAGCTGATGAGTTTGGGGCCGTCGAACGGGATTCCGATGCTGATCACCGGGAACAGCAGGGCCAGGTTGAACCAGAAGATGAGCTGGACCAGCAGCGGGGTACCCCGGAAGAACCAGGTGTAGGCACCGGCGGTGAGACGCAGGACCGGGCTGTCGGACAGTTGCATCACCGCGACGACGATCCCGATGGCGATGCCGAGGATCATCGAGATGAGGGTGAGCTGAATGGTCACCCCGAGGCCTTTGAGGATCACACCATCGAACTGGTACTTGGCGACGATGTCCCAGTGAAGATTGGGGTTGACGATGATGGTGTAGGCGAGCCACACGGCGAACAGCGCGGCGGCGAGAACCGCGAGCCAGCGCCCGGGGCGAGGCCGTTTGGTCACCTGGAGGGAGAGGTCGTCCTTCTGCGGCGTCCCGTCTGCGGGGATGGCTTCCGGCCCCCCGCCGGGAGCGATACCGGGTATTTTCTGGTGGCTCATTTCCGTTCTCACTGCCCGTCGTTGACGGTGGCCTCGGGTACGGCGCTGTCGCCGACTCCCCAGGTGTCGAGGATCTTCTTGTAGCCGCCGTTGTCGATGAGTTCCTGCAGGGCCTTGCGCACGGCGTCGCGCAGTCCGCTCTGGCTCTTCGCGGACGCGATGCCCCAGGGCGCGGTGCCGTACTGCTCCGGCAGGACCTCGTACGAGCTGCTCTTCTTCGTGAACATCTTGGCGACGGGATAGTCGACGATGGTCGCGACCGCGCGCCCACTGTCCAGTTGCAGCAGCCCGGTCGGTGCGTCCTCGCTCTGCGAGATCCGCATCTTCTCCTGGCATTTGGCGTTCTGTTCCTCGCCGATGTGGAGGTTGGAGCTGCCCTTGGCGAGGACGACGGTCTTTCCGCAGAGGTCCGCGAGCGACTTGATGCCCTGCGGGTTGCCCTGCTTCGTCATGATGACGCCGCCGGTGCGGAAGTAGTCGACGAAGTCGACCGCCTGGCGCCGCTGGGCGCTGTCGGTCATGGACGACATGACCAGGTCGAACCGTCCGGACTCCAGTCCCGGGATCAGCCCGTCGAAGGCGGCGTTGGTGAGTTCGAGCTTCAGCTTGAGCCGCCCGGCAAGGGCCTTGGCCAGGTCGGGGTCGACGCCGGTGAGCCGGGTGGTGCCGGGCTCGTACATCTCCATCGGCGGATAGCCGACCGCGGTGGCCACCCGAAGCACACCCTTCTGCCGGTACTCGGCCGGCAGAAGCTCGGCCGCGGTCCGGCCGGCGGCGGCCTGCGACTCGGCCCCGGACGGGGCGTCGCCCTGGCCGGAACGCCCGCAGGCGGTGGCCGAGAGGACCACCACGGCCAGGGCTGCCAGACAGCGCAGAGAACGGGAATGATTCATCAGATTTCTCCCTCACGGGTGCGGTGCGCCGATGCTGGCAGTCGCACACGGTGAATGGAAGATGATGAAGCTATTCATGCCTCACCATCGAAATTTGTACGGGTCCGGTCCGCTCCCGGGCCACGCGCCGGAGCCAACGGACGGTGCACGGAGCGGGTGAGCGGTGCATGCTCGTCCGGGTTGACGGCTTCCCGTCCGGGTCGTGCGATGCTGCTCCGGCCTCCCGACACCATCCCGCGCTGCCCCACCACCAGGACCACGAGCAGCACGACCACGAGCAGCAGCTGTCTTCAGGGGCTGCAGCAGGCGGTGGTCTACAGCACCGTCCCGGCCAGTGCCCGGCGGTCGCCGGTCAGGGCTTAGCGGCGAGCGGCGAGCGGCGAGCGGCGAGCGGCGAGGGCATTGTCGAGAGTGTCCCCGAGCTGGTGCGAGCACGCGGCCGGGTCGTCGACGACGGCGCGCAGCGCGGCGACGGTCGGATCCGCCGGCGGTTCGACGGGCGCCGTGGGCCGGTTCGGTGTGCACGTCGCGTACGGCCTGGCGGACCATGGCGCGCACGGTCGGCTCATCGAGGGCCTCAAGGCCGCTGTGGGCGAGTGCGGTGAGGCGGCGGCGATCAGGTCCGTTCGGCCCCTTCGCTCCTGTCTGATCCCCACACGCCCCCGCTCGCGCCCGTTTGCACCCTGTAGCGGAATGGCGGCCATCGGTACTACCGAGACATGCCTCGCAGACCGCGGCCGTACCCGAGCGACCTGTCCGATGCTCGTCGGGAACTGCTGAATCCAACCCTGACCGCCTGGCAAGCAGAGCGCAGGGGGAAGGGCCTGGACATCGGGCGGCCAGCCCCCGACACGACCTGCGCCGGATCATGGACGCCATCCTCCATGTCGACCGGCCCGGAATTCCGTGGCGGCACCTGCCGCACGACTTCGCCCCGTGGGAAACCGTCTACGACACTTCGCCGCGCGGCAGAGGGAGGGCGTCTTCGACCAACTCAACAGTCTCCTGCGCCGGCTGGTCCGAAAGGCCGAAGGCCGCGACGTCGAGCCCACTGCCTGCGTCCTCGATGCCCAGAGCGTCAAGACCTCGGCCGAGGTTCCCGCGGCCGGACAGGGCATCGAAGCGGGCACCAAGATCTCGGGCCGCAACCGTCACCTCGCCCTGACCCAGGTCAGCAGCCGGGTCGAAGAATCGTCGGCCGGCCACCCGCCATGACGTAGGCAGAGTCCTTGAACCGGCGAGGCCTTCAGTCGACCCTCCCACCACAAGGCACGCACCAAGCCACGGCGAACACCCCAGGAACAACCACAGCTGACGCCGTAAGTACGGGTACTCATGCGTGAGTTGTAAGCGCCATCTACCTTCGCGAGGTGCCCACAAATCCAACACAGCCGTCATCCGCTGGTAGCAGGAGTGGCCGGTGCTGCTGCCTGGTGTTCGCTGGCCTGCCCCTCGTCTGGTTGATCGCCACCCCCTTCCTACCGGAACAGGTGTTCTGGTTCCCGTTCTGGTTGGGGGCTGTGATTTGGAGCGGAACGGACGGCCAAGGCGGCATCAGCCACTTGCTCGGCTAACAGCAGGCACGGATCAGAACGATCGACGTAACTCTGAACGTCAAATCACAAGCTGAGAGCAGTTGGTGGCACCTGGGGCGACCTTCGATTGTCATCGCTCTCCGGCGGTCTGCGGCACCCGCAGCTGCGACCGAGCAGCAGATACAGCAGCGCCCCGGACCGCCGATCGGTTCCGGGGCGGAGCGCTGCTGCTTGATCAGGGTTCGATGTACGCCACGATCGTGATCGTCTCAAGGCGGTGAGGTAGTAGATCACGCGGACTCCGTCGACCTCGTCCGCGTCGATTTCGCCCCGTTCCGGGCCCGCCACTGCTTCGGTGCGCGTCACGCCCCGCGCGCCGCCGCACCGCGGACCGGCCGAACCTTCGCGTAGTCGATCGAGTTGCGAGGGGCGCGGGCGTCGGGGACACGGCCACGGCGCGGACGCCACCCGTCGGACGTGTTCATCAGGACTCGCCCCTCAACCGGAATCGGAAATCGCGGCCCGTCCTGGATTGCTCTTCGGCGAGCCGGTCACCAGATCTAAAGCAGTCGCGAATCTGCGAATGGCACCTCCAGGCCCACACGTCCACCACCGCCTGGTTGGCCCCACTACCCCGCCGCCCGGACATGACGAGGAATGACCGTGTGGACATCGCTGCGTCCTGCTAACGTCTCCGACATGAAGCGCGCTGCAATGACGACGACGCCGGAGAGTGTCCCGGCGCGCTGACAGACGATCTGATCCGAAGCCCCGGGGCAAGTGCCCCGGGGCTTCGTCGTAGGCCCGGTCACTTGCTCCGCACCCTGCAAGGAGACCGCGATGACCACCAAGCACGACCACCGCAAACTGGGCCGTGAACTGGGCCTGTTCGACACCGATCCGCTGATCGGCGCCGGCCTGCCGTACTGGCTGCCCGACGGGGCGACCGTACGGCACACCCTGGAGGAGTACATCCGCACCGCCGAGCGGCGGGCGGGCTACCAGCACGTGTACTCACCGGTGCTCGGCAAGCGGGAGCTGTACGAGATCTCGGGGCACTGGGCGCACTACAGCGACGACATGTTCCCCCCGATGGACCTCGGCGGGGAGCAGGTCGTCCTGCGGCCGAGCCTGTGCCCTCATCACGCGGTGATCTACCGATCCCGTTCCCACAGCTACCGCGAATTGCCCCTGCGCATGGCGGAACTGGGCGGCATGTACCGCTCCGAGCTCTCGGGCGTGCTCGGCGGGCTGACCCGGGTGCGGGCCATCCAGCTCAATGACGCACACATCTTCTGCACCCTGGACCAGGTCGCCGAGGAGGCGCAGGCGGCGCTGGAGATGATCCGCCGGGCGTACGAGGCGCTCGGCATCACCCCGACCCGTTACCGGCTCTCCCTCCCGGGCCCCGGCGGCAAGTACGTTGCCGCACCCGAGAAGTGGCAACGCTCGACCGCGCTGCTGACCGATGTCCTCGACCGCTCCGGTCTGCCCTACGAGGCGTCCGAGGGAGAGGCCGCGTTCTACGGTCCCAAGATCGACGTCCAGGTCACCGACGGCGCCGGCCGGGAGTCCACCCTGTCCACCGTCCAGGTCGATTTCCACCAGCCCGAACAGTTCGACCTGCACTACATCGGCGCGGACGGCGCCAAACACCGTCCGGTCATGGTCCACCGCAGCATCATCGGCAGCGTGGAGCGAGCCGTCGCCCATCTCATCGAACAGCACGGCGGCGCTTTCCCCGCCTGGCTCGCCCCCACTCAGCTGGTGATCCTCCCGATCTCCGACACCGAACTGCCGAACGCCGCAGCCCTCGCCCAACGCTGCGCCCGCCTCGGACTGCGTACCCAGATCGCGGGACCCGACCGCGGCAGCCTGGGCGCCCGAATCCGAGAGGCCCGCCTGGTTCCCTACCAAGCCGTCATCGGCGCCAAAGAGGCCGCTGACGATCACGCCGCACTGCGCTTGCGAGACGGACGCCGACTCGACCCGCAGCCGGTCAGTGACGTACTGACCCGCATCAGCGCTCTCATCGGGACCCACAGCACCGATCTGTGGGCCGACGCCACCTCATAGCAGCGTCGTGATCAGCGCCTGCTGTCGCCCGGCGCGAGGAGGTTGGCGATCTCCGCGATGGCGTCGGGCGAGGCTTGAAGTGACGGCGGACGTTTTCCGGCTTCTTGTGTCTCGACTCAGCCATCAGCATCAGCAGGCTGTTCGGGCCTCGCCAAGCTGTGCGAGGCCCGAGAGACGATATTCATGTCGCCCGTCCCTGCCCCTGCCTCTGCCTCTGCCTCTGCCCCTGCCCCTGCCCCTGCCCGAGCAGTGGGCTCATCACCAAGGGCGCGAGTCTCGGGTGGCCGAATAGCGCACGTCTGAAGTACCACCTCTTCACCAGTAGGACGGCGGCGTCCAGGCCGCGGAGTACGGGGTGTGGTGCGCGCCCCCGAAGCATGTACGGCCGATCGACGGCAGCTCCTACGACGCTGTGCCCACCGAGCGTCTGCCACCGCCGCCGTCGGTGCGCGAGGCGCTGGGTCCTCGCCGCCCCTCGGGCTGGGTGCTGCAGAAGGTGGGCGGCGGCTGCGGGCCGGCCACCTGCTGTGGGAGGGCCCGGCGGAGCGCGGCCGCGCGTTCCTGCTGACCCTGCTCGACTTCGCGGGTGGTGCCGACCGCGCCCGGATCGTCGGCCGTACGGACGCGCAGAGCGGACTGGTGGGCTTCGGGCACGCGGCTGAGCTGCTGAGCTGCTGAGCCGGGAACGGGTCGCGAACGGGCAGACCATGGCCGCCGTGCGGGAGCCGCTCCCCCCGGGCCGGCGCTGCGACCGCCCCGCTCATGCGCTGGTCCGACCCATCCATCGTCACTGCCACCGGGCAGCTGCTCACCGCTCTGGCCGACGTGGAGGACACCGCGCGTCTGGAGGCCGCCCTGGAGGCATTCGGCCGGACCGTCAATGCGGCCACTACGCCACGGCTGTCCTGGTGGGCACGTCGCCGTGCCACGCGGGCAAGCTGACCGGTGACCGGCCTTTCTCAGGATGCGGAACGCCGCGTCCCCGGCAGCTGGAATGTCAGTGTGCCTGAGCGCTTCAGTTGGCGGACTTCGCCAAGTACCGCGCCGTGGGCATTGCCGGGTGCCACCAGCAACCTCGTGGCGTCAAAACCCTGAGCCGATCGGTCACGTTCCAGGCAGGATGCCCTCTGTGAACCATCTTCTGTGCGGGCTCGCCGCCAATGCGGCCCTGTCGTCCGAGCTGGTCAACCGGCTGATCGCGGTTGCTGACGCCGACATCGCTGTGCATCTCGCCGGTCGGGCAGACCTCAGCCATGCGCAGGCGGTCGCGTTGGTCTCGCGTGTCAGGGTGAGCGCTGTGCAGCTTGCGCACGAGGGCCTGCTGACCGCCGCCGACGTCGATCCTGCGGCACAGCCGTACGCCGCCCTCGCCCTGCTCCATGAGCGCGCCGGCAGCCCGGAGTGGGCGCGCCTCCTCGCTGCAGATCCTGTCGTTGAGCGCCGGGAGAAGCTGGCTGCCTGCTCCGGCCTCCCGGCCGATGTGGTGGAGGCACTCGCCGCAGACTCGGACGTACGGGTCGTCGCGGAACTCGCGTTGTGGACCACACGGGAAGTGGCAGCCAGGCTGGCGGAGCACCCGCATGCCGAAGTCCGCCGCGCGGTGGCGGTCAACGAGGCGACGCCCCCGGACGTACTGGCTGCGCTCATCACCGGCGAGGGACTGCCTCCCGCGCAGCGGTGCCTGGTCTGCGACCGTGAAGCAACGCCGTTCGTGCACGATCTGCAATGCCCGCGACTCGACTGCGAACTGCTGCCGGGCGCCTCCTGTGACGGGTCTCACGAGAGCACCATGCACGATACGCGCGAGGCGGCACTGCGGAACCCGTCGACACCCACCGAAGCCGTCGTCGGCTTCGCGGACCATCCTTCAGTGCTCTTGCGCTGGGTGCTCGCCTCCCGCCCCGACCTGCCCTCAGACGTGTACAGGCGGCTGGCCGCAGACCCCACTCCTGGCGTCCGAGCCGACCTCGCCGAAAATCCCGCGATCGACGACGCCCTGATCCGCACACTGGCCGGCGACCATGGCCGCGACGTGCAGCGCAGGCTCGCACACAACCCACGCGTGCCACTCGACATACTCACCCACCTCGCCGGCGCTACCAGGATCGGCGCCGCCCTGCTGCCACGGATCGCCGCCGCATCTCCCTCCGAGGTTCAGGAACTGGCCCATTCGGCGAACCCGGCCGCGCGCATGCTCCTGGCCCAACGACGCGATCTGCCACCGGAGATCCGTGACGCGCTGGCCACCGACCCCGACGCCAAAGTGGTCAAGTCCATCGCTCCGCACCCGGGCCTCGCCGAAACACAGTTGCGCGCCATGGTCGACCGGCACGGAGTCCGGGTCCTCGCCAAGGTCGCGGCCAACCCGGACGCGAGTCCGGTGCTACTGGAGGAACTGACCCGGCACGAACCATCAGTGCAGAAGGTGTTCCGCGAGGTCGCCCGGCACCGAAACGCTACGGCTCAAGCTCTGCTCGACTGCTTGGCGGACAAACAGGCCAAGCCCATAGCCGCCGGCCATCCGGCACTCCCCCCACCGGTCATCGTGGAGCTGCTCACCGACGCCGACTGGCAGGTGGGGGAAGCGGCCGCTGCCAACCCGTCGCTGCCGCTTGCCGTGATGTCGGATCTCGTTCCCCACCTGTAGTGCCCGCCGAGCGAAGCCCTCAGCCTCGCCAGCGCAAGGGCTGACCCGCCACCGAAAGCGCTCAGTCGCACCTGAGCCGAAGCCAAGTATTTCTCACCGGCGACGCCGGATGAGCTGGCGGAGAGGGCCGGCCGAGGCAGCTTGGTCGTCACCGATCAGGCATCCCACTTGTCACACGCGCTCATTCGGCAGACTTCCTGTCACTAGTGCCGAAGATCCGGACTCCCCGGGCACCCCGGCTGTGCCCGCTCAGGGCTGAGCCCTTCCACAGCGAGGCGGAAGAGGCGGCCGGCCTGGGTATCGGGGTCTGTGTGGTGCTCGGTGGCCAAAGCGATGCCGACGGAGAGGGTCAGCAGGTCGTGAAAGGTGACGTGCGGTGCAACCGCCTTGTCGCGAATGGCCCGCTGGAGCAGGGGAGTTCCGGCCGCTTCGATTCTGCTGGCACAGCTGTTCGGGGAGGGTTTTTCGGTGGGGGGCTCGTAGCTGAGGATATGGGCGAATCCACGGGCTGAGACGGCGTAGAGGACGAAGGCGTGGAGCCACTCCAGGAGTGCGGTGCGGCCGTCCTCGGTCGCGCTCAGCCGGCGGGCGCGCTCGCACAGGCCCTCGATGCGCTCCTGAAAGACCGCTTCGAGAAGGGCACGGCGAGTGGGGAAGTGACGGCGCACGGTCGCCGAACCGACGCCTGCGGTGCGGGCGATCTGCTCCTGGGATGCCTCGGCGCCGTGCGCGGCGACCTCGGCTTCGGCGACGGCGAGGATGCGCTGATAGTTGCGTCGGGCGTCCGAGCGCTGACCGGTCATGATCTCCTCATTGCTAAACGGCGGACCCCGCCATATCTTAGCGGCAGCCAAAGCGGCGGGCCCCGCCGTTTTGCTTTTCCGATCCGCGAGGAGCGGCAACCATGCCCAGCAGCAGCGATATCGTCCTGGTCACCGGCGCCACCGGTCAGCAGGGCGGCGCCACGGCTCGCGCACTTCTGGCCGCCGAGGTGTCCGTGCGTGCGCTCGTACGCGATCCCTGGTCGAAACCTGCCCAGGCGATCGGGGCGCTGGGCGCCGAACTGGTGCGGGCGGATCTCTCCGACCGGGCCTCCCTCGGCCCGGCGGTCGAGGGGGTCAGCGCGGTGTTCTCGGTGCAGATGCCGCCCATGACCGAGACCAGCGTGGACTTCGCGAGCGAACTCGCCCAGGCCACCAACCTGGTGGACGCGGCGAAGGCCGGAGGAGTACGGCAGTTCGTACAGTCCTCGACCAGCGGCGTCGGTGAACACACCCGGGTCGCCGGCTGGGCCGAGGGCCGCTGGGCGGCGATGGCGGACTACTTCCACACCAAGCAGGCGATCATGGAGGCGGTCCGTGGTGCCGGTTTTGCCCGCTGGACGGTGATCAAGCCCGCCTTCTTCATGGAGAACCTGCCCCTACTGGCGCCCAAGGGGCCCGGCGGCGGACTGCTGACGGTACTGAAGCCGGACACCGAACTGGCCCTCGTGGCCGTACGGGACATCGGCACGGCCGCGGCACACGCCCTCCGAGACCCCGACCGGTTCCACCAAGTGGAACTGGAACTGGCCGGCGACCTGCGCACGATGGAACAGATCGCGCAGACCTTGTCCGCAGTCTGGGGCGTGCCCGTGACCGCGCCCTCCATGAACATGGAAGAGGCCCTCGACGCGGGCATGCCGAAGTGGGGAGCCGGACACGAGTGGAACAACGTGGTCCTCCAGCCCGCCCGGCCCGCATTCGCCAAGGAGTTGGGCATCCCGCTCACTACCTTCGCCGAGTGGGCGGATGAGCAGTTGACACCTGTGTCCGGCTAACGAGCTCGTACATGGTTGGCGGTGGCGCGTCGGGGCCTTGATCGTTGATCATGGTCCGTGTGGCGGGGAACCGGACACGTGCAGCGATCACCCGATGCCGGCGGATCACGGGCCTCACGCCGACATGATTACTGAACTCGTCGCCGAGGTTGGCCCGTTGTGGCACGAGCGACACCAGGCCGCCCTGACCGCACGGCCCCGGCGGCGAGCTGTGGGCGCCGGAGCAAAGCACAAACCGGTCCTCGTCGAAAGCCTGTTGTCGACCCTCGTCCATCTCCGCCACGGCGCAACCCACGATGTACTGGCCCGATGGTTCGGTGTCGACCGCTCCACCATCACACGCGCAACCAGTGAACTACGCCCCCTGCCGGCCCAGCGGGACCGCACCCCCACACCCATATCCGACCGCGCCCGCTCGCCGAGGTCATCGACCACCTCGGACACCGCACCTACGCAGGCCCCACTCGGACATCGAAGTCAAGGCCGCCGGTCTCCACCCTGGGCCCGGCATCGCCCCGATACTCGTGGATCTCTCCGACGCGGCTGACAAGGGGTGGGTCGCCAGCAGCTCGGCCCGGCGCAACCGGCTTTTGACAGCAGTCCGGCTCGATGTGTGGGTTCTCCAACGCCAAGAGCAAATCGATCGACAGCTCTGTGCGTCGTCGGCGACGATGCGGTACCGCTGATCGCCTCATCCAGGAGCATGCCGTGTCGTCCAGGAGCGCAGACATCGACTTCGCGTTCGCGCGCGATCACCAAGGCTCCCGGCGGGAGTGCAGCAGCCGGGCGTTCGCCGGTCGACTGCGGCAGACAGGGTCTGAAACGCTTCGGTATGACGGATGGTTACGACATCCAGCTGGGCCGTGTTCTGGCCGGAGCCAATCGCCGCGACTCCCCGCTGCTCGCCCCGACCCTGGACCTGCTGGAGATCTCGGCCCCCCTGCCCGAAGGCATCACCGTGCACCTGGACGCCGGCCACGACTCCGACAAGACCCGCGCCCTGCTTGCCGAACGCGGGCTGCACGGCCGAATCGCGCACAGGGGCGAGAAGGCGCCGATCCAGGCAGGCCAGAGGTGGCACGTGGAGCGTACCCACGCCTGGCAGAACGCCTTCCAGCGCCTCGCCCGCCGCTACGAGCGGACCGCTGTCATCAACGCGCTCTTCGATCTCGCCGACACCGTCATCACCGTACGCAGCCTGATCCACCAGGCATGGACCACCCACCGCTGGGACGGACGCCCGCACCGCCGCCCATGAACCAATGGCTACCCGGGCACGATCGATCCGTCCGGCCGAATCCTGGTCCACGGACCGGTATCGCTGGTGCCCTTCGAGGCCACGATGACCTCGGCGACGCCATCGCGGAATGGCCGAACGGCCCTGAACTCGGCGCCGTACGGGATCCGCCAGGTGCCCGACCCGTCCATCAGCCCGTACACGCCGTGACCGCCCCCGTTGAAGCCACGGCCCACCCAGAACAGGTCAAGGTCTTCGGCGGTGTACGCGGCCTGGTCGTACGAGCCGCCCAGCGAGTATCCGAGCAGGCCGTAAGAATCATCCGGGTCAACGCCGGCCATGCGCGGCTCGTCAACAGCCTTGTCGTAAGCCATTCGCAGTTCGGCCACCTTCGCATCGTCGAACTCGGCGATGTGCTGCTCGTGCCGGCCCAGCTCCGCGTTGAGCCATTCGGTGAACGTACCCGCCACGTCCTCGGGCGCACCGTCATAACCGATCCACACGGCGATCTTGTCCTCGTCCCCGGCTGGACCGAACGAGTAGCCCTCGTAATCGGGCAAGGCCCAGCTGGCGAAGAGCGCGTGCAGACACCGGGTTGGCTGGCCCTTGACAGGACGGGGGAAAGCGAAGTCGGAATCGCATGGATCGACCGACTGTTTGGGACCGCATTGACTGACCGACAGTGCGGCCATGGCCTCAGGGGGAAGAAACGCGAACCCTTCGATATCGCCGCCGTAGTTGAGCACGGGATAGCCGACCTCCGCCACGAAGGCACGGTAGTCGGCGGGCAACAGGTGTTCCAGGTCCGCCCCCTGCGGGTGCTCCACGCTACGTACGTAGCGAAGCTGTGCCGGCGTGTAACACAACCCCCACCCGAGCCCCCTGCCGACAAGTAGCCTCTCGAACTCCCTCCAACGGGCCACCGCATTCATGGCACCGCCAGCCGACTCATCCGCCATGCGGGCATCAGCCTCCAGGCTGTCACCACCCAGATCATCAGTCATGACCGGCACAGTAACCGCACGCACTGACAGGTGACGTCCACGAGTCAGTGCAGCAGCGAATCTGCGTAGTGGAGCACGTAGCCGAAGCCTGCCATCCAGCACACACAGGCCGGCCAGGCCCTACGGTGCAACTCTCATCCACGACGCCAGCCTCGGGAAACTACTGCCCGGCCTCCAGGATGCCGCCGGAGACGGCCGCCGCCCGGCTGACCGCGGTGCTCGGCGTGACAGTGACAGAGCGTCGCGATCCCGAAAACGGCGGGGCTGTATCTGGAGCCCACCCCGCCCTTCCCAGCCACGCCAAATCCGCGCAGCCTGCAAGGCGGGCTGGAGAGGGTCTTACCCTTCGCACCCACCTCGGGTGTCCGCCGGCGTTCGCGGGCCGGGCTCCTCCACCGGGCCGAACCACATCTTCGCGACGTCGTGATGCTCGCCGTGCAGCGGTCCGGTTGCCCGGCGCGCCGAGACCCGGGGCGGACCGTGTCTCCTCAGCCTGGCTACCCGGCAGTGACCCGGCGGCGCCGGGCGGAGCGGTCGTCGTTCCGGCGGCGGGTTCGGCCGGACCGTCCGCCGTGTCAACAGAGCTCGGCACCTCGTCCCGTAAAGCCGCATCCGTCCGCAACAGGCTCAAGGCAAGGGCATCGTCCGTCCCCACACCTGCCGCGCACGGCCGTTCCGGTCGGAGGCATGGACCGGGATTCGTGTCGATACTCCCTGGGCGGGACAGCTTTTCCGGCCGAAATGCTCCCGGTCCGGCCGTTGGCAGCTCCACGCCGCAAAAGGTTGGCCATTCAAACGTTGATCCCCTGGCCTGTTTCGTACGGGAACAGAAGTTCACCCGTCTTATCAGCTCGTCCCACCGCCGAGAATGGCGGCCGGTATCAGTTCGAGGAAGGGTGATTTCGGCATGGCGGACTGGGTGAAGGTCGCGGGGAGTCTCACGGCGATTTCGGCGGGGTCCAGGACAACGGTGTGGGGTGTGAACGCGGCGAACGCCATCTACCGCTACACCAACTACGACGGCAGCCCCTGGATCAACATCCCGGGATCACTGAGCGACATCGGGGCCGCGGCGGACGGCACCGTGTGGGGCGTCAACGCGGGTAACCAGATCTACCGGTACACCGGGGACCAGGGCACGACGAACTGGGTGGGCATCAACGGGAGCCTGGTCCGCATCGACACGGGCTCCCGGACGAACGTGTGGGGCGTCGACTCCGCCGGCGGAATCTACCGGTACACCAACAACGACGCCAACCCGTGGATCAAGATCCCCGGATCGCTGAGCGACATCGGGGCCGCGGCGGACGGCACCGTGTGGGGCGTCAACAGTGGCAACCGCATCTACCGGTACACCGGCGACCAGGACCCTTCGGACCTCTGGGCGGACGTCCCCGGCAGCCTCAAGCGGATCGCGGTGGGCTCCCGGACCAACGTATGGGGCGTCGACCCGGCCGGCAGCATCTACCGATACACCAACAACGACGCCAGTGGCACCAACCCGTGGATCAGGATTCCCGGCACCGCCACCGATATCGCCGCAGGTGCCGACGGCACCGTATGGCACATCAACAGCGCAGGAGACATCTACCGGTACACCGGCGACCAGCCGAGCTGATCCCTGCTCCCGTAACGAATACGGGCCCCGGCGCGACTCCCAGAGCCAGCGCAAGGCCCCTGGCGGGGTCTGGTGTGGACCTCACGTCGTGTCACACACAGACCCCGGGCGTCATCTTCCGTTCTAGTGGTCGTCGCAACACCCCATTTCAAGGGGTGCGATGGACTTCAAGGTCCGGAGCACTGGAAAGCCCAGGGACGCGGGAGGCTGATCCGTGAGCGGGAAGAAATCTTTCGGCTTGTGGATCAAGGAGTCAGCCACGGAGAGGTTGCCCGGCCCGTAGGAATCAGCCTGCGGACGGGCAAGCGACGGCGCCACGGCCGGAGGGCTTCCGCCACCCATAAGTCGGCGCCGCCGGTCGACCCGGCGGCGCCGCACCTCAGCCTGGTCGTCGAGAGCGGGCCGCCGACGTCGACAGGACGCTTTCACGGTGGGGCAACACAAAGTGGGCGATTTCGGTCGGCGCCCTGGTGGCCGGGGACCGGCATCCCAGGTGCCCATGCTGATCTCCCTTGTGCAGGTCGCCCGGATCCTCGCATCAGGGACTGACAACATGAATACGGGGCGAGCAGGGCTCGTTTACGGAGCAGTGCGAAGCCAGCTCGACCGAACATCTGGCGCTTGAGCATCTTGATTTTGTTGACGTGTCGTTCGGCGACGCCGGAGTTCCAGGGCCTCGCCTGCAGCATCATCTGCTTGAGACGACTCCGGACCTCATTCTGAAACAATCAGTAGGGCCCTCGGCTGCCACGACAAGGCCGCCACCCGGCTCGTCACCGAGGCCGGCGGCACCTGGAGTCGATACGCTCCCCCGGCGGGGCCAAGCCGCAGCGTCGGCGGCCGTGAATGCTCGCTCGGAGTAGGTGGTCTCGTGCAGGCGGGTACGGAGTGTTTCAGCGGAACCTTCGGCGTGCGCCAGCTGGCCCCCACTGTGCCTTGGACCGCCTTTGCTTGCGTGACAGAGGAACTGCGCGCTTAGGGGTGAACGGTCGTCAGGGCCCGCGAGCCTTCACGCGAAGGCAGTGGTGTTCAGTTCCCCTTTCTCTTTTCCGTTCCCACAAGGTACCTTGCAACGCATGAATCATGGCGAAGCAGGGAAGGTCACGCCAGGCAAGGCCGAGAGCCAGCTCCGCAAGGGCGCCCTGGAGTACTGCGTGCTCGCTCTGATGCGAGACCGGCCGCGCTACGGCGTGGAACTCCTTCAAGAACTGGAGGCGTCCGGTGCACTCGCCACCAGTCAGGGCACGGTCTACCCGCTGCTTTCCCGGCTCCGCCGTGACGGCTTGACTACCACCACCTGGCAGGAGTCCACCGCCGGACCACCCCGCCGCTACTACGCGCTCACCGACAGCGGGCGAGCGGCCCTGGACACATTCACCCGTGTCTGGCCCGCTTTTCGTGACGCCGTCGACACCTTCCTCACCCCCCACCACACCGGAGGCGACGCATGAAGACCACCTCGGATCCGTACGAGAAGACCCCCGAACCCTCAGTACGTGACTATCTCTCGGCCGTGGAGCGCGAGACCATCACGCTGCCGGCCGAGCGACGCCAAGAACTCCTCGCCGATCTGGCGGAGCACATCGAGGTGACACTCGCCGAGCGGCCGACAACAGAGGTCCGCGAAGTACTCGCCGGGCTCGGCGACCCGCGGACCATCGCAGCGACGGCACTGGCGGAGGCAGGAACCGCGGCAG
Source organism: Streptomyces sp. NPDC001787 (assembly GCF_040297465.1). Lineage (NCBI taxonomy): Bacteria > Bacillati > Actinomycetota > Actinomycetes > Kitasatosporales > Streptomycetaceae > Streptomyces > Streptomyces sp. NPDC001787. The sequence goes on from NZ_JBEOZE010000024.1 coordinate 18,853, forward strand.
CGCCCGGGGACTGGGAGGCGCGGGCCGCTGCCGTGCCGCGCGGGAAGGTGCACCCGCTGGTGCCGCTGATCCTGCTCTGCCTCACGAACCCACTCACCCTGCTCAGCGATACCGTCCCGTCCGACATGGCGGCGGCCCTGGTATCCATATGCGGCGCCCTCGTCCGGATCGTAGGTGCTGTCCTGCTCTGCACCTCAGTTCACTGGTCCCGCTCCTACAAGACGGCCGGAGTGCTCCTCGGTGCCGTGCTGCCCACTGTCGCCGCCCTCACCTGGAACGCACTGAACGGCGCCATCGCGGCCATCGGGAACGACGGAGTGGAGATGGAGACGCTCCTGCTGCCCACCCTCGCCCTGGCTGTGATCCCCGTCCTCACCTCGCTCTGGCTTTGGCGGAACCGTCGCGGCGTCTGACAGCGATCTCCCGGTTCCGCAAGGGTGGGTTTTGATGTGTTGCCGCTGGCCACCCACCACCTGGACCTGGCCGACCGAGCACAAGGCCGCACTCGGCCCGTTCCGGGTGAGCACATGCTGAGCAGGGCGGTACCCCGGTTGCACTGCCCTGTTCCAGACCCAGGACACCCCGGCTCCTGGACGCCGAGCCATAGGAGGCGGACGTCGGCATTCTCCGAGACCCTCCGGACAGAATCGGCCGACTGTCTCTCACCATCACTGCCCCGAGAACCGAGAGATCGCACGTGGACGCAGGACGGTGGCTGGTGGCTGGTGGCAGGGCTGAAACCGGCTAGCCACCGCGCAGGGCAAGCGCCTGGCCCAGCTCGGTGTCACGCCGCGGCCACCCCGGCCCGGCAGGGGCAGGGAGCGGCCGTGGATGGGCGTTCGGGCGGGGCGTCGCCGCGCTCACCCGGTACCTCCAGCGGGAAGGGCACGAACAGCCCATCCCGAGGAAGCACGAGAAACCTGTAGAGGTCGACGGCCAGGGGCGCCTCTTGGCGGGCGCGGACGTCAGGCGGCGCTGAACTCGTGGGCGGGGCCGTCGCGCCATTCCACCCACTGCGGGTCGTCCAGGATGGCCTCGGGGTCGGCAATGCCGGCGCCCTTGAGGAACACGACCAGGTCGTGGTCGCTGTAGGCGGTACCGAGGACCTCGTCGAGGCCGTGGCTGCGCACCGTGACTCTCCGGCCGCCCTTACGGGAGGGCCGGTGTACGACGATCGGTGCGCTGGTCACGCCTCCCAGCGTGCCCCGGTCCGGTTCGTTGGGCGAGTCGGCCCGTGGCCGTTCAGGGGTGTGCCGCTGGCCCAGCCGAAGCGGTCCCGCCGTCGCGGCGTGTGCCGTGCGGGGGCACGCCTACGGGGACGGAGCTCGCGGGGCCCGGTCATCCACGCGGTACAGGGCCCGGATGTCGCACCGCGCGGACGGGTTCAGTGTTTCGCGGTCCCTCTCGACCGGGGTGAGCGGTCTGTCCGTGCCGTACGGACGGTGTCGGTGTCGCGGCGTCTGAGGGAGGCCCTGTCAGTCCGGGCCGGGAACCGGCCTGATGTGTCGGGCCGGTCCCCGACCGTGAGGAGCAGGTCGCGAACGCCCGGTTTTCCTTGCAATCCCCCGGCGACCCCCGCCAATGGAAGCAGGTCGCCTTGGTGTCGGCCCTCCATCCGGAAGAGCCCACTCCCGTGCCAGAACAACCGGGGAACGCGCGTCCCTCAGAGCCGGACGCAACGACCGTAACGCAGGACAGCACCTGCCCGAACCCTGCCTCGTCGTCCTGGACATCACCGCCCCCGACGAAACCACCCTCACCACCGTGATGACCGCCCCGCAGGAACAATGGGCGATCTCCGGCATCCCCCCGGGCACCGGACCCCCGGACAGCCCGGCATCAGAACCTGAAGCGGACCGCCGACGGTGAGCCAGAACTGCTTCATCGACTCGAAGACACACCCGACCACCTCTGTCGGCAACTCCGCGTCCACCGAAACAGTGGCCTCCCCCTCGCCACGCCCCTCCGTGGACGCGGCGTTGGACACCCCGGCGCCCGTGAACAGGAGCGCGCCGACTGCCGCAGTGATCAGACTGGCAGGAAAGCGCATGGAGCGAACCCCGTTTCGTGCAGCAGATACGCCCAGAGCCCCGTGCCTCAGGTGAGCGACGAAACCGACATTGGGCAGTAGCCTCACGACACGCGGAAACAACTGCTCGAATTAATCGGATGGTTAGCACCTACGGCCGCAACGGCGCTCCAGCCCACCGCGAAGCGCCGTGAGCAGTACGCCGACAACCTCGGATCCGCGCGCTCGCTGGTCGCCGTCACCGCGAAGACCACCGGTCCAAGAGCGAGAGGACCCCTCCCAGCGGTGCATCAGGCCGCCTCGCCGCGAAGTGCACCGCGGCGCCGACCGGATCACCACCAGGCTTCGCTGGAAACTCACCGCGGACGACGGAGGGGCGCACCGCCCTCAATGCCACGGGCGTGCGGCAGCGGGGTGTCGGTGTCGCACGGTCGCCGTCCGGAATGTCGCGGAGACCCACGGCCCGGAGGACTTCACCTACTGGATGGTGTGTGGTCTCGGGTTGCTTCTGAGGGGTGTTCCGAGGGGTGGGTGGCTTTGGTCGGGATGACGTGCGAGAGCCCATGGGAGGCGAGGGGTTCCCGGAAGGGCTTCCAGATCGCCGGGTCGGCCAGGTTCGTGAAGAGGCCCTGGCAGGTGTTCGTTTCTCCGGTCACCAGTCCGTACACGACTGCCTTGCCGGAGCGAGATGCGTTCGGATCGAACAGCGGCCCGCCGCTGTCGCCGGGTGCGACCCGGGATTTCGCGGTGCCCGCGCAGATGAACTGCTTGTCCCAGGTCCCTTCTTCAGTGTCGAGCTCGGTGACGGGAAGCTCCGCTTCGCGCAGGCGTGACGGCTTGTCCGGATCGGCGAGGTCGGTCCGCCCCCAGCCGGCGGCGCGCAGGAGGCGACCGGGCTGCGGTTTCGTCTGCAAGAGGGGCAGGGACGCGCCCGCCTGGTCGGCGGGACGGTCGAGCACGATGAGGCCCAGGTCCGTGTTCGTCAGTGTCGAGAATGTGGGGTGACTGTAGACGGAGAAGTGATCATCGGTCACCACCGATCCTCCGGGCGTACTCGAATCGGCCCGTCCCAGGACGATCCGGATCTTGATTTTGCCTTGGACGGCGAACTTCGCGCAGTGCGCCGCTGTGGCGACGACTCGGCTGTCGATCAGAGCCCCGCCGCAGAAGTGCGACCATGCCCCGTCGGCACCTCGTTCTTCGATCTGCACGACGAAGGGCCGTTTGCCGTCCGCGACCGGTTTTCCGCCCACGATCGCCGAGGCGGACGGCGCGGCAACAGTGCATACGATGCCGAACGCACCAGCGGTGGCAAGGGCGGTGACCGCCTGTCGGCTCATTGACTTGCGCAAGAGGAACTCGCTTTCGTCTGCCACCGGGCGTCGACCCGGTGGGCTCGTGCGGGACCGGCATGCGGCCGTCCCTTCCGGCACTGATCCTGGGCCGGAAGCTCTTCCGGGAGATCTCGATACCGTGTCAGGTACATCAGGGCATCCGCTCTGTTGTGTAACTGCCGTTGAGCGGTCGCCTCCGGGACTGCTGCTGCCACAACCGAGCCGGGGCCACGGTCTACCGGAGGCCCGGCCGGCCGGCCGTCGACAGCGACGTACCGTCTGTTCCTCGTCGTCGCAGGTGCCCAACCCACTGAACCGCGCCTGCGGATCGACACGCTCATGCCCGCGGCACCCGCTCGGGGTCCGGCAAGCCGCCGGTCTGTTCGATCTGGGGCAGCCGCAGAGCACCGATCAGCGCTACGGCGATACCGCTGACCATCAGTTGCTTGGGACCGGCCCCTGGTACCAGCGCGGCACCACGCGTGGCTGCGGCGATGAGGCTGCAGGAGAAGGGGAGGAAGGACAGGCCCGCGTGGAGGGGCTGATACCCGAGATTCGCCTGGAGGTAGTAGGTCAGGAGCAGCATGATGCGCAAGGACCGCCGCCGATGAGCGGGAGATCAGGAACGCGCCGCCCCTGTCACGGTCCTGGACTGCGCGCAGGGCAGCACGCGGTGAGCCGTGCGGCGTTCGCCCTCCAACGCACCGTAGACGCCGAATGCCCCGGCTCGCTCACGGGCGTCGGTGAAGGTGACCGCGATCAGGGGCAGTGCCGCCGGAGCGAGGAGGGCGGCGAAAGCCGGCGAATAGGCGGCGACCGCCCACTGCCGGTTCACGTCGCTGATGCCCGGCTCCGACTGTATCTGCGGGAGAGCGATGCTGATGACGGAGGCGTCCAGCACCACCATCAGCGTGGCCACTGAGATCACCGTCAGCGCGAGCCGGCGCTGCGGATCCAGCTCGGAGTGTCCTGGGGCGAGGAGGAAGAGGCATTGCCGCACCAGTCGGGAAGTTGGGGCGGGCATCGCCCGTGACGCGGCCGGGAGATGGGGGCGTTTCGTCCGGCCGCTGCCGCACGCACGGCATCGACGCCGGTGCGCTCGCGCCGGACGAGCTCCGAGGGACGTCCTGGCGGGCCGGCGTCACCCGCGCGAACGGGGCGGCGAGGTCACCGAGCCTGCTCGCGCAGGTGACGCCGGTGTGTCCGGCGGTTCAGCCCTGGAGGGTGGCGAGCCAGTCGGTCAGCAGGCGGTTGACCTCCTCGGGGCGCTCCTGCTGGATCCAGTGGCCGCAGCCCTCCAGGAGGTGGGAGGCGGTCAGGCCGGGGAGGGTGGTGGGGTAGGCGTCGATCGCGTCGGACATCCAGGTGGTGGAGGCGTCCAGGGAGCCGCCGATGAACAGGGACGGCTGCTTGATCGGGGCGCCGCGGTGCGGGGCGAGGTCCTCCCAGTCGCGGTCCATGTTGCGGTAGCGGTTGAGGGCGCCGGTCAGGCCGGTACGCTCGAACTCCCCGGCGTACACGTCGAGGTCGTCCTCGGTCAGCCAGGCGGGACGCTTGCCTGCGGGGAAGCGGTCGCGCAGCCGGCCGCCACCGCTCCGGGTCACGAAGTGCGGGTCGGGCTCGCCCTGGGCGGGCGTGGTGTCGGCGGACAGTGCCGCGTAGAAGCCTGTGAGCCAGCCCCGGACATCGGGCTCGATCTCCGCCTCCGCGCGACCGGGCTCCTGGAAGTAGGAGACGTAGAACTCCTGCTCGGGGCCGCCGATCCGGCCGAAGATGTCGGTGGGGCGGGGGCCGCCGGGCGGCGCGTAGGGGACGCTCAGCAGGGCGACGGCGCGAAAGACCTCGGGGTGGAGCAGGGCGGAGGTGGCCGCGATGTTGGAGCCCCAGTCGTGGCCGACGACCACCGCGTTCTCCTCGCCGAGGGCGCGGACGACGGCGAGGTTGTCCTCCACCAGGTCGAGCATCCGGTAGGCGTCGGTCGCGGCGGGCCTGGAGGAGCGGCCGTAGCCGCGCACGTCGATGGCCACGGCCCGGTAGCCGGCCGCGGCGAGTGCCGGGAGCTGCAGCCTCCAGGAGTACCAGGACTCGGGGAAGCCGTGCACGAGCAGGACCAGCGGGCCGGTGCCCTGCTCGACCAGGTGCAGGCGCCCGGCGGGGGCCTCGATGGTGCGGTGGCGGAGTGCGGCGGACGGCTCGGGTTGCATGGGTTTCTCCTCGGTTCGCGGGGTGGCGCGGGTACACATCGATCATGTGGCGCAACGGCCCCCCGACGCGACTAGCGTTGCCATTAGGGCAAACTTGCAGGACAGAGCTGGGCGGCACGGCCGGAGAGAAGGGAGCAGGAGTGACGGACGACGGCACAGCCGAGACGTTGGCGGCGATGGGCCCGCGGTTGCGGGCCGCGCGCGAGCGGCACGGCGCCACGCTCACCGGCGTCAGCTGCGCGACCGGCATCTCGCCGAGCACGCTGTCACGGATCGAGACCGGACGACGCAAGCCCACCCTGGAGGTGGTGCTGCAGCTGGCCACGGAGTACGGCATCTCCCTGGACGAGCTGGCCGGCGGTGCCCCCGCGCCCGTCCCCGTCGAGCCGCGCACCATCGCGCTGCAGCGTTTCGGCGACGACAAGGGGGTGTTGCCGCTGACCCCGTACGTTGGCGGACTGCATGCCCACAAACACGTCCTGCCCGCCGTCGAGGTACCGCCCACGCGGCCACGGCAGATCTCCCACGACGGCTATGAATGGCTGTGCGTCCTGTACGGGCGGCTGTGGCTCGCACTCGGAAAGCAGGACCTCGTCCTGACCGCCGGCGATGTCGCCGAGTTCGACACCCGCAACCCCCACGGAGTCACGAACGCCGGCCCCGGCGGGCCGGTCGAGTACCTGATCATGTTCGGGCCTCAGGGAGAGAGACTGCGGCCACGCACCCCGCCGCCCACCGGCCGGGGAGCCGTGTAACGAAGTGCAGCGTCCGTGGGCGCGTGGTGGCCCGCGCTGGCCGCGGTCGCCGTCCAGCCGGATCGGGTGGTCAGGGCGGCGGGGCCAGCGCGGTGACGGCGCGGGGCTCGTGGAGGGCGGCGCGCAGGTGCTCCTTGCCGATGCTCAGGCGTTGGATGGCGGCGATGGCGACCTCCGGCCGCGCGGAGAGTTCGCGTTTGTCGCGCCGCGGTCGCGCGTTGTCGGTCTTCAGCCCGGTGTAGGCGTCGGAGCCGTTCGTGCTGCCGGGCGTTGGAGGGGAAGCGGCCGGCTGGGCTCAGACTTCGGGGATTGTACGGCGGAAGGTGGTGCTGGCGAGTGAGGTTCCTCCGCCGTGCGGGATGTGCGGCTTCCTCGGCTACCACCGCGCAACCCTCGCCCCGCAGTGCGAAGGGCTCACCGACGAGGAGCTGTGGCAGCAGCCGATGCCTCCGTCCACGCTTTCGGGGCAGCAGCGCGGATCTGCGCGGCGAGCCGGTCGTTTCATGGCCGACCGTGTCCGGGCCCACCAGGTCGTCCCGGAGGCGCCGGTGGTTGTGGAGCGAACACCGCAGCAGTACACCGAGCGCGTTCAGGAGATGCTCGACGCATACGGTGCTTTCACGCTGACGGTGGACGAACTCATCGCCGAAGGAGACCGGGTCTACGCCCGCTGGACTCAGAACGGGCGGCATGTCGGAGCGGTCGGCCACTATCCGCCGACGGGTGCGCAGGTCACGGCGGTGACCAGTGCGGTGTATCGCGTCGAGGTCGGACTGATTGTCGAGTACTGGATCCAGATCGACCGGCAGGGAATCACCGCCCAGCTGTAGCAAGCAGCTACTGAGCACTGATCCGGACCCGGTCCACAGGTTCTGACGACTGCTCGTTCACATCGGCGCCCGGCAACTACGACGACCGAGCCGTCCGCCCGATCACCCGGCACCTCCCGTGCGTGCGACCACCCCTTCCCCCGCCGCGTGCGCTCGGCCTGGGCGCCAGGCACTGATGGGCAACCGCACGAGGGGCCCTTAACTAGGCCACTTCGCTGAAACGGTCGCGTCGGTTCCGGAGCCAGGAATCCACGTATGGCTGCTCGTGGCAGCGCCCGTGCCGCTCGGTCTGCTCCACGTACGCTCCGACCACACCCAGATGGAATCGGCGCGGCAGTGTCCGCTGTTCAAGGCAGCCTTGGCACTCCAGGATGTGCGGCTCGCCCCACCGTCGAGCTGGAGGAAGTCGCACCTCACACTCTGCCGGTCGTGGCTCTTCTGGATCTAGCCTGTCCGTGCCAGCCTCAGGTGTCTGGGGGGGCTTGGGTTGGTGGCGGATGGGGGCAGGGTGAGAGACATTGCGGTGCAGGTCGATCATGGATTCGACGGCCGGTTGAAATGGCGCTCTCGCTATCTGATCCACAGGGCCCGCCGCCGAGGCCGGACCGGGCTGCTGTTGCAGGTGGACCTGCGTGACGCGCCCCGCAGCATGTCACTCAAGTGGTGCCTGGTGTCGGTCACCGAAAATGGGCGCCAGCTCTGCGGCATCGATCGGACCAGCGTCAGAAAGGTCCGTTTCATCCCCTTGCCCCCAGGCCCGCACCCACTGCACCTTGAGGTCACGCGGTATCGCAAACGTCGATCCACACAGGTCCAGCAGAACGTTGTGCTCGGCCAGGGAGACATCCTCCTGGTGACGTGTGACCCGGTGCAGCCGAACGTCTTCTACCGCCGCAGTCCCGTGGTGGACACCTGGAGTGCGCAGATCCTCCAAGCGGATCCGAACGCCAGATGAGCTGAGGCTCGCCGGAGGGCAGCCCGAGTGCCGCTCTTGCCACTACGTGTCCAGACGGCCAACTGCCCTGACGGACCGCCGGCCGTCAGCCGTTTGCAGGCACTCCGGTGCCGTCACCTCTCCTCAGCGGTCACGAGCCTGTTGATCACCAACTGACTCCGAGACCGGGTTCTGGCACACATTCCGTGAGGGCGATCACCGGTGCTGGACTCTGTCACCACCCGCAGGCCATGCCGTTCAAGCCCAGCCCTCGGTGTTGGAGCCGGATTCGTAGGAGTAGCGGGTATCGCGGTCCCACTCCTCCCCGGTGATGCCAGATACTCGGGGTGCCCCATGATCCGGCCGGTGGTCCCGGGCCCCTGGGCCAGCAGGGCATGAATGGTCGCGTGCCGTTCTCGGATACGAGCTTCGATCGGCGACATCGCCTTCGTCGCATCCGCGATGTCGCCATCGCTCGTAGGGCCACGCGAGCGCGAAGAAGGAGACGAAGATCAGTCACAAGGACCTGTCCCAGGCAAGCTCCGCGCAGGCGAACTCTTATCTCGTGGGCCCGTTTCGAAGGAAACCAGGGACTCGGCGGTTGCGGTGAGGCCGTCTTCCGGGGGTGGTGGCGCCACCAGTAGATTCTTCAGAATGACGGCGAATCCGGCGTCAGACGCCGCGCCCTCAAGGGTTCTCCGTCGTGGCCCGAGCTCGACAGCGCGAGCTCCGCCATCCGGCAGGCGTTGACGAAGCGGCCGTCGAGCCGCGTCGCGGTGCCGCACAGAGTTTTTCGGCAAAGCACAGCCCGCCGAGTCATCGGCTTCGGCGGTCATGCGGCAAATCGGCCTCCTCACCAGGTGACACACCCTCATGCGCGGGAGACAGCGATGACCAACGACCCGACCGCACACCACCCCCGCCCTTCATCAACGGACGCCGACCGACTCCACAACGAACAGGACGCGCAGACCGAGACCGCGGACGGCGCGGCCGTCGACGGGAACATCCACGTCGGCTACTGGGACAGCACCACGGACAACCGTTCCCTCAACCAGGCCACCGACCGGCTCACCGACCTCGTGGCGGCACAACTGGCCGGCGCACCTGACCGGCGTCTGCTGGACGTCGGCTGCGGAACCGGACGGCCGGCCCTGCGCATCGCCCGCGCCACCGGCGTGCGCGTGTCGGGAGTCTCGGTCAGCGCCGAGGACATCGACCTCGCCCGTACCCGGGCGGACGCCGCCGGCCTCGCAGATCGGGTGGAATTCCGCTACGCGGACGCCTGCGCACTGCCCTTCGAGGACGCGTCCTTCGACGGCGCCTGGGCCATCGAGTCCATGATGCACATCCCTGACCGGACCGCCGCCCTCACCGAGATCGCCCGCACCCTGCGGCCCGGCAGCCCGCTGGTCGTCAGCGATGTGCTGCTCCGCTCGCCGGTGACCGGGGAGGCCGCGGAGACGGTCCGCCGGACCGGCCAGGCGTTCGGGTCCCCCGGGTTTCCCGAACCGGCGGAGCTTCGCACGGCTCTCGCCCGCGCCGATATGGAGGTGGTGGAGTTCAACGACATCGGAGAGCATGTCCGACGCACCTACCAGGCGTTCGCCGATGCCTTCGCCGATGTCGCACCCTCCGCCGACGACCCCCACTACGAATTCTTCAGCTCCACGCGCTCCCTTCCCCGGTTCGGTGCGCTCCCACAGATCGGCTACGTCTTCCTGGTCGCCCGCCGTTTGTGAGTGGAGCCCGCCCGCAGCACGGCTGCATCCGGCGCCGGTCAGCGGGAGCGCCCCGTCCTCGGGGGCGCTCCCGCTGGCCCTGTCGCGCGTGATCACGGTCCGGGACATCGGCGCAGTCCAGGTCGCCCCCGGTCCGCGCGGCAGTTGGGGGATGAGAACCAGAAAAAGCGCTGATGTGACCGAAGTCCTCGGCTTCCGCGGGTGGCAAATCCGGCCAACATACTCCAGCGCGAGACTACCGGCGGTGGCAGAAAGAAATCGCTTGGGCGAAACACGAGGAGGACGCTCCCATTGGCCGCGGGGACGTCTCGACACGATCGCGGTCTGCGGCTCGGTGTGCACTGCCGCAGCGCCAACCTGTGCGGGATATTCGGCACCTGCCGTGCCACACCTTCTGCATATGACGTGATGCTGCGTCAAGACGAAGTTGAGGCGTCTGGAAATTTATCTGAACCCATGCGCAAAACGGCGTTCCAGGTAACGTTCAGGGCGGAAAAATTCTTCAAGCCGTTCGAATCATTTTCTATTCTACCCGGCGCATGGGGCACGCGAAATCCCTTACGCGCAAGTGAGGCGGGGGAAGAATGGTAAACCCGTTCCGCGAAGGAATCCCTGTTGCCACAGGTGCGGCTGGGACTCCGCTCCCCACCACCCCGGCCCCCAGTCAATCCCGCCCGTCGCGCGGTCCTCGACCGAGCGATCCACCGAGCCCGGCGAGAGGCTGACATGACCGAGGCGAATGAATCCCGACGCGTGGTGGGCGCGCTGATTCGCGACCCGTACGACCGAATCTTCGTCCAGCGCCGCTCGGCCGGCCGACGCCTCTTCCCCGACTGCTGGGACGTCGTCGGCGGAGCGGTAGAGGAGGGAGAGTCTCTCCTGGACGCGCTGGGCAGGGAGATCACCGAGGAGACCGGGTGGCGGCTGCGGCGGGTCCTCGCCCTGGTGGCGCACGAGGAGTGGACGGCGGACGGACTGCGGCACGTGGAGTCGGACTACGTCGTCGAGGTGGACGGGGACCTCGCCTCGCCCGAACTCGAACGGGACAAGCACACCGAGTTCGCCTGGGTCACTGCCGCGGAGGTCTCGTTGCTCGACGAGAACTCACCGGGCGGAAGCAATTTCATCAAGGACGTGGTGACCGCGGCACACGCGTGGCTCGCCAACACTTCCGGGAAGCGCCACAAAGTTCTCTGAATCCCCCGCGGCCACGTGAATCCCTGCGACCACCTGAATCCGCCGCAACCACCTGAATCCCCTGCGACCACGAGTCCGATCGGGATCTCCGCGATCCTTCCTGGCTTCCCGCGTCATCCTCAGATCTTCTGCGAGGGGGATACTTCGCATGTCCAGTGACAGGTTGAACAACGTGCGACCGCGACCACGAGTACTGGTGGTCGGATTTGCTGGACATCAAGGAAAGGAGTATCTCCCGATTGTACGAGAGAGTGCCGACGTCGTCGGCGGCGTCGACCCCGCCCCGGCGGCCTCGTCACTCGCCGACGCCTGGGAATTCCCCCACTATGACGTCCTCGACGAGGCACTGGAGAAAGTCGAATTCGACGCCGCTGTGGTCACCGTGCCGCACAGTGAGCACTTCCCCGTCTGCACGGAACTCCTGTCCCACGGCAGGCACATCATCAAGGAAAAGCCGTTCGCCGTCACCGAGCAGGAAGCCCGGCAACTGATCCACCTGGCGCAACGGGCCGACCGCAGCGTCTTCACGCTGCTGCAACGGAACTTCAACCCCGTCTTCCACTTCGCCCAAAAGAGCCTCGCCCGGATCGGGCAGCCCTACTGGTTCTCCTACGACTACCACTTGAACCTGGCGCACCCGACCACGGGTTGGCGAGCCTCCAGGGAGCAGGCGATGGGCGGTGTGCTCCTCGACATGGGCTACCACCTCATCGATGTACTCAGCGGACTTTTCCCCGAACCTCCAAGGGTGCACTCCGCCTTCGTGCACCAGTACCGGGAGATGCGGGACAGCCGGCTGGAGGATCTCGTCAGCCTGATGTGCAGCTATCCCGCGACGGGGCTGGCGGGCTCACTGCGCATCTCGCGCCACAACCACGAAAAGGTCGAACGCCTCTGTGTGCTCGGCACGGAAGGCGCGTTGAGTGTCGCCCCTACGGCCGCCACTCTGCATTCCGTCGGAGGGCTGCCATTGGAGAGCTGCACCTGGGCAGGCCCCAAGATCGACGCCGTGCGCTCCATGGTCTCCCACCATCTGGCACACCTGGACGACCGTTACTACCGCCAGGACCACTTCCAGCGTCAGCTCGCCGCCGTACGCACAATCGACGGGATCTACCGGGACCGGTCGGGCGAGCAGAACAAGCTCGCCGACCGGTGTGCCTGACCCCACCGTCGTACGCGCACCGACCGGGTCCGGTGCGCCGGTCCCGAGCCCACCCGCGCACAGCAGGAAGGACACATGACCACCACCGAGCAACTCGCCCTCCTCGGCGGCACGCCCGTCATCGAACAGCCGCTGCCGCACGAAGTCTGGCCGCCCCCCGCCGACGAGGCGGAGCTGTCGGAACTGGCCGAGCAGCGGAACACCGACATCTCCATCAAGGGCAACAGCGGTCCCATCAGCCGGCTCGAAGCCGACTTCCTCGCCTTCCTGGACGGCGGAGCCCGATTCGCCGTCACCTTCAACTCCGGGACCAGCGCCCTCTTCGCCGCCTACTTCGCGCTCGGTGTGCGCGAAGGCGTGGACGTCGTGGGCCCGGCGCTCACCTACCACGCGGCGCTGAGCCCCGTCTTCGCGCTCCGGGGCGACGTGGTCCTGGCCGACATCGACCCCGCGACCCGTGGTCTGGACCCGAAAGCACTCCAGGCCGCGCTCACCGAACACACCAAGGTCATCACGGTCGTCCACCAGTGGGGCCATCCCTGCGACATGGACGCGATCCTGGGCATCGCCGAGCGCCACGGGCTGCGCGTCCTGGAGGACTGCTCCCACGCCCACGGCAGCCGCTACCGGGGCAGGCCCGTCGGCACCTTCGGCGACGCCGCGGTCTTCTCCCTGCAGGCCAACAAGGCCGTCTACGCGGGCGAGGGCGGCATCCTCGTCACGAGCAACCCCCAGGTGCACGACCTCGCCACGCTCCTCGGTCACTACCGGGACCGCTCCCGGGAGGCTGTACTCGACGAGGACCTGCGGGCGCACTGGGTCACCGGTTTCGGACTGAAGCTGCGCATGTCGCCGTTCAACGCCATCGTCGCCCGGCACGCGCTCGCGGCGTTCCCGGCACGCATGGAAGCCCGGCACCGCTGTCTGCGCCACCTCGGCGAGCAACTCGGCGACGTGCCCTACCTGGAGCCGGTGCACGTGGCCGCCCATGTCGACATGGGCGCCTGGTACGGCTACAAACCGCTCTACCGGCCCGAGGCACTGGGCGGCGTCCCCCGCGCGGTCCTCATCGAGGCACTGCGCGCCGAAGGCATGGAAGTGGGCGCCCCCTCCGGCCCACGCCTGTCGGCCCTGCCGCTCTACGCCCGCCCGGAGAACCCTCTCTTCCCCGGCACACCGAAGAAGGGCATCGGGCCCGGGAGCGGCTCGCACGCGGAACACGTCGAGCAGACCGCACTGTCCCTGCCCACGTTCACCAACTGGCCCGAGGACAAGTCGCTCATCGACCAGTACGCCGAAACCTTCCGCAAGGTCGGCCGCCACCGCGAGGCGCTCGTACGGTACGCCGCCGGGCCGAACCGATGACCCACACCGCCGGAGAGGCAAAGACGATGACCGTCCAGGAGACCCCCGAGACCGTTGCCCAGGCCCTCCAGCACGCCCTCGTCGGTGATGACCTGCCGGACTCCTTCACCCTGCTGGGGCGGGAATGGAGCCTGCACCGAGGCGTGTTCCCCAGCACTCTGAGCGCCGCCACCGAGACGCTGGCCTCGATGGTGCCCTATCCGCCCGGCGGCTCGTTCCTGGAGGTCGGCTGCGGCACGGGCGTCATCTCCGTGACCGCCGCACTCCACGGCTGTGCCTCGGTCACCGCGCTGGACATCAGCGACAAGGCGGTGGCCAATACGGCAGCCAACGCCGAACGGCACGGTGTGAGCGACCGGGTGCGCGTCCTCCACAGCGACATGTACGAAGCGCTCGGGCCCTCGGACCGCTTCGACGCCATCTTCTGGAACGTGCCCTGGACATACGTGGAGGACGACTTCCCGCTCTCCACCGTCCTGCACTGCGCCGTCTTCGATCCGGGCTACCAGGGCCAGGCCCGGTACCTCGCCGGCGCCCACGAACACCTGGCCGACGGTGGCAGGCTGCTGCTGGGCACATCCGACCTCGGGGACCGCCGACGGCTCGACAGCATCGCGGAGAAGGCAGGCATGCGGGTCGAACTCCTGAGCCGCGTGCGCCGGATCGAGGAGATCCGGGTCATGGAGTACCACCTGCTCGAACTCCACACGGAGTGATCCCATGTCACGACAGGACGATCTCGAACTGGCCCTGCAACTCGGCGACATCGCCGACTGCATCACGGGCCACCGCTTCCAGGCCCTCGACCTGACGGTCCGGGAGAAGCCGGACCGTACGCCCGTGACCGACGCGGACACCACCGTCGAGACGGCCGTACGCCAGGCACTGACAACCGCCCGCCCGGACGACGCCTTCGCCGGGGAGGAGACCGGCGGCTCAGTCACCACCGGGCGCACCTGGCTGGTCGACCCCATCGACGGCACCAAGAACTTCCTGCGCGGAATTCCGGTCTGGGCCACGCTGATCGCTCTGCTGGAGAACGGGCGTCCCACCGTCGGTGTGATCAGCGCCCCAGCTCTGCGCAGCCGTTGGTGGGCGGCGGCCGGACAGGGCGCCTGGCTACGGCGCGGCCCGGACACCACCCCCCGGCGCTTGCGGGTTTCCGGCAACACCAGTCTCGGCCACGCCTACCTGTCCACCACCAGCACCCGTACCTGGGACGTCTTCCACTCTCATGAGGCCTATCTGCGCCTGGCCGAAGAGTGCTGGGAGGACCGTGCCTTCGGGGACTTCCTCCAGCACTGCATGGTCGCCGAAGGAACCCTCGACATCGCGGCCGAACCGGTCGTGAACCCCTGGGACATCGCCGCCCTGCAAGTTCTCGTGGCGGAGGCCGGCGGTGTCTGCACCAATCTTCTGGGCACCTCGCCCCAGGGCGGCACCGGTGCCCTGTCCGCCAACCCGCAGTTGCACCGGCTCGCCCTGAAGATCCTCTCGGCGGCAGCCGATCCCGGCACCGTCCGATCGCAGAGAAACGGACCACCATGCTGATTCTCTCCCTCAAGGAGGGCCATGACGGGGCCATCGCGGCCGTCGACGACGGAAAGCTGCTCTTCTCCCTGGAGGCGGAGAAGGACTCGTTCGTCCGCTACAGCACTCTGACCGCCGAGGCGTTCGCCGTAGCGGCGGACCGGCTGGACAAACAGCCCGACATCATCGCCGTGAGCGGCTGGATCAAGGGCACCCAGGCCACCGACCAGCCCTCGCGTGCCGGGTACTTCGGGGTGGGTGAATCCGCGATCTCGGACGAGGCCGGCCGGTTCTTCGGAAAGAACGTTCGCCTCTTCTCCTCCACACACGAGCGCTCCCACATCATGACGTCCTACGGAATGTCGGCGTTCCGTCGGGACCAGCCCTTCTACAGCCTGGTATGGGAGGGGAACATCGGCTCGTTCTACCGCATCGACGAGCACGGGAAGGTGACCCATCTCCAGGAGGTGCTCAACTACCCGGGCAACAAGTACTCCTACGGATTCGCGCTCGCCGACCCCAAGTACAGCTCGCACGAGGAGTTCGTCCGTTTCCAGGACGCGGGCAAGCAGATGGCACTGGCCGGATTCGCCGAGGACCGGCCGCCCACCCCGGCGGAGCAGGACGTCATCGACTTCGTACTCGGTCAGAGAGAGGTCATCACCGGCAGCCTGAAGGACCGGATGACCGATTCCCCCTACTACAACGTCGGCGTGGAGACGGACGCGTACAAGAACCTCGCCGCCCGTCTGTCGGACTCCATCTTCGACCGGTTCCACTCCTACGCCCGGGAGCATTTGACGGAGAGCCTCCCGCTGCTCATCTCCGGTGGCTGCGGGCTCAACTGCGAGTGGAATCGCCGTTGGCGCGAGTGCGGGCTCTTCCCCGCGGTCTTCGTCCCGCCGTGCCCCAACGACAGCGGCTCCGCGATCGGGACCGCCATCGACGCCCAGCACTTCTACACCGGGGAGGCCGGCCTGGACTGGGACGTCTACGCGGGCGGCGAATTCGTCGAGGACATGGCCGTCGACTCCCGGCGCTACGAAATCCGGCCGCTCGACTGCGGCGAGGTGGCCCGCTACCTCCGCGACGGGAACATCATCGGCTGGGCGCGGGGCCGCTGGGAGATCGGCCCCCGCGCGCTCGGGAACCGGTCGATCCTGGCCGCTCCCTTCACCGAGGAGACGACGGGCCGGCTCAACAAGATCAAGCAGCGCGAGAGCTACCGCCCCATCGCCCCGATCTGTCTGGAGCAGGACGCGGGCCGCTGGTTCGGAGGAGGGGTGCCCGATCCCTACATGCTGTACTTCAGCCAGGTCGAGTCCGGCGAACTGCGGGCGGTGACGCACGTCGACGGAACGGCCCGCACCCAGACCGTCGCTCCGAAGGCCAACCCGGAGATGGCCGAACTACTGACCGAATTCGGCGAGTTGACCGGATTCAGCGTGCTCTGCAACACGTCGCTCAACTACTCGGGACGCGGGTTCATCAACCGCAGCAGCGACCTGATTGCGTACGGCGAACTCCACGGGCTGGACGGATACGTCGTGAACGACACATTCATCACCCTGCGGCGGTGACGGCGTCCGGCAAGAAACGGAGGCGCCAGGGACCCAGGGCGACAGCCGACCCGAGCTCCGGCTGGAACTGGCCCGGCCACCCCGCACCCCGGCTCGCCACGGAGGAGATCCGCCCCGCCTCCGACAAGGCCCCGACCCGCCACGATCACATCGCCTCCGGCGTCCTCAGCATCCACTCCACGGTGATGGCCGCCTACGGGGCGTCAGCATGAACTACGACAGCCCCAGCGAGGCCATCGCCGAGTTCGAACGTCTCTACGGTGACGCTGTACGCCCCGACCCGGCCCCTCTCACCGAAGCCGAGCAGCAGGCCGTCCGGGCCCACGCCGAAGCGTCAACAACTCCGCCCCCGGACGCAGGGAGGGCCGGCCGCGCCTGACAGTTGCGGCCCGCGCCGCCAGGCCGGTGACGGTGAGCGCGCGCCCCGGACTGGCCGCCCTACAGCACCGGGGCAGGTTGAGCGCGGGCGGTAGCTCGCTACCGGGGATACTTCGGGATGAGCTCGCCCAGTGTCTCGCCCCGTCGGGGACGAACGTGGCCACGTGGACCACGTCTCCTCGACATTCGGGTTGCCGGTGGCCGCGTGGCGACCGTCGAATTTGGGCAAGCGGGATGTCACCGGCGAAGGATGCGGTGAACTTCTCGCGGTCCAGGAGCAGGTAGCCGTTGACCGGTGGGAGTGCCGGTGCGGGCAAGACGTCGCTCCTCGAAGCTGCGGCTGCCCGTGCCGGCAGGTTCGGCATGCGCGTCCTGCGCACGTCCGGTGCCGAGTTCGGGGCGGAGGTCAGTTTCGCCGGGCCGCACCAGCTGGTTGCTCGGCTTGCCGCCGAGCTGGCCGTGCTCCCACCCGATGCCGGCGCGCGATCGGCGTCGCGGTGGGCCTTGTGGAAGGGCCCGCCCCTGACCGGCTCGCGCTGACGAACGCGCTCATCGCCACCCTGTCCGAGGCGACAAGCAGATCGGCGCATGCCTCTGCCTCACCTCCCGCACGGTGGGCTCCCACCTGTACAACCAGTTCCCGAAGCTCGGCATCAGCTCACGGGCAGCGCTACGGGACGCTCTCGCAGAACTGCCGCCCATGAACACCTGAGCAGCGGGATGGTGATCACGGCCCGCGCCGTACCGTGAGGCGCTCCCCACGATCGGCGATGACGGGCCAACCGACCCGGGGCGGGCGACGGTTGGCACTCCAGAGACGATCACGGCGCGCCGGCTGCCGTCCGGGACTGGAAGGCTCCCTGACGTGCATGCCGGGAAACGGCGGGCGGGCCTACGCCCGATCGGTGGGCCTTTTCAGTGTGGCTACGGATCTGGTGACGGGGCTGCCGGCCGGCGCACGCCTCGGCCGAGTGGGGGCACGCTGCTCGCCGTCACCAGCGAGGTCACCGCGCCTGGCAGCACGCCTGACTGTCCTCTCCGCGCCGCCCGCTTCCTGGGCGTGGTCCATTGAGGTGCGACATCCCAACCTCTTTCTGGGGCAGTTTCGCTCCACCCACCTACTTGATCTCTTTCTCACAACAGACTTAGATTTGTCGGCGGTTCGTCAGGCAAGGTCTAGCGGGGGGCGCTATGGCACGAGTCGGGGACATGCAACTCGGGAACGGCACCGCGGTCCGGGTTGAGTCGGAGGGGTCCGGAGCCGGGGAGAGCGGGATCGGCCGGGTGGGGCGCGGCCCCGGGTTGGCGCGCGCCTCAGCCGAGACGCTTCAGGAGGCCTTGGCCCATGTCCGCCCTGCCGTGGCAGGCCGTCGCGCGGAGTGTGCGGGACATGGCTCAACCTCCCGGCACGGGCACGGTGAGCGTCGAGTTCGGAATCAAGCTCTCCGCAGAGCCGGCGTAGTGGTGGCCAGGACCGCGGGCGAGGCAAACTGCGCGATCACTCTTGCGTGGAATCGCGATCGTTCCGTATGAAAGGTCCCTCGCGTGCGCGCGGAGCGGGGACGGCCGAATCCGGCCTGGTGCGCTTACGGGCAGCATCGTCGGCGCGTCTGTCGGCGGACGGTTCATTGAGTTCACGCGCCGATGGCCCGGTCGTCGGGGCCGGTTTCCTCGTCGCCCCGGACATCGTCTGCACCTGTGCGCATGTGGTGGCTGACGCTCTCGGCCTGCCGAGGGATACAGAGAACGCCCCCACAGAGGTGGTGCGCGTCGAGTTCCCGTTGTTGCGGGACGACAGCGGTCGCATTCCGGCGGTCAGCGCCACGGTCGTCTCCTGGCAACCCACCCGCGAGGAGGACGACAGCGGAGACGTGGCGCTGCTGCGGCTCCACCATCCGGTGGCGGGCGCGCGTCCGGTGCCGCTCGTAGACGGAACTGCCGTCTGGGGCCACGAGTTCCGGGCGTACGGATTCCCGACCGGCGGCGACCACGGGGCATGGGCGACCGGCTCGCTGCGGGGCGTGCAGGGGTCAGGCTGGCTCCAGATGGACGCGGGCCCGGGAGGAACGCCGATCCAGCCAGGATTCAGCGGATCGGCTGTCTGGGACGACGCGCAGGGCGGTGTCATCGGAATGACGGTGGCCGCCGGACGCGGCGGGCTGAACGGCACGGCGTACCTGGTTCCGTCCTTCGAGCTGATGGACGAGGACGTGGTGGCGTCGCAGTGCCCCTTCCGGGGGCTGGGCACCTTCGACGAGGACGACGCCGCGTTCTTCCACGGCCGAGGAGCGGACGTCGAACGGCTTCGCTGCGCGGTCCGGACCCGTCCGGTCACCGTGCTGGCCGGGCCGTCCGGGTGTGGCAAATCGTCGTTGATCCGGGCCGGATTGCTGCCCGGAGTGCGGGCAGACGGCCTGACCGTCTCGCTGATGCGTCCTGTCGCGGGCCTCCGGCCAGAGGCCGTGCTGGCTCAGGCACTGACGGCCGTACTGGAACCGGACGACGGGGAGACCGACCGGCTGCGCCGTTCGGCGGAGCTCACCCTCCTACTCAGCGAGGCTTCGGACGAGACCGCGACGGCAGAGGCGGCCTCCGGCCTGCGCTCTGCGTTACGGAGACAGGGCGGCCTGGCCGGCCACCTCTTCGTCGTGGACCAGCTGGAGGAGTACGCAAGTGCCGCACCGGACGCCGCCCGAAGGCTGTTCCACCTGTTGTTCCACCTGTGCGGCACCGTCGACGGGCAGTCCGGCTCCGCCCCCCGGGCAGTAGTCACTGCGCGCCCGGACTCCATCGAGACCCTGATGACGGCCGAGACCTCGTCCGCGCTCAGCGACGCGGTGATGTTCCTCGCGCCGCTCGGCCCCGACGACCTGCGGGACGCGATCACCCGGCCCGTCGACGCGGTGCCCGGACTGTGGCTGGAGCCCGGACTCGCCGACCGGATCGTGAGTGACGCGGCGGACGAGCCAGGACGGATGCCGCTCGTGGAGTTCGCGCTGACCCGTCTGTGGGACCAGCGCGAGCGGTCGATGCTGACCCACGCCGTGTACCAGGACCTCGGTGGAATCGCCGGCGCTCTCGCCGGGTATGCGGAGGATTCCTTTCGCGCCGCGGTACGGGAGGACGAACTCCCCCTCGCGCAGGCGCTCTTCGTCCAGCTGGCACGTCCGGCGGACCAGGGCGGCTATACCCGTCGTCCCGCCCCGGTTGCCGATATGGACCCCTCCGCGTTGGCGCTCGCACGCCGTCTCGCACCCGGAAAGCTGATCGTCTTCGGCCGCACCGATGAGGGCACGGAGATCGTGGACCTCGCACACGAAGCCCTGACCCGCCACTGGCCGCGGCTGGGAGACTGGCTGGACGACAGCCGCAAATTCCGGACCTGGCAGGAGGGTCTGCGCCGGGACCTGACGCGCTGGAGACAAACGGGTAGGGAGACGGGTGCCTTGCTGCGCGGCAGCGTGCTCGAAGTGGCCGTCGAACACGCCGCCCTCCGACCGACAGAGATCACCGCACTTGAGCACGCGTACATCGGTGCGAGCCGGAAGTTCGCACGGCGGGCACTCCGGCGCTGGCAGGCACTGGTAGCAACGCTTCTGGCCCTCTTGGTGGGCGCGGGCGTGCTCGCCGATATGGCTCGCGACAGCAGCCAGAAGGCCGAGCGACAGCTTCGTACCCTCGTATCCCGCGCGCTCGCCGACGGGTCGAGCGACAGGGCCTCCCATGATCCCGGGAGCTCGATCCAGCTGGCCCTGGCGGCCTGGAACGCAGACGACACACCGCAGGCACAGGAAGCGCTGCTGCGCAGCCATGTCACCGGGGAGTACCTGCGCGACAGCCATGTCGGCCTCTGGCCCGGGCGGGCAACGCATTTCGACACCACACCGGACGGTCGCACCCTGGTCGTGTGGTCCAAACCGGCGAGTGCCGCGCCCGCCGTGGTGACAGGGGCACTGGGCGGCTCTCCCCGGTCCTACGCACTGCGCGGGGCGCCCACCGGCGAGATCAGCTCCGAGATCAGCTCCGACGGTCGGCACTACGCGGTGGCGACACCGGACGGCCGGGTGTTCCTGTGGCGCCTCGATGGCGAACCGCGCGATCCCCTACGTCTGAAGACCACCGAGACGGCTGATCGCGTTGTGAAAACGGCCGATCTCGACTTCAGCGCGGACGGAACGCGGCTTCTTCGGCTGCTGGACAGTGATGGACCGCGCCCGCAGGATCATGGCCGGCAGGGATTCGTTGAGGCCTGGACTGTGGCCGACGGCGCTCCCCTGCCGGTGGCCAAGGATCTTGTTCCGAGTAGGGTGGCGCCGGACGAGGCCGCGTTCGGCGAAGACCCCGATACCGTCGTACTCCGCTGGTCCAGGCTGCGCGACTCAGTGAGCGTTGTGGAGCTGCGGCAACTGGGCTCCAGTGGAATCGTACGGCCGATCGTCACCGGCGTCCCGCGAGGGAATCTACGGCTCCACGGGGGCGGTGACTACGCCGTCGAGCAGCGCGGCAAGGACCTCCGGTCCCCCGTATACGTACACAACACCACCACCGGCGCGTCCTGGCCCCTGCCCGGCAGAGCGCTGCTGCCGGACGCCACGGGCGGGTACGTCATGCAGGACGAGGAAACCGGTGCTTTCGCGGAGGTCGCCCTCACCCGGCTGCCCACCGGGGAGACCTTCAGGACACGGGTACCACGCATCGAGGAGGAGGACGACGTGACCGCCGCGATCGCCGCTGTGAGGCGAAAGGGCGAACCGGTAACTGTGCTGGCCACAGTCGGTGGCACGCTGATGGTGCTGGCGACGGAGCCCGGGGCTCCGCTGACGGAGGAAGAGTTCAACCCGAGCAGCGTGCCGGACGCGTTGTCCCCCGACGGGCGGGCCGTCGCCTGGGTGACCGACGTGCGGCTGCACGTCCGCGACACTGTCAGTGGTCGGGGCCACTCCGCCAAACTGCCCGCAAGCCGTTCCAGCAGGCCGAATTGGCGTGTGGCCTGGACGCAGGAGGACCGTCGGCTCGTCGTGTGGCAGTCGAACGGCACGGAGCTGCTCGTCTACGGAGCCGACGACCTGGCCCGTGGGAAGGCTGCGAGCTCGACGTCGGCCCCGACCCAGGAGATCCGCGCAGCGCGTTGGACTGGGTAACCCCTCTGGCCGGCGGCGACATTGCCGCTCTGACGGTGGGCGGGTCGCTCCTGCGGGTGGACTCCGTCACCGGCCTGCAAGTGGGACGCCCCGTGTCGGTCGAGCGCACGGACGGTGCGCTCCTCTCGCCCTTCCGCTCGTCCGGACAGCTGGTGCCGCGACCGGACCACCCGCACCAGGTCGCGGTGGTTACCAGGGCGGGCGTTACCCGGGGCACCATCCAGCTCTGGGACACCCTTGCCGGTCGACGGATCGGGGTCCTGTCCGGTGACGCGATCAGACCCATCTCCGATGACTTCATGAACCGCACCCTTGCCTTCTCGGCCGACGGCCGGAGTCTGTTGGTGCAGGGTGCGGACGGCACCGTCCACCGGTGGTCGGTGGACCAGCGGAAAGTCACGGGGCGCCCCATGGCCGTGGACCACTTGGACAGCTTGGTCTCTCTGGCCTCGGACGGCACAGCGATCACCGAATCCCCTGACGGCTACGACCTGTGGGCGACCGACACAGGCCGTCATATCGGCGCCTTCCCCACCGTGCTCGACGTCAGGCGGACAGCGATCGTCTACGAGGACCGCCTAATCGCCTATGCCAAGGGCTGGCGGCAGACCTACGACCTTCTCCGCGCGAACTGGTTCCCCCACCTCTGCTCGTCGGCCGGGCGTGATTACACCGAGGAGGAGCGCAAGCGCTTCCTGCCCGTGGGTACTCCTTCGGGTCTTCCGTGCGAGAACGCGCGCCCCTGGCGTGGGGAGCCGTCCGTCGGCGGGCTGATCGCGACGGGAGAAGCTCCGTAAGCAGGCCGCCAACCGGGCCGGGTGGTGAGTTCCGTGGTGAAGTCGGGCGGCTGCTCCTGGCCGCCCTCGGCGAGCTCCTTCGCAGAGCTCGGCCACCTCACTTGCCCAGCACGGGCCGTGGCAGACCGAGCACGTGCCGGCACTCGGCGCCGGTCTGGCGGAGGCCCTGGAGGCGATCCACGCCGCCGGCGTCGTGCACCGCGATCTGAAACCCTCCAACGTCCTGCTGGCCCCCGACGGCCCCGAGTGATCGACTTCGGTATTTCGACAGCGAGCGAGGCCACCGCGCTGACCCACACCGGCATGACGATCGGCACACCCGGCTTCATGTCCCCGGAACAACTCACCGGCCGGCCCATCGGGCCCCCAGCGACGTCTTCGCGCTCGGCACGGTACTCGCCTACACCGCTGTCGGCATCGGCCCGTTCGGCACCGGCACCCCTCACGCCCTGCACTTCCGCGCCGTGTACGAGGAGCCCGATCTCGACGCTCTTCCCCTGGAACTGCGCCAGAGCGTGGCGGCCTGCTTGGCCAAGAACCCCGACCAGCGGCCGACCGTAGCCGACCTGCTGCACCGCATGACCACCCCGGGCGAGCGGGATACGGCCGAAGCAGCGCCCCTGCTCACATGTCCGCCCGCTCGGGGAAGTCCGCTCCCTGGCTGTCCTCATGCGGCGGATTGCCGTGGAACACGCCGCAGTGAAGAGCGGTTGTTTCTGGTGCGGTCAGGGGTGAGGTGCGCGGTGATCCCGCCGCTGTTCGGGTTCGGTGCCGGCCGGCCGGCCACGGCCCGACCACAGGCCCCGAGGAAACACAGCAGGACCTGTCGTCGAACCGGACGACACGTTGCCGCGGGCCGCATCGCATCCGGTGTGGTGCCAGTAGCGTCGAGGATCATGAAGAAGTCCGCAGTTGTAGGCATTTTCATCCTTTCGGTCACGGTCTTCCAGCCGGCTGCCACGGCGTCCGGTCCCGTCTCCCCGTCGAGCCGAGAGGACGGCCTGGACCGGTTTCGGAGTCAGTCCGTCGACTGGGCGGCGTGCGCGGACGCCTCCCTCTCCGCAAGCGGGACGCAGTGCGCGCGGATCACCGTTCCGCTCGACTACAGCAGGCCGCAGGGACGCACCCTCAAGGTCGCCATTTCGCGGATCAAGTCTTCGGATCCGGCGCGGCGGCGCGGCATCCTTCAGACCAACCCGGGCGGACCCGGGACCCGAGGGCTCGGCATGCCGAGGGATCTGCGTGAGGTGATGTCCCCAGGCGTGGCGGCGGCGTACGACGTCATCGGCATGGACACCCGCGGGCTCGGCGGGAGCACTCGGGTGAACTGCGGGCTGAACCGCAGCACCTGGCTGTTGTACGCACCGGGGTCAGACCGGGCGGGGTTCGAGACGAGTGTGCGGCTCTCCCGCGAGGACGCGCGCAGGTGCTGGGACAGAGACCCTGATGTGCTGCCCCATCTCTCGACCCGCAACATCGCCCGGGACGTGGACATCGTCCGCAGCGCACTGGGCGAGCGGAGGACGTCGTGGTTCGGTCAGTCGTCCGGAACGGTCCTGGGTGCCGCCTACGCCCAGATGTTCCCCCGCCGAGTCGACCGGCTGGTCCTGGACAGCTCACCCGATCCCGCCGAGTACCCCATGCGCATGGTGCGCCGCCAAGGTCCCGCCAACGAGCGGGCCCTCGACGACTTCGCGGCGTGGGCCGCTCCCAGGCACCGTGAGTACGGACTCGGCACCACGCCCTCGGCGGTGCGGGCCGGTGCCGAAGCCATGATCGAGCGGGCGGCACGGGAGCCGGTCCTCGTCGGCGGGCACCGGATCACCGACCACGAACTGCCGCTGCTCCTCTATCTCGCCCTCGTCGATGACACCGCGAATCCTGAGTTCGCCATCACGCTCCGGGTTCTGCTGGACGCGGCCGACGGAAAGCCGGTCACCGTGCCTCCGTGGCTGCGGGACACCCTGAACCTGATGTTCGAGGGCTCGGGGACGGAACGGGCCGCGGACTACGCGGCCCAGCTGGGGATGGTCTGTGCCGACGTGGCCATGCCCTCAGAGCCTGAGCACTACTGGCGCGCGGTGGAGCGGAGCCGCACGTCGCAGCCGGTCTTCGGGCCGATGACCCATGCGCCGTTTCCCTGTGCGTTCTGGAGGGAGAAGCCACGTGAGCCCCGGACCACGATCGACAACGCAGTGCCCGCGCTCCAGGTACAGGCGACGGGTGACACCCGGACCGTCTACGGGTCCGGGCTCCGTATGCACCGCGCGATGCGCGCCTCCAGGCTCGTCACCCTGCCCGCCAGGGCACACACCGTCTATCTGAACCACCCGAACACATGCGTCAACCAAACCGTGGACGCCTACCTGCTGCACGGCACCCTGCCCGCCCGGGACACCGTCTGCCCCGCCTAGAGCACCGGGAGCGGGAAGCGGGTCAGCGTGAGCAGGTACTTCCGCACGCGTCGAGGCCACGAGCGTCTGGTGACCCCTGGCGCAGGTGTCCAAGCCAAGCTCACCTCAGCCGACCGGGTCCTGGCCACTGTGCTCCACCCGCGCAATCTCGCAACCATGGACCTCCTGGGTCGGCTCTTCAACACCACCGCCATGACCATCAGCCGCGCAGCGAGAGACGTCCGCCCCCTCCGGTCAGCCCATGGTGTCCACCTTCCCGCCTCGACAGCCCGCTTCCGCACACGGGGAGACGTCGCCGGGTTCGTCGACCACGACAAAACCAAGATCAAACCGACGTGTTGATTTCCGGCAAGCCCTTGGGCGCATGGACTTGGACGCGAAGCGGGATGCGGCACCGTGACGGATCCCGCTTCATGGCCTGGAGCAGCAGATCCTCGGGCAGGGGAACCGCCAGTGACGCGGAGCGCATCGGGTCACCGTCGAGGCTCACAACCGCTGCGGGGACAGTGACCGGATTCCGGGAGTACGCGGTTGTGGTTGTCGCGGAGTCGGAGCGCGGTGGGCGACACGGCATGATGGTCGGCGTCGGCCGGTTCCGCCCCCGGCATGGTGTCCGAGTGGGGCAGAAACCCGCCGGGGCGCTGTCGTCGTGGGGCGAGTCGGCCGATCGCTCAGGCCGACCGCAGGGCGTCCGTCGGAGACGCCCTGGCCGCGCGCATGGCCGGGTAGATGCCGGCGACGGCGGCGACCAGCACGGAGACCACCGGGCCGCCGCCGACCGTGTAGTAGGGGATCGTGGCCGGCCAGCCCTGGGCCAGGGCGTAGCCGTAGACGGTGAGGCTGCCCACGGCCAGGCCGGCGATGCCCCCGATGAAGCCCATGAGTACGGCCTCCAACAGGAACTGGGCCGCGATCTGTCCGCCCCGGGCGCCCAGTGCGCGCCTCAGTCCGATCTCGCCGCGGCGTTCCATCACGCCCACGACCATGGTGTTGGCGATGCCGACGCCGCCGACGAGCAGGGCGACCCCGGCCAGGGAGAGCACCAGCCCTGTGAGGGCGCCCTTGGCCTCGTCCCGAGCCAGAAGGAGGTCGGAGGGGCGGCTGACGGCGACGGTGCTCGGACTCGCCGGGTTCGCGGTGGCCGCAGCGACGGCCTGGACGTCGGGCACCCGCTCCGGGTGGGTGCGCAGGTAGACCGTGGCCGCGGTGCCGTCGGCGCCCAGGTGGGCTGTGGCCCGGGGCCAGCCGATCAGGGCGGCGGTGTCCAGTTCAGGGGCCAGTTCGTTCGGCGCGAGGATGCCGGCGACGGCGTAGGACTGGCCGCCCAGCCAGACCCGCTCGCCGGACGCGGTCACGCCCAGGCGCTGGGCGGCTTGGTCGCCGAGCACGGTGACGGGGAGCCGCTCGCTCGCCCGGTCCAGCCACTTCCCGCTGTGCAGGGAGCCGTGCAGGACGTCGAGGAGATTCGGCCGAGCGGCCAGCACGGTGATGCTGCCGGTCTGCTGCTCGGGAACCAGATTGTTGCGGTAGACCTCCGCCTTGGTGGCCCCGACCGCGGTGACCTGCTGCACCGGGGCGATGTTGCCGAGCATCTTCTCGGCAGTGGACGGCAGGGGTACGAGCTGCTGCGTGGAGTCCTTCCCGGCGGCGACGGTGATCAGGTTCGAGCCGAGCTGGTCCAGGCGGGCCAGCAGGTGGGCCTGGTTGGAGGAGGAGATACCGGTGACGGCGACGACGGCGGCGATGCCGAGCGAGATGCCGAGGGCGGACAGGGCGGAGCGCGTCTTGCGGGTGCGCGGACCGATCATGCCCAGGCGCAGCAGGTCGACCGGGCGCAGCCGAGTGCGGCGGGTGCGGGTGCTCATCGGACGACTCCCGCCGTGTGGGGGCTGCTTTCGTCGAAGTCGATCCGGCCGTCCCTTATGCCCACCCGTCGGGGGAAGGAGGCGGCGAGTTCACGGTCGTGGGTGATGACGATGACGGTGGTGCCGTTGGCGTTCAGGGCGCGCAGCAGCTCGACGACTGCCGTGCCCGAGGCGCTGTCCAGCGCCCCGGTGGGTTCGTCGGCGAGCAGCAGCGCGGGCCGCCCGACGAGGGCGCGGGCGACGGCGACGCGCTGCTTTTCGCCGCCGGAGAGCTGGTCGGGGCGGTGGCCCAGGCGGTGTTCGAGGCCCACCTCGTGCAGGGCCTCGACGGCGGCGGTGTGCCGCCGCGCCGCCGGGGAGCCGCTGTAGAGGAGGCCGGTGGCGACGTTCTCCACCGTCGTCAGTCCCGGCAGCAGGAAGAACTGCTGGAAGACGAAGCCGATGCGGTGGGCGCGCACCGAGGCGAGTTCGGCGTCCGACAGGCCGGACAGATCGCGTCCCTCGAAGCGCAGCCGCCCGGCGCTGGGCCGGTCCAGTGATCCGAGGAGGGCGAGCAGGGTCGACTTGCCGGAGCCGGACGGACCCACCACGGCGAGGAGTTCACCGGCGTCGACGGTCAGGTCGAGGCCGTGCAGCACGCGCAGTGGCGGGGAACCCGGGTACTCCTTGGTGACGGCGGTCAGCTCCAGTACGGGTGTCACTTGGGGATCACCACCCGGGTGCCGGCCTTGACACTCCCGGAGATCTGCGCCTGGGCGTCGGC
Organism: Streptomyces sp. NPDC001787; assembly: GCF_040297465.1. Taxonomy (NCBI): domain Bacteria; kingdom Bacillati; phylum Actinomycetota; class Actinomycetes; order Kitasatosporales; family Streptomycetaceae; genus Streptomyces; species Streptomyces sp. NPDC001787. The sequence goes on from NZ_JBEOZE010000024.1 coordinate 46,876, forward strand.
GATCAGACCTAGCTGCACCTTGACCAGGCGGGTGTCCGTGCCGTCGACGACCTTGACGCCGTAGCCGCCGCCGTCCAGCGCGAGCAGCGCGGTGACGGGCACGATGAGTGCGTCGCTGACGCTGTCGCCCACGACGGTGACCGTCACGGACGACGGCCCGGCCTTCCGTGCCTCCTGCTGACTGTCCAGCGCGATGGTGACAGTCGTCTTCTGCTGATCGGCGCCGACGCCCCCTCCCCCGCCTTCGCCTTCGCCTTCGCCCTGACCGCTGGAGCCGCCGCGGATCAGGGAGCGGACGCGTCCGGTGACTGTGCTGCCGTCGGACAGCCTGATCTCGACCTTGCCGTCGGGTTTGAACCGGGACAGCTGGTTGTCGGCGGGCCGCACGGTGGCGACAAGGCTGGTGCCGCTCACTGTCATGACCGAGGCCGTTCCCAGCGGCGCGCCGAGCTGTATGCCGAGCTGCCGCACCTGCACGCTCGCCTGCGGCAGCATGACCACGCTGCCGAGCATGACCGTTCCGGTCTGCTTCACCCCCAGGGACTTCTGCCACCGCTTGATCGCGGTCTCGGTGCCTTTGGTGAACTTCTCGTCGACGGCCAGACCTAGCCCGTCGGCGTACCCGAGGTCGACCAGGTTCCGCTTGAGCTGTTTGACGTCGGGGCCGTTGCCGGCGCCCGGTCCCAGATCGCGCCACAGAGGCCGGTTGCCGCGCATCAGCACGACGGCGCTGCCATCGGCCTCGTACAGCTTTCCGCCGGGCCTGATGACGGTGCCGACGGCGGGGAGCGCGGTGACGGTGCCCCGCCCGGCGGCGACCACAGACGTCGGCTCGTCGTAGCCGAGCGTCCCGGCGATCTGGATGCCGCTGGACAGCGACCCCTTCTGCACCGCGACGGTGCCGTACTCGACGGGCGACCGCCCGGCGGCGGACTCCTGGCGTTCCCACGGGCGCGTCACGCCCAGGACCGCCGCGCCGGTGATCGCGGCGGTCAGGACGAACGGCACGACACCCTTGCGCCGCTTGCGGAGCCTGCCCACCACGGCGGGGCCGGACTCGGCGGATGCCTCGTTGGGCCTCTCGGTACGGGACATGGTCACGAGCCGATCCGGTAGCCGGGCATGGGCAGCTTGCCGCACGCGGGTTGGATGGCGTCCCACTTGGCCCCGTCGAACGACTGCGCGGTGAAGACGAGGATGCCGTCCTTCGGATCGGGGTCGGGCATGTCCGGGTAGCCGTTCTTCCTGCCGCACGCCACGAAGGCGCGCGCCATGTCGACGAACTTCTTGCTGTTCTTCTTCTGGACCTGATGGATGCCGGGATTCTTCCTGTCGCAGACTTTGGCCGCCTCGTCGTAACCGCCGCCGGGGCCGGAGCCAGTGTCCGTCGCGGGGACGGCGATGTTGCCCTCCTTGTCGAGCAGGACCTGGGTCTGACCCTGGGTGTGCATGCAGCTCACCCAGGACTGCTTGATCGCGGCGTCGTCCTGCGGCTGGCCGGTGTCCGAACCGTCGTCCCCGGCGACCTTGGGGGCCGCGTCCTGTGACTCGGAGCAACCGCTCATCACCAGGACCGCGGCCACGGCGGTCGCCGTTATGAACGTCCGCCCGATGCGCTCGCGCATGTTCTGCTCCTCGCTGATCTCGACGATGACGCCGATCTCGACACCGGCGTCGGAACCGTTCTACGCAGCCCCCGGTGAGCCACGCGTGATCGTCTGCCTAACCCCTCGCTAACGTGCCCGGCGGCATCCTGGACCGGGTCGGGGCCGAAACCCGACGTCACCCGGCCGGAGAGGCGGAGTAAGGACGACATGCGTGTGCTCATCGTCGAGGACGAGGAAGAACTGGCCGCGATGCTCGCGGAGGGCCTGCGCGGCGAGGGGATGTCCTGCGACGTCGCCCACGACGGTGTTCGGGCGCTGGAGATGACGGCCGCCGCCGAGTACGACGTGCTGGTGCTCGACCGGGATCTGCCCCAGCTGAGCGGCGACGTCGTCTGCCGGGCACTGAACGCGGCCGGATACCCGGCGCGGATCCTGATGCTCACCGCCGCGGGCGCCCTGGCCGACCTGGTCGACGGCCTCGGCCAGGGTGCCGACGACTACATGTCCAAGCCCTTCTCGTACCTGGAGCTGGTCGCCCGGCTGCGCGCGCTCGCCCGCCGCGTCGCCCCCGGCACCGCCGCCACGGTGCTCAGCCGTCACGGCATCAGTCTGGACACCGTCCGCCGTGTCGCGGAGCGCGACGGGCGCCCGCTCAAGCTGACCCCCAGGGAACTGGGCGTACTGGAGCTGCTGCTGGCCGAGGACGGCGCCCCCGTCACCGCCGAGGAACTCAAGGACCGGCTGTGGGATGCGGCGCTGGACCCCGCCACCACCGCGATCCGGGTCACAGTGCACACCTTGCGCCGCAAACTCGGCGAGCCGCGGCTGATCAGCCACACCCCCGGCTACGGATACCGGCTGTGACGGGACCGAAGCCGGGGCGCACGGTCGCCCGCCGCGCTCTTCTGCACCGGCTGCCCCTGCGCGGGCGCCTGACCCTGGTGACCACGGTGGTCTTCCTGATCCTCGGCAGCGGGCTGGTCCTCCTCAACTGGCTCAGCGCCCAGCAGCTCATCGAGGACAACCGATACCTCGTCGTCCCCGCCGTACAGACCGTGCCCGTACAACCGGTCGATCCCGCCGTGCCGAACACCACCGCGGCGCCCCTGCCCGCCGACCCCGCCCTGCCGGACACCGGCGTGGCCCAGGCGCCCCTCACTCCTACCGAGGGATTCGAGGACTTCCAGGACCAGGTCCTGAAGCAAGTTCTGACGCGGTCAGTGCTTCTGCTGCTCGTCTTCACCGCGCTCGCCGCGCTGCTCGCGTGGTGGGCGGCCCGCCGCTCGCTGCACCGCCTCACGCAGGTGACCGCGGCAACCCGCCGCATCAGTACCGGCAGCAGCCTGGACGAACGGCTCGACCTCACCGGCCCCCACGACGAGGTCCGCGAACTCGGCGACACGTTCGACGCCATGCTCGACCGGCTGGACCGCAGCTTCGACGCGCAGCGGCAGTTCACCGCCCACGCCTCGCACGAACTGCGCACCCCCCTCACCCTTCAGCGCACGGCGCTCGAGATCCCCCTCGCCCAGGGGCGTGTCCCCGACGACCTGAGACCCGCCTTCCGCAGCGCCCTGGACGCCAACGCCCGCACCGAGCGCCTGATCGTGTCCCTGCTGACCCTGGCCCGCGGCGAGAGCGGCACCCGGACGTCGCACCCGGTCGACCTCGCGGACGCCGCGCGGGACGCCGTGACGGAGCTGGCCGAGGAGGCACGGGCCGCCAAGATCCGCATCACCACGACGCTCGCCCCGGCGCCCGTCGTGGGCGACCCCGCACTGCTGGCCCAAGTAGCGGTGAACCTGCTCGCCAACGCGGTACGGCACAACCACCCCGGCGGTACGGCGACGATCACCACCGTCACCCTGGGTGGGCGCGCGTTCCTCAAGGCCACGAACAGTGGGCCGGTCCTGGAGCAACGGGACATCCCCGCGTTGTTCGAACCCTTCCATCGCGGCCACGGCCGCCCCGGCAACGGGCTCGGGCTCGGCCTCGCCGTGGTCCGCGCCATCACGCTCTCCCACGGCGGCACGATCACCGCCACCCCACGCCCCGGCGGAGGCATCACCGTCCGCGTCGACCTGCCTCACCGGGTCCGCGATGCGGCCTCCACCGTGGACTCGGATCTGTGAAACCGCACCGCCTGGCGTCCGCGCCGGCCGCCTCCCTGCCGGTGACGGTCCTCGTGTCGTGCGATGCCTCGACAAGGGCGACGACCGACGGGACGTTGACGACGATCGCCGTCAACGCCGAGGTCTACTCACTCGACCGTGACCGGCCGGGGGCGGAGGCGTTCGCCCACGACGCCGACGAGCCCCCCTCCCCCATCGACGTGCTCGACCGCGCCGATCCCCGACCGTCCGGCGCTGTTCCTCGACGACCTCGGCCACACGGTGTGGACCAACACAGCCTGGGGCCGAGAGCCGCAGGGAGCGGAGCAGACGATCGCGACGCGCAGGGCGGCATCCACGGGCGTGATCCCGAGAGCGCCGCCTCAACGGCCTGCTGCTCGAAAGCAAGCACCGGCAGAACAGACGTCACGTCATGTCGCACGGAGACCCCGGACCCCCATGCACGGGGTCTTCTGCTGCCGGAACTCATCAACGGCGCCGTGTTCCTGGTGCTCGCCGCCGTACGTCATCCCCGTGACGTACGGCGGCGGGCGATGGCCTACACGGCCACCCCGGCCGGGACGGCCGGCCGCAAGAGAGGATCTGCCCCCATGGCCGAGGCCGAGGCCGACCGTCCGCGGCGAACAGTCCACCGGGCTGCCCTGCTCCAGCACATCGAGGAGCTGCGGGGCGCCCTCGGCCACGCGGTCCGCCTGCTCTCATGATGTGGGTGCCGGTGCCAGGGGCGAGGGATCCGTCAACGATCCGACCGGCGACCCGGTGCGCAAGCCCTGCCTGGATGAGCCGGTCGGCGTTCCTTCGCGACATGCGCGACCGGACGCCGGTCGAGGACGACACGGCGCACCAGCAGGCATCTGCCGTGAAAGGTCAGCCGGGGCGGGCAGCCGGGGTGTTGGCCCGCCGGCTTCAGGCGAAGTCGGTCGCGGGCTCGGTGGCGTAGCGGCTCATCGTGTGAACGGCGGCCTGAGGTGTCAGCGGCCTGCCGTCGGCGGTCATGCTCCGGAGGTCTCGGAAGTACTGCACATACAGGTCGGGGGTGAACATGCTGAGCATGACGGCGGGTCGGTCGGCCAGGTTGGCGAAGGTGTGCGGGGCGCCTCGCGGGACCATCACGAGTGTGCCCGCGACCGCGTCGTATTCCTTTTCCCCGACGGTGAACCGCACCGTGCCGGAGATGATGTAGAAACCCTCCTCGTGCTGGGCATGGCGGTGCTGCGGCGGTCCGGGGGTGTGCGGGGCGAGCACGGACTCGGCGATCCCCAGGCGGTGCCCGGTGTGGCTGCCGTCTTCGAGGACGCGCATACGCGTGGTGCCCATGACGATCGTCTCGCCGTCGTCGGGGCCGACCACCGATACGGCGGGGCCGGCCTGCGGTTCACTGGTCTTCGCTTCGTCGGTCATGCTCCAAGTGCACCGCCAGGGCTCTGCGAGTGTCCAAGACCTGTTACGGCACGCCGATACCTTGCAGGTATCGTCGCAGCGTGGAGCTACGTACCCTGCGCTACTTCGTGGCGGTCGCCGAGGAACTCCACTTCGGCCGGGCCGCCACCCGCCTGCACATGAGCCAGCCGCCACTGAGCCGGGCGATCAAGCAGCTGGAGACAGAGATCGGTGCCCTGCTGTTCACCCGCTCGCAGGCCGGCGTCACGCTCACCCCTGCGGGGGTGCTGCTGCTCGACGAAGCACGGGCCCTGCTCGACCAGGCCGACCGCGTCCGCGTCCGCGTGGCCGCGGCGGCAGGCGCCGCGACCCTCACCATCGGCATCCTGGGCGACGGCACCGACCCCGGCGTCACCAGGCTGGCGGCTGTCTACCGCCGACGCCACCCCGGCGTCGACATCCGCATCCGCCACACCGACCTGACCGACCCGACCTGCGGGCTACGCGCCGGACTGGTCGATGTCGCCCTGACCCGTGCGCCGTTCAACGACACCGCTCTGACGGTGCGTGAGCTGCGCACCGATCCGGTCGGTGCCGTACTGCGCACCGACGATCCACTGGCCCGTCGCGACTACCTGAAGCTGGCCGACCTGTCCGACAGCCGTTGGTTCCAGTTCCCGCAGGGAACCGACCCGATCTGGCAGTCGTACTGGAATGGCGGCAAGCCGCGCGAGGGCCCTGTGGTGCGCGTCGTCCAGGAATGCCTGCAGGCCGTGCTCTGGAACAGCACTGTCGGCTTGGCCCCACTCGGGCACGACCTGCCCGAGAACCTGATCGCGGTTCCGCTGGTGGACATGGCACCAAGCCGCGTGGTCGCGGTACGGAACGACGGCGACACCAACCCGTTGGTCCACTCATTCATCGAGGTCGCGATGGCCGCGTACCGCCAGTGAGCGCCTACAGCCCCAGCCGGGCCCGGCCCATTGCTCAATGAGCCGGCCGCGCGCAGCAAATCCATTCGGGGGTCTCCGAGGCAATCGGTGCCGCCACGGCTCGTGAACAACTCGAACGCGATGGCCCCCAGGAGTGCCGCCCGAAGTCGTGAACGACTGATGCCCGTAGTCGTGGACGTAGCCAGGAAGGCACCCACGGCGAATGGGGCCACGAGCCCGGGCTCTCTGAGAGCACCAGCGTGGCGTACTCGCGGGGTTCGAGATCGACATGATCGAGATCCGCGATCCCGAGCCGGTCCTTGGGCCTGTCCGACGAAGCGCTGCGCGGCCTCGGCTCGCACTGCTCCAGACCGCTCTGCTGGAGCCCACGGCAGAGCACAACCTCCGCACCGTGCTGACGTTCCACCAGTGGGCCGAGAGCGCATGTGCGTACACGGAGAAGCTGCCGAGACCGCAGCCGAGCCACCACCCGCCTCCCACTACCCTCGTGCCCCTCTACTGCACCGTCTCGCCGAGGAACCGCACAGAATCAGGTGGAATGCCCTACCTCCAGCAGCTGGCTCTTCCCTGACATCCGGCCAGGAACCAACCCTCCACAGGTCCTCTCGCCCGAGCGCTCACTGTCCACGGCATCCGCGTCCGGGCATCCCGCACGACCGCGTTGATCCGACTCGCTCAGGGCATGCCACCCGCGATCCTCGCTCCGCCGATCGGCACGCACAACGTCACCGCACCGCAGTGGCGCACACGAACCGCCGGCCGTTGAACCGGCGGGACGGACGTCACGTCATGTCGCAGAGAGACCCCGGGCGGTGGCCCGAATTCCCGTGCTGTCGGCGTCGTGCGCGCGGGCCAGGTCGAGACCCGGCTCCCGGACGGTCCGCTCGGCGGCTCCGGGCCCGGGGCGGCCAGGTGGCCGCCTGTGCCCACCACTCCCCCGACCGCCATACGGGAGGCCAAACGCCGCCGCCCGGCCTGGTACGAGCGGCCGGGGACCTCGGCCTCGGCCTTCGGCGGAATGCGGGTCCCGGCCCGCCAGAACGTTGCGTCGGTCCTGCCGACACCGTCCAGGTCACGGTCGGCCAGGATCTTCCCGATCCTGGCCGCCAGCGACTCTGCGGACCTCCACCTGTGTATCGAACTTGCTCTGCCCGCTAGCGGTCGTGCCCTCTCAGGGGGTCGTGCCCTCTCAGCCGTGCTGTCGATGGCCGGGCACCCAGCACCCAGCACCGGACACACCCGCAAAACAGGTGATGTATGCATAGATTCCGACGATTCCGGAGCACTTGTGGATGGAGAATCCGGTGTGGCGACGCAGCAAAGTCGGCAATTCAGCAGGGCGGGTGGAAACCGACCGGGAAGGGCCCACTCGACTGATCTGACCTGCGGCTTCGGGACGACTGATTGCCAACTGGCCTGCGTCTCTCTTGCCAACCACGGAGCGTCAGAACGCTCTGACCATGGAGCTCGGGGCCGCTGATGGGCCGACTGTGCCGCATTGAGCACATCCGGTCGGAGACGGCGGGATGCCGGCGGCTACGGTGAGGTGAATCGCTGGGCTGAACAGGGAGTACTTATGGGGTCGGTGGCGAGAGAACGGCTGTGTGACTGGTTGGTCAGCAAGGACACGGTGTGGGTCCACGGCGACCGGATCAGCGACGGCCGCGTTGCTCTGGACATGCGGTTGATCGACGGTCTCGACCCGGACGTGTTGCACAAGGACGGACAGTGGCGGATCCGCAAGCACACCTTCCCGGTGCATCTCGGTGACGATCACCCCGACCTCACCGACGTACTCCCGGCCCCGGGTCCCGGCTGGTGCCCGGTGAGGTGGTCGAACTGGTCCACGGGCGGTGTGCGGATCGGCGCGGTCGACGGGCAGCCGGTCGCAGTCGACCACGCCTGGCTGTCCCGCCTCCCCGATGGCTACCGTCTCGAAAGCTCGCCCGATCACGACATGCTGCGGATCGTCACCACGGAGCCCGCACCTGCCCTCCTGGCCGGATCCGGTACCCCGCAGCATCTGGTGGTCGGCGTGGTGGTCCCTGTGAACACCACGACCGCGCAGGCCGGGGACGGCGTGCTGCGGGCCATCGTCGATGAACTCAGCGCACCGTAGGGTGCCGGTGCGAGCGGTTCAGGGCTCGGTGCTGATGCCCTGGCATCCGGGCCCGAGCCCACGCCGCCTCGCCCGTGGCCGGGGCAGCTTCCCGGGGGCGGCCTGCTGTCCGGAACGGGCCGCGGGCACGGCCCGCATCCCCGCACGCAGCGGTATCAGCATCGGCGGGGAGACCGAGCCTGCGGCGCGCGTCGGCCGGTAACCCGCCGCCACGGCAGCGAGCGCCCCCGCGGTCTCCGGGCTGATCCCGGACAGCGCGGTAGTCAGCACGTCGATCGAGTGCTGTGCGGACGCTCACAGCCGGCGGTTCGGACCGTCGAGTCGCCGGGCGGCATGAAAGGAATCGAGGCGGGCTGCGCGCCCTCTGCTCATCCTGTCGGCGCCCGAGGGTGCAGGTGTTGGTGCGCGGCGCGTTCCTGTTCCATGGCGCGGTGCAGGTGCCACAACGTTACGGCGGGAAGCAGACCGCCGAGCCGGGCAGCCGCCCTCAAATCCTCCACAGCACCGGCCAGAGAGGTCCTGGCGACGTTCCCCGGCTCACCGGTCCGAGCAGGAACATCAGCAACGACCGCTTCGAAGAGATCGGCCAGATCGGCAATCCCCGGATCCTCCGGCACCTCCCCACCCCACCCCGCCGCCGCGTCACCGAGCTGAGCAACACAAGGTTCGTGCACGCGGCCTGCCTCGACGGTGAACTCGTCGGAATCGGCGAGCTGAAGATCCGCAACCTGGCCCACCGCCAGGGCGAGATCTCCTATCTCGTGCATCCTCGAGTGTGGGGGCGAGGCGTGGGCACAGTCATCGGCAGGGAGCTTCTCAGCAGAGGGTTCGGGCTGATAGGACTGCACCGGATCTACGCGACCTGCGATCCACGCAACGTTGCATCGGCCCGGGTGCTGGGCAAGCTCGGCATGACCCACGAGGGCCGACACCGGCACACAGCGCTGATCCGGGACGGCTGGCGTGACTCCGAAGTCTTCAGCATCCTCGACCAGGAATGGGCGCACCGGCGAACGCGTCGATCGGGACACCGGGCATGGAGGTCGGCAGGGACAGGCGGGTCGCAGCTTTGCCGTCTAGGACGTTTCTTCTGGATCACTCCCGCAGGAGCTGGTTGTCAGTGCGGGGTGGGAGAGTCCTGGGCATGACGTTGCCGGAGAATCTTGAGCGAGTGCTGCCTGAGATCGGACGCGACTTGCTCGACGTTCTCGTCATCAGGACCGACTTCAGCGACGACGAGGCGTGGAACACGGTGGTTGGGGAGTTGCACCGGCCGTGGGGGCCAGACGGTGAGTTTGCCGCAGCAGTTCAGCTCATCGATTCGCCTGCTTGGTCAGGAGCAACGGCCGACGAGGTTCTTGCCGCCGTGGTGGATGAGGACCTGATTGTCGTCTTCCTCGCTGACCGCGGCACGATGAAGTCGCCGGCGCGGGCGTTGCTGGTTCTGTCGACCGTCTGGGAAGATGTGAGTGGCCTTGACCCCGTCTATTACCAGGAACTCATCGAGTCGCCGGACCCCAGGGAGTTTCGAGCCCTGCCCGCCGCGGTGCACGGCGTCCAGATGGACCTGGTGCTCGGCAACGTGGACTTCGCAGAGTACGCCGGGGCTGCTTCCGCAGAGCCTGATCAGGTACTGCGGCCTGTCTGACCGGTACGGCGGGCGGCCGTTGCCTCTGCAGATGTGAGTCGTTCGTTGGGGCATGTCGTTGAGTGATGCGCAGTGGGTGCGGATCGAGCCGTTGCTGCCGGACCGGACGCCGAGGGGGGCGGGCGGTGGCGGGATCACCGGCAGGTGATCGACGCGATTGCGTTCAAGTACCGCACCGGTATTCCGTGGGTGGACCTGCCTGAGCGCTTCGGTTCGTGGAAGGGCGTCCACAACAGGCTGCGGAAGTGGGCAGCTGACGGCACCTGGAAAAGGGTCTTCACGAACCTCCTCGCCCAGGCTGATGCCGAGGGCGATCTGGACTGGGTCGTCGCGGTGGACTCCACGGTCGTTCGTGCTCACCAGCACGCGGCCGGGGCCCGCAAAAAGGGGCCCTGGTCAAGGAGCCGGACCATCATGCAATGGGGCGGTCTCGTGGTGGGCTGACAACGAAGATCCACCTGGCGGCCGACAGCCGCTGCCGCCCGCTGGCCTTCGTAATTACCCCCGGCCAGGCTGGTGACGCCCCGGCATTCCCGGACGTGATGACGGGGATCCGGGTGCCTCGACGGGTCGGCAGACCCCGAACGACGCCCACCGCGGTCCTCGCGGACAAAGCGTATTCGTCTCGCGCGATCCGCACCTACCTGCGACATCGCGGGATCCGTGCGGTGATCCCCCAACCCGCTGACCAGGCAGCGAATCGCAAGCGGCTCGGCAGCCGCGGTGGGCGCCCTCCGGCGTTCGCGCGCGAAGCGTACAAACAGCGGAACACGGTCGAGCGGTGCATCAACAGGATCAAGCAATGGCGCGGCCTGGCCACCCGCTATGACAAGACCGCCACCATCTACCTCGCGGCCCTCCACCTGGCAGGCATCTTCGTGTGGTCAGCAAGGTGATCCGGAGGAAACGGCCTAGGCAGTTTCTCTCGGATCATCGCGCTGACCAGATGAAGATGGCTGCGACGTGGAGTCCGGCGAGGTAGACGGTGGCGGTCTTCTCGTAGCGAGTGGCAATCCCTCGCCACTGTTTGAGGCGGTTGATGCATCGCTCGACGGTGTTGCGCTGCTTGTATGCCTCGCGGTCGAAGGCGGGCGGCCGGCCGCCCTGGCTGCCCCGACGGAGCCGGTGGCCCTGCTGGTCGGCTGGTACCGGGATGACCGTCCGAATCCCTCGCCGTCGCAGGTGTTCGCGGATGGCCCGGGAGGAGTACGCCTTGTCGGCCAGAACCATGTCGGGCCGAATCCGGGGACGCCCGACACGTCGGGGGACGCGCAGTCTCGCCATCACTTCAGTGAAGGCGGGCGCGTCGCCAGCCTGTCCGGCCGTAAGCACGAAAGCCAGCGGCCGGCAGTTGCCATCGGCGGCGAGGTGGATCTTCGTAGTCAGCCCGCCTCGGGAGCGGCCGATGGCGTGGTCCGCTGGCTCGTCGGCTGGAGCCCCTTTTTGCGGGCTCCAGCCGCATGCTGATGTGTCCGAACGACCGTGGAGTCAACGGATACCACCCAGCTCAGGTCCTCATCAGCGTCCGCCTGGACCAGCAGGGTGGTGAACACTCGCTCCCAGGTCCCGTCAATCGCCCAGTTCCGCAGACGGCTGTAGGCGCCTTTCCACGAGCCGAACTCCGCGGGCAGATCCATCCACGGAGATCCAGTCCGGTACTTCCAGGCGATCGCGTCGATCACCTGCCGGTGATCACGCCACCTTCCCCCTCGGCGGGGAGTCCGGTCCGGCAACAGGGGCTCGATCCTGGCCCACTGGGCGTCGGTCAACACGCTCAATACAACGAGGGGTCGCCTGCGCCGCAACGCCTCAGAACCCAGCCATGGACTTGTCGAGCACCCCGCCCAGCGCACCGTAGACGCTGCAGCGGACCGAGTGCTTCGCCCTGCGACGCAGCGTGAACCCCACGAGGAACGACAACGCGAAGAGACCGCCGAGAACCGTCGCTACGAGCGGGTTGTAGACGAAGTACACGAAGCACGCGACTCCGGTCCAGACCAGGATCGGTAGGAGTGAGCCGCGCAGCACCGTCCCGAACCTGATCCGTTCCGGCCCCGACGGCAGCACTCGTCCTTGCCACACCTCGATGTGGTTCCCGGTCACACAGTGCTCAGGTCGCATGAAGCCATCACACCACCAACAGCTCGGGGCTCACGCAGTGATCCGTAAGAAACTGCCTAGGTCTCGGTACTCACCACTCCGGGACCGTGACCCCTGCCGCCGCGAACGGGTCCAGCAGCACCCGGTACTGCTCCTCCGTCAGTTTCGTACGCTTGCAGACAGCACGCGCGGCGATCGAGCAGGCGGGTTTGATGTCGAAGCAGAGATGCGGGCGGAAGGCGTCCAGTTCGTCGGTGCGGCGGCGGAGAGCGGTGCGGACAGCACGTTCGATCGCGGAGTTCTCCGACGCGGAGACCCTGGTCGCACGGCTGGCATCGCGGCCGCCCCGGCTCCAGCGGTCAAGGGAGTCCTCGTACAACACGGCGAGCGCCGCCGGCGGCAGAGCCGTGGACTCCTCGATGAACCGTGCAGTGACTGCCTCCATGCCCCATCCTTCCCAGATCTCGGCCAGGGCACCCACACTACGGCCCGGATCTGACAGCCCACACCACTCCCAGCATTACTGGGCTTGACTCTGTCCGGGATCTTGAAGTCGCAGAGGTCAGGTGCCCAGGGTGCGCCAGGAGTTCGTGCGCGGAATCCTGCGCTGGTCGAGGTGGTTCTGGAAGGCGGTCGGCCGGCAGGGCATGGAGGTTTCCCCAGTCGGGGACAGTGCGCTGAGGCGCTCGATGTTGACAGCGATGGCCGTCTGGAGGTGCTGGACGTGGGCCTTTCCCTGTCCTCTGTAGCGGCACACCGCAGCCGTGTCCGTGGGTGAACTCGTTGACCGTGCTTTCCGCGCCGGAGCGGACCGCGTATCGGGCCTTCCACTCGGGCGTCTGCTGCTCGGTGCGGATGCGGAGCTGCAGATCACGGAGCTCGCGCGGCGGGGGGAGAGAGAAGCCGACGGTGCGGACGCTGCCGGCGGTGCTGGTGCACCGGGCACGAGCCGGGCAGGGACGGCACTGGTTCTTGGTGAACCGGGCCACGATCAGCGGGTCCGCGGTGGGCGATGAGGTCGGATAGGGCTGTGCCAGCCCGTTCTGACCTGCCCCTGGCGTAACGGGCCGAGGTGTCGTAGGGGGAAACGATCGCGGAGGTCGATCAGCGCACTGTGCTGAAAGCCGGGACCGTCCAGCTCCATGGCCACCGCATATTTGACGTCGATTCGGCAGCGGACCGCCTCGGCGGTCCGCCGGTCCGACGGGCCGAGCAGGAATTGCAGCACACATACGGTTGCCAGCTGCGCGGGCGAGAGCGCCAGATGTCCGTCCCGGGGGTACCAGTCCACGAAGTCCTCGTCGTGCCACAGCCCGTCCAGCCGGTCACGCACCCATATCGCCGTCGTGCCGACCGGGTTGCTCGCCCGCGCGACCTGCGCGGTCAGAGGCGGAACGTGCTCACCAGGACGGGGCGCAGGGACAACGGGCTCCTCGACAGCTTCGTCGGTCGGCGGAACTATCCGAGCGTGCCCGTTGATCATGCTGCCGCAAGGGGAACTCCAAGATCCCCGACAGAGTCGAGGTAAGTGCGAGTTTCCGGTCTGCCCAGGCTGCGGGATCACAGGATGCCCAGGAAATATGAGGTGTGCTGCCCCCGCGTCTCATACCATCGGCCACCACCGACCCGCCGAGTATCACCAAGGACTCTGTGAATCTCTCCGATCTCCGCGCCAAGGCCCCCTCGCTCGCGGCCGGCATGGCCGCCGCCGATCACAGCCCGGACAGCCAGCTGTCCCAGACTCGCCACCGCGCCGCGCTCGTGGCGGGCTGGCACATCGCGCCAGGTTCAACTGTCCTCGAACTGGGCTGCGGCCAGGGCGACATGACCGCCGTGCTGGCAGAGGCGGTCGGGCCCAAAGGGCGCGTGGTGGCCGTCGACGTGGCCGAGCCCTCCTACGGGGCGCCGGTGACGCTCGGGGAATCGGCAGCCCGGCTCGCGGCGGGCCCCCTCGGGCCGCGCATCGACTTCCGCTTCGGCACCGATGTCCTTGACCCATCAGTGGACTTCCCCGAGAGTTCCTTCGACCACGTGGTGCTCGCACATTGTTCCTGGTATTTCGCATCGCTTGGGCAACTTCGAGACACACTGGCCCGGGTACGGCCGTGGGCGCGGCGACTGTGTTTCACCGAGTGGGACTTGACGCCTGCGTCTGGTGGCCAGTTGGCGCACCTGCTCGCCGTGCTGATCCAGGGGCAGATCGAGGCCGCAGGGTCGCACGGTCAGGGCAACGTCCGCACGCCCTTTTCCCGTGAGGGGATGCTGCGTCTCCTGTCCGAGGCCGGCTGGACGGCCGAAGGCAGCGGGGCGGTCGATACCGAAGAGCTTCAGGACGGTGACTGGGAAATCGCTGCTTGCCTCGACCTGGCCGGAACGGAGGAGCGTCTGGCCACACTGCCCGAGGCGGTACGACAGCTCGTCCTGAGCCAGGTCGACGTTCTCCGGGCCATCGCCAAGCCGCGCGACAACCGCGCGCTCGCCGCATACTGGGTCACCGCGCGCTGACATACGTCCCATCGGCCGCTCGGTCAGAGTCCAGTGAGATCGGCTGCCTCCAGGCCGGGGATGGTGGAGGGTGTCCGTGATCGAGGTACAGCAGAGCATGTAGGGCCTCTGCGTCGCCATCGGCGACGTGGAGGCAGAGGAGGGGTAAGAGGGGCGCTGTCAGGTTGTTGAGTATGTCGGGGCCTGGCGGGGCGTTGGGGCCTGGTGGGGCCTGCGGTCCGGGCCTGTGGTCGGGCCGTGGTGGGCCGGCCGGCAGCGCCGGTGATCTGGTCCCAGATCACGAAGCGGACGGTCATCTCGGCTCGGTGGTCGGAGGCTTTCACCAGGTAGCAATGAGGGCGGAAGTGGGGTGAGATGCCGCCGAACGCGGACAGGAACCGCTGGGCCCGCCGACGGAGCGGAATCCCTTCATGGCACGTTCCCGCTTCCGCGTGGGCTGATGACTGTTCTCCACCCGGTTGTTCAGGCCCTTGTGGGAACGGTGTTCCACCGAGGGCATGACCTCACGGTGCGCCGCGCCGCAGGAACGGAGCCTGTCGGTGATGACCACCCCCGGCACCGTACGGGTCTTCTTCGGGCGGCGGAAGAAGCGTCCTGCCGCGGCCTTGTCCCTGCGGCTCTGCAGGAGGATGTCGAACATGTTGGCTCCCGAGACCGGCGGAGAAGCCGCTGCGGGAGGACAAGGCGCGCGCTCAGGCCCGCGCCACGAAGGGTAGGACGTCATGTCGATCGCTGTGGAGCCCGCCGCCCCCGAGTACGTCTGGACGGCCGACAACGCCCTCATGCTCGCCCCGCGCGGCATACCGTCGGCCACCCACCCCGTACAGCTGCACCTCCCGGGCTGTCAGGAGCCAGGCGGGCACTGCCTGGTCACCCACGGCATCCTCGCCTCCGAAATCAGCATCACCCGGCCCAAGGCCACCCGCGCGCTCCAACACCACGGGGTCGCGCGCATGGTCTCAAAGGAAGGCAACGGCACCTACCGGCTCAGCTCCCTGATCGCCGCAAAACCGATTGCCCGCGGTACCCGCACGGTGTGACATGTGGGCATGAGCAGAATGGCGCAGGTCATCGTGTTGGCGCGGTACGAGGACGAGGTGATGGAGCCGCTGACGCGGCCGGACGAGTCCCGCACCTGGAGCGGCTGCTTCGAGCAGATCCCCTGGTTCGTAGGGGGCTGGCACATCGAGTTCGAGCGGTGGTTCCGGCGCCGCGGCGTGCTCAAGGACCTGGAGTCCCTGCCGTGGAACGAGCCTTCCTGTGTACAGGTCATGCTGCACGACGAGGACGACGACCTGTTCGGACTGTGGATGTTCCGCGGCGGGGCCCTCGTCGAGGTGGGCATCCCCGGCACCCAGCGGGTGCACATCGCTGCCCCGCCGGGGGAAGCGAACCCCGGCTTCCTGGTCCAGACCGGCCTGGGCAGAGGAGAGGACCGGCACTCACCAGAGCACGTACAAGACCCGCGGTCGTGCTGGTGACCCGGACCGGACCGGGGCCGGACAGGCACTGAAGTCGCCGTGCCAGTCCTGCCCAGGGCCGTACCGGTTTCATCCGGCTCCGCAGTGATCGGCCGGACAAGTCATGGCTGCCAACCGCGTCGCTACCGCGTACATCGTTCCCCTTCAGGGCAAAGCCCACGTCAGCGGCACGTGGCGTAGGCAGCGGTAGCACCAGCGGAACCGTTTTGTTCTGATTCTCCAGAACACGGGCAGGTGGCCTGCCCGGGAGGCGCGTATATCGTTCCTGACCCTCCTCCAGCAGCTCGCCGCCCACCCGCGTCATCAGCGCACCGTGGTGAGACACGCCAGTTCTGCCCTCTGGAGTCCTCGATGAGCGAACAGCCGGCCCCCACCTCCCGGCAGCTGGAACCCGCGAATCTGGACCGATCGCGATCGAACTTGGATCGGATCCTGCGTAGCCTTGGCCGACAGGCATCGTTCACTCGTTCACGCGGTAATTCATGAACCAGTGGGTGTCGAAGTAGCGGGCCATTGTGAACGGGTGGTCTGGTTCGAGGAGGATGCGGCAGACGAACTCCGCAGTCGGGCAGTCGAAGGGGACTGTCTCGCCGTCGAACATCTGAACTGTGACGGGCCAGCGGTCGGGGTCTGCGTCGTCAGTCTGCCAGCAGTACAGGTTCTCGTGCTCGGTTCCCGCCCAGATGAGCAGGCCGTCCTTCCTGAGGTCGGTCCACGGCTCCTGGTTCAGGCCGAGGTAACCGTCGAAAGAGCCTTCCCCGAACGTCTCCACCATGCGTTTGTAGTCACCGGGGAGACGCGTACCCACGCGGTCCTCGATCTGCGCCCAGTCGATGCCCGGCCGCTGCGGAGGCAGGGTCCAGCCGGTGATGCCGATGAGTCTCTCGACCCAGTCCTCGTCCTGGCCGGCCACCCCCGCAGGGGCCGCCGGCACCCGCCGCGGGGCGATCACCAGTACCGGCAGGACGTCCCCTTGACCGTCCTGTGCGGTCCCCGCGCCGATCCACTGTCCTCCATGGGCCCAGGCCACTATCGTCTCGCCCCGGCCTTCGAGAAGGTCGAGGAGACCCGCGCCATGAGCCTCGTCCACGCCCAGGTCCGTGACCCCGTCCAAGGCCAGGGTCCGTGGTGCCCCGTGGCGGCAGGCCAGCTTCTCGACGAGCGCATGTGGGTCGGTATCCTGCGACAGGTACAGAAACCCGCTCGGTTCGGTGAGCCGGGCCAGCAGGTCGTCAAGCATCGAATGTGTGAACTCCATGAAGGACAGGAAAGCGCACTCCACCGACAAGGGGCCCGAGATCCAACTCCGATAGCAATCGGTCTGGGCGCCTCGTTGTTCGGGGGACGCCGTGAGAGACAGCGCGGTGACGCTCGTGTCGAGTGCGGCGAGAACTTGGAGAAGGCCCCGGAGTCCTGGCTGAGACACCAGCCGCAAGGTAGGTCGCGGGTAGTGGACGAGCCCCGTTTCCCTGCTGCTGAACATCGTTGGTCTGATCGAGGGCGGCCCCACGCCGGCCTCGTCGAACACGGCCGCACACCGACGGGCTTCACCAGCGGAGCCGCCCCGGTCACGGACGCCGCGCGAAAGCCGTCCTCGAAACCGCCGATGTCGGTGCTCCGGCAGACGAACGACTCAGAACACGCCATGGGTCTCCTTGAAATGCCCGCATCTCACCCACTGGTCTCCGCCCACACCGCCGTGGTCGGGGAACTTCATCCGGCAGGGATCGTCGCCGCAGCCGCAGATGTGCGGGGTCGGCGGGGGTCCAGTTCGGCCAGGCAGGGACGGCCGACCCAGTCGCGTTCCTCGGGAAAAAGGTCCGCGCCCGAGGAGCGTACGAGGCCCGCGGCCTCGCGCCGGGCTTCGATGAGGAGGGCGCCCGCCTCGGCCAGGGTCCGGTTCTGGGCTTTCGTTCTGTCATTCCAGGTTCACGGATACCGTCCTACCAGGGATCGCGGACCGATCCCCCGCAGCGCGCACGCGCGTCCGCCGGACGGGGACGGCCAGGGGTGGGGCGGTCTTGTGGGGCGGTCTTGTGGGGCGCGGGAGAACGCGGAGTGGCCCTGGTGTCCGGGCCGTGTGTTTGCGACCGCGGCGCCCCAGCTCGCTGGCCCTCGCCGGTTCGACCGGCTCACGGACGAGACGATCGCGCGGAGCGTACGAAGTGGGCGCCGGGCATTCTGCGGGGTCTCGCACGAACAGGTGCGGTTGCCGGCCGAGCGGCAGGCAGGGGACGACCCGTCGGTCGGCTGACGACGGTCTCCCGTGCGATAGCCGGGTCGAGCCGCTGGCTCAGGCCGAGGTCACACGCCCGTTCCTCCAGCCTGAACAGCGGGGCCGAATCGACGGCCTTCAGCTCGCGGGGCAACGGCTGATCGAAGTCCCTCGCCCCATGCTGCCCGACGGCATCCCACGACGAGGAGCCGACCCCAACGTGTCATTCCGTCAGGAGTTCTTAGGCATCGGCGAGGAGGGGGTCGTACGGGGTGCCCGTGCGGCGGCCCGCCATGAAGGAGAGGAATCCGCCCACGAAGGCGCTCCGGCCGTAGGCGCCGTCGGTGGCGAGGTCGCGGTGGAAGGCGGTGCGGAAGAGGGTTCGGTACTCGTCCGCGTCGATGCTCCCGTTGCCGTCTTTGTCGGTGGCGTCGAAGAGGACCTCGGCAACGCGGATGAGCGCGGGTCCGGCGAGGGAGGGAACGGCGGTGGCGTACTCCTCGGCGCTGACGCGGCCGTCGCCGTCCGTGTCGAGAGCGGCCTGGAGCTCACGCCACCAGGCGGCGAAGGCGTCGTAGAGCCGGGTCTCCTCGGGTTCGTCCAGGTCGAGGCGGGTGGAGAGTTCACGTGCCATGGCGGCGAGGTCGGGCCAGTCGAGGTGGCCGTCGCCGGTCTGGTCCAGCACTCGGCGGAAGAACTCCTCCGCCGAGCGTCGGTTCTCCTCTGTGCCCGCCGAAGGGGCAGGGCCGGGGTTGGTGTCACCGCTCAGTGGTGTGAGGAGGCGGAGCAGGGCCGATGCCCGCTTCATGCGGGCGCGCAGGGCGGAAACAGTGCGGGCGCGGGGGTCGTCGCTGTCGGGCGAGAGCGAGAGGGCTTCGATGATGCTCTCGGCGTTGATCCATCCCTCGGGCAGGAATCGGGTGAGCCCGGCGGCGAGGTAGGCGCCCTGCATGAGGGTGGGGGCGCCGGGCATCGCGGGCAGGCCGGCCCGGCGCCGGTAGGGCTCGGGGAGCGAGGCGACGGTGATCGCGCCGAGGAGTGGACCGACGACAGCGCGGCCCGCCGCCCACAGTGTGGGCGCGCCGTCGAGCAGCGCAGGGGCCGGCAGGTGGTCGAAGAGCCGGTAGAGGATGACGCGGGCCGCCTCGGTGTTCTCCAGTTCGTTCTCGACGACCCGGTCGAAGTATCGCCAGAAGTCGTTCAGGTCCTCGGGGAGTTCCGCGGCGTCGCCGTCTAGCGTGGCGAGGAACGCGCGGTACTCGGCGTACATCCGCTCCATCGTGTCCTGGTCGAGCGGCTGGCCGCTCAGCCTGCACATCGTGACGGCGCTCTCAAAGAGGGTGGCGACCACCCAGGCGCGGGTCGCGCGGTCCATCGCGTCGTAGGCGCGTCCTCGGGAGTCCGAGCCGTTCATGCGGGTGTGCAGCCGGTTGAGTCGGGCGGCCTCCCGTTCGCGTACCGCTGGGTCGGTGCCGAACATGCGCCGCATGCTGAGGAAGGTGTTGCGCAGCCGGCGCCAGGGGTGGGCGACGAACGTGGAGTTGTCGACGAGGGCGGCGCCGATCTGCGGGTGAGCGGCCTCCAGCACGGTGGCGCGGATCATGGCCAGGGCCCAGCGCGGGTCGTCGAAGAAGGCGCTGAACTGCGATTTCGGTCCGAACAGGGAGGCCTCGTCGGCCGTTCCCGTGGTTTCGGTGGTCATGCTGGGTCTCCGTTCGTCCGGGCGGGCACGCCGCCGAAGCGGCGGTCGCGGCGCCGGTAGGTGTGCAGGCAGGCGAGGAAATCGGGAGCCCGGAAGTCCGGCCAGAGCACCTCGGGGAAGACCCACTCGGCGTAGGCGACCTGCCAGAGCATGAAGTTGGAGATGCGCTGCTCACCGGAGGTGCGGATGACCAGATCCACATCGGGGGTGTCGGGGAAAGGCAGGTGGTCCGCGAAGAGCCGCTCGCTCACCTCGTCGGCGGACGTCCCGCTGCGGATCAGCGACCTTGCGGCCTCGACGATGTCCCGACGCCCGCCGTGATCGAAGGCGACAGTCAGCGTCATCCCCCGGTTGTCGGCGGTCAGCGTCATCAAGTCGTCGAAGTCCTGGGCCAGTTCACGGGGGATGCGCGGGTCGGTGACCCCGAGGAAGCGGCAGCGGATGCCGCGCGCGAGCAGCAGCGGCGCATGTTTGCGCACAACCCGGCGCACCAGACGCATCAGGAATTCGACCTCGGTGCCAGGGCGGTTCCAGTTCTCGGTGGAGAAGGCGTACAGGCTGAGCCACTCCACGCCGACGGCCCGAGCCGCCTCGATGACGTCGATGACGGCGGTCTCCGCGGCCCGGTGACCCGCCGTACGGGGAAGCGAACGCCGCTGCGCCCAACGGCCGTTGCCGTCCATCACGCAAGCCACGTGCCGTGGCCCCGCACGCGCCGCCCCTTCGTCCCCCCGCTGCCCGCCCGGTCCGCCACCGCGCTGTCGCCCGCCCGGCCGGTCCTCCGCCACCGCGCGTGCGCGCGGCACGCCGTGGTCCGTCACTCCCTGCTCCGCCCCGTCCGGAGCGACACCGCCGGCCGAACCACGCTCGGTCACTCCCACCCTGCCCCGCCGCCCCCGCCTCGCCCACGCCCTACCGGCGCGTTCCCTCCCGGGAGTCTGGCAGCGCGAAAGGGCCCCGACCGGCCGAACGAGTGCCCGTCACCTTTGACTCGTACGATCGAATCCGTCCGAGTGCTGAGGCTTGTCTGAATGATTGATCTCGTGGCAGGTCGAGGTGAGTTGACGGACGCGGCGCGGTAGCGAACAGATCCCCTGTTGCCGCGAGTGGACGGGCGTGGCCGTCCGTGGCGTGATCACCGGCAGGTTCCGGTCCCGAGGCGGGCTGACGACCAAGGCCCACCTCGCCGTCGACGGCCGGGGCCTGCCCTAGTCCATCGTGCTCACGCCCGGCAACGTCAACGATGCCACCGCGTTCGGCGAGATCCTCGACGGGATCCGTATCCCGCGCGTCGTCACGGGGCGCCCGCGCACGACGCCGGAGCGCGTGCTGGGCGACAAGGCCTGTTCGAGCCGGGCGATCCGCCACCTGCCTCGGCGCCGCAGAGTCGCGGAGTCCCGGAGTCGCGGAGTCGCGGAGTCGCTGCCGCGATCCCCGAACGCCGCGTCCAGGCGGCCAACCGCCAACACCGAGGGCGCCTCGGCGGCCGCCCGCCCGCCTTCGACAAGGAGACTTACCGCGACCGCAACGTGGTCGAACGATGTTTCATCCGCCTCAAGCAGTTCCGCGCGATCTCGACCGGATTCGACAGACTCGCCGATCGCTGCGGCGCCGGAATCGTCCTGGCCTCCCTGATCCTTCGGCTCCGCGAACCAGCCAGGCGATCATTTGTCAGACACGCCCTGAGGCCTGTGTGCGGTCGTGATCAGTATGCGTATCTCGCTGCCTTGGTGAGGCTGGTCGCGGTAGAACGCAGGGCGTGGCACGGCGGCAGTTCACCGATGACCAGAGCAAGCTCATCGAGCCGTACCTGCCGGTCGGTGAGTGCGGCCGGGGTGGGGTCAGGCGGACGGGGTGTCGGGGCGGGCGTCGTACACGGCGCGGGCGGCGTCGATGTGCGTCAGGTGCGTGACGCTCCACTCCAACAGGGGTGCGGTGGCTGTGCGGAGGGTCCTGCCCATCGGAGTGAGTTCGTAACTGACGTGCGGTGGCATGACGTTGAGGACGGTCCGTGTGAGGATCCCGTCGCGTTCCAGGCCGCGCAGGGTGACGGTGAGCATGCGCTGGCTGATCCCGTCGACGGCCCGCTTGAGTTCGGTGAAGCGGCGTGGTCCCTGGCTGAGGTTGCGCACGATCAGCAGCGACCACTTGTCGCCGACGATGCCGAGCACTTCACGGGCCTGGCACGGGTCCTCCGGCTGTGCCGGCCGCGGCTCGTCGCCCGCTGCGCTGCTCATGGTTACCTCCAGAGAACCGGGGCACGCAAATGTGCCTTATTGATCGGGGCGCGGCATGTGCAGCACGATGATGACGGTTCCTGAAGAGTACCGAGGCACAAACAGGAACCGCGATGTTTCCCCTGCCTCCACGCCCCGAAGAGGAAGAAACTTCCCCCATGTCAACTTTTCTGTTGGTGCACGGTGCCTGGCACAGCGGCCGGTGCTGGGAGCGGGTGGTCCCGCTGCTGGAGTCGGCCGGACACCGCGTGTTCGCGCCCTCGCTGACCGGCTACGGCGACAAGGCACACCTTCTCGGCCCCGAGGTGGGGCTCGACACGCACGTCGAGGACGTCGTGAGGCTGATCCACGAGGAGGACCTGACCGAGGTGGTGCTCGTGGGTCACAGCTACGCGGGGCTGGTCGTCTCGTCCGTGGCCAACGAGGTACCGGACCGGATCGCGCATCTGGTGTATCTGGACGCGATGGTCCCTGAGCACGGCGAGACCGCCGTCGACGTGCAGCCCATGACCCAGAACCTGATCGACCTGGCCGCCGAGTCCGACAACGGCTGGCGCATCCCGCCGCTGCCCGAGTTGCCTCCGCCCCTCGGTCTGTTCGGGGTCACCGACCCGGCGGACGTCGCATGGCTGCGTGCGACGCTTTCCGACCAGCCGGTGCGCTGCCTGCGGCAACCGGTCCGGCTGGACAACCCCGCCTTGGACTCGGTTCCGCGTACGCACATCCACTGTGTCGGCGCAGAGCCGGAAGGCATCGTGCGGCGGCCCGTCCCCGCGACACAGCCCAACGGCTCCCCGGCACGGATACGGGAGCTGCCGACCGGACACGACTGCATGATCACCATGCCGTCGGACCTGAGCGAGCTGCTGCTTGAATCCACCCTTCGGTAGCGTCCGGACGTAACCGCGGCGGCGAGCCGGAGAAGACCCGCCACCGTCGGACAGTGAACCCGGGCCACGAAGCCGCCCGCTTCGCGAAAGAAAGCGGCATAGGGCTGCACCAAAGGCGAACGTCAGACCGCACGTTGCCAGCCCAGCCTCGTCCCCGGCGCGCGGACTCACCCCCAAGGCCCGTCTCTTTGCTGGGAAGCCGCCCAGCCGACCGGAAAGTCCGGCGTCTCAAGGCGGCTGCTCGGCTACGGTCGCCGGGGAGGTAAACGAGTGTCCTGGCCATCCGTGATCATCCTTGTCCCCTCGGATCGACGTCCGTTGCTTGAAGGGCGAATCCGTGCTTTTGAGCTCGTGCCGGATCCTGTGACCGGTGACGACAGGCTCCACCGGCACGGGTACTCGTACTCCATCGACCTCTCGGGCGGAATCCTGACTGACTACGAGAGCGACGAGCTTGAACAGGTGACCACCCGGATCGGCGACCCATACGCGGTCTACGTCTCGTGCCAGTCCATGGACGCGGCCCGAGCACTCCTCCGTGAGGTCCTCCCCGGACTCGACGGGCTCGTCGACACCAACCACTACGAAATCCTGCAGGCGAGCGAGTTCCTCACGCTCGTCGACCGCCACCCCGACTGGGACTGGCGGCGCCAACCGAGCACCGACCTCGAATAGGCCGGCTCACACCGGCACCCGGTCACCTGCGGCACCCGATCGGAATGGCGGCGAAGTGCAGGGCGGACTGGCAGGCGACTGCGAATCTGTCCGTCCGCATCGCGAAGCCGCGCCACTGCTTGAGTCGGGCGGTGCACCGCTCCACAGTGTTGCGCTCCTTGTATGTCTCGGTGTCGAAGCCGGGTGGAAGACCTCCGGCGCGGCCTCGGCGCGGTCGGTGGCCAATCGGGTCCGCAGGCTGCGGGATGACGACACGGAAGCCGCGTCGACGGAGGTGGCCACGGATTGCGCGGGGAATGGCCACATGTACGGCCGGGACGGGGCGGCACGCTTGCCCGGCTCTTGCCCAGCTGTCCGGCCAGCGTGTGTGCGACATCCGGTCACCGCCTGCTCCGGCTGTCGGGCACCGGCCGTCGTCCCGAACCGCGTCGACGAGCTCACCGCGAATAGGACCCAAGCTGTCCTAGATCTCCAATAGCGTCCCGTTCATGAGTAATGAAGACACGTCAGCATCCACGATCCGCTACTCGGCGGTCACCTTCGACTGCCCTGACCCCGCCGAACTGGCTCACTTCTACGGACAGGCTCTCGGTATGCCGGTGGTCTTCTCCACCGACGATTTCGTCCTGCTCGGCCAGGAGGGAGCTGCCGGACTCGGATTCAACCGGCTCACCGACTACCGCCGCCCCACCTGGCCGGACCCCTCCCAGGAGAAGCAGGCCCATATGGATCTGGGGGTCGACGACCTGGACGCCGCTCAGGCCCGCCTGCTCGCCCTGGGGGCCGTGAAGCCCGAATTCCAGCCGGACCCCGACCGGTGGCGGGTCCTGCTGGATCCCGCGGGCCACCCGTTCTGCATCACCACCCTGGCCTGACCGCAGCCACGTGCCGAGTGACAGGCGGTCGCAGGCACCGGCTGCAGCCCGGCGGTGGCGTGAGAGCTCGCCACCGCGGGGCATGGTCACTCACCACACCAGTCCAGGGACCTTGGTGACCGGCGAACCCGGTGCCCGTCCTACGGCTCGCCCTGTACGGCCGGCGCGGGGAGGTCGAGAACGCGGGCGAGTGCTGCTGTGACGGGAGTGCTGTGGCGGGGCAGGTGTGTGGAGGACCAGTTGGTTGCCAGTGCGAGGAAGTCGGCCAGGTCGCGCTCGGCGCGGGTGAGCAGGGGGCGGATTTCGGTGACGCGCAGTTCGATCGCCGGACCATCGGTCCGCTCGGCGTTGACCGTGAGCCGGACGGTGTCGCCGAAGCGTTCCGCGAGCGGTGAGACGGGATCGTGGCCGAACCCGAGCGGGCTGCCGTCGTCGGTGAGCCGATGCCAGTCGCGCCAGCCCTCCAGCCCGTCGCAGCAACCGGGCAGGAAGGTGACGCCCGTGGAGTGGTCGGTGACTCGCAGGCCGCCGGCCGCGAAGAGGTTGTCGAAGGTCAGCAGTCCGTGAAGGAACGAGTCGAGTGCGCCGGCGGGGCGAGGTGGGCGATCGCCGTCCGGGTCGATGTCATTGCAGCCGGCGATGCACATCACGGCCGCCCCGACCTCGACGGGTGAGAGCTCACCGCTGAGAGGCAGAAAGCCGGACGGCTCGACCTCGGTGACAGGCCAGAGGCCGAAGCCGTCAGGTGCGGATGTCTCCAGGACGGGCTGCATCACGATCAGCCGGCGAAGTGTTCCGCATCCCGAGCCCGTACGGCCTCCCGATCACGCCGCGCCCGCCCGTCTCGGCCATGTGGCTTGGTTGCGCTGGACACCGCGGTGTCGGCCCATGCCCGTCGGCATGCCCTTTCAGCAGGCCGCTTTCGGCGGAGCATCTCGCACTCATCCGCCCTCCGGTTGCCGGAGTGCCCGACCCCGTGAGCCGTGTGCGGTGAACGCGACCTGCCGCGACGGTGTGCGGTTCCGGATGCCGTTCACGTCCGGCCGCCCGGGGGGCCCGGGCGGCCTTCGTTCCTACCAGTGGCTGCTCAGGTGAAAACGGGCTCTGGTCCGACTTCTGTGGGCCTACATCTGCCTCGGCACGGTCACCCTCGCAGTCCTCATGGTCTGGCTCCGAACATGATCCGAGGGAGAGTGCCTAGTGCTTTCTTCCGAGGCCGGGTACGACCGAGGACCGATCCGGAAGAGGAACCTCCACCTTTAGCGTGGTGGTCATGAGTGAAGCTGGGCAGAAAGCCGCCTCGGCCTGCGCCATTGCCCTTGTGCGCGGGTACGCGGAGCAGGACGCCGTCGCGGTGGCGAGTTCCCTCGTCACGCTGGACACGTTCGGTCAGGCGAGGGCGTACGCAGTCCTCGGGGCGCAGCTCCAGTCGACTCTGAGCATCGTCGAGGTTGCCGGCCTGGACATCGAGGTCTGCCGTCTGGTGCGTCTGGCCGACTTCGTCGCTTCGGCCGCGCCGCCGCACTACGAGTTCGCCGTCTCCGAGGCCGTACGTGCCTGGGCTCGCGACGACCCGGGTGGGGTTCGGCAGGTGTGCGGCGAGGACTTGGAGGGTGCCCTGCATGTGTCGGCCGTCTTCGTCGCGGCGCTGGGACTGGCGCTGTGGGGCCAGGACACTTTCCTGGGCGTTCTGACCGAGTACGGGCAGAACGCCCAGGACCTCATGAGGGAATATCGGCCCGACTTCTAGCCGACCCCGCCCCGAAGAACTCTCGCCGGCTTCGTCGTCGATGCCCCCATCCCTGGCCGAGGCCGGCGAGAACCCCCGCGTAGTGAAGGAGAGTTCCGCGTATGCCCCGCCGTGCCGCCTTGGTCGAAGGTCTCATGGATCGCTTCCCGGACCTGCCTCGGGAAGCGGTGATCAAGGAGGACCTGCTGCGCGGCGGCATTGCCTTCGATGCCGCCGCACTGAGTGACAACCACGACGGGGACGTCAAACCGAAGTCGTACTTCATCTTCTCCTTCGACCACGGCACCCTGCCCGAGCTGGGTCAGGCCGCGCTGCGCCGCCCGCCGGAGGAGATCGTGCTGACTGGCGGGCCCTACGGGCTGCGCCGCACGGTGGTGTCGGTTCGGGTGAACCCTGCCTCGCCCTATCGGGTGGCACCCGGAGCTGAGGGGAGGCTGGGTCTGTATCTGGACGGGGAACGGATCGCCGATGTCGGTCTGCCGCCGATGCCGGACTACTACCGGCACACCCTGGCGAGCGGGAAGTCGGTGATGGAGGTCGCCCCGACCATCCAGTGGGGTTATCTGATCTATTTGACGGTGTTCCGCGTCTGCCAGTACTTCGGCGCCAAGCAGGAGTGCCAGTACTGCGACATCAACCACAACTGGCACCAGCACAAGGCTGCGGGCCGCCCCTACACCGGTGTCAAGCCCGTCGAGGAGGTACTGGAGGCACTGGAGATCATCGACCGGCTCGATGTCGCCGGCACTTCAACCGCCTACACGCTGACCGGCGGGGCGATCACCTCACGGGTCGGGGGGCTGGACGAAGCCGACTTCTACGGGCAGTACGCCAAGGCGATCGAGGAGCGGTTCCCCGGCCGCTGGATCGGCAAGGTCGTCGCCCAGGCCCTGCCCAAGGACGCCGTTCGGCGCTTCCACCACCACGGGATACGGATCTACCACCCCAACTACGAGGTGTGGGACCGCCGCCTGTTCGAGCTGTACTGCCCCGGCAAGGAACGGCACGTCGGCCGCGACGAATGGCACCGGCGCATCCTGGACTCCGCCGAGATCTTCGGGCCGCGCAACGTGATCCCGAACTTCGTCGCGGGGGTCGAGATGGCCGAGCCCTTCGGTTTCACCGATGTCGGCGAGGCCATCGACTCCACCGTCGAGGGCCTGCGGTTCTTCATGTCGCACGGCATCACGCCGCGCTTCACCACCTGGTGCCCGGAGCCCACGACCCCTCTGGGCAAGGCCAACCCGCACGGAGCACCGCTGGAATACCACGTCCGGCTCCTTGAGGCGTACCGGGCGACGATGCAGGAGTTCGGGCTGAACTCGCCACCCGGATACGGTCCGGCCGGCCCCGGGAACGCCGTCTTCTCCGTCAGCTCCTTCATGGACACCCTCCCCGCGCAACCGCAGGAGGCGAAGAAGTGAACTTCCGTACACCGATCCCGGCGCTGTTCCCCGGTGCCTCGGGCCGTATCGTCACCGCGCTGACCGCCCACCGGGCGACGAACGCCGAGGCACCGCTGTCGCCGACGGACCTGGCCCGTGACGCGTCCGTCGCAGCCACCCAAGTGGAGGCCACGCTCTTCCGTCTCGGTCTCCTGGGTCTGATCGAGCCACGTGGGCGTGGCGAGGATGTGCGGCCGGTCGCAGAGCACGTCGTGTGGAAGGCACTGGACGGCTTGGCCGACTTGCGGCAGCGCGTGGTGGAGGAAGTCCGCGAACGTGCCGCTGCGGACCTCTCCCCCGCCCCGGCCCGGCTCGCCATCGCCGGTCCCGTCGCCGACGGCACTGCCACCCACCCCGCCGACGTACTGGAGCTGATCGTCGTCCCACCCTCCACAGCCCCCGAGAACTGGAGCGAGCAGGCAGAGCGCATGGCCGCGCGGCTCTCCCGGCACCTGGGCAACGTCGTCACCCTTCGCACAGCGGCGACCGACGCCGACGCCGCCCGCTTCGCCGGACCCGAGGCATCCCTCATCATTCCGCCGGACAGTGCGCGGTAGATCACCGGCAGCCGCTTCCAGGAGATGAGGGGATATGCCCCTGCTTACGGACGGGGTGTTGCAACGGCCTCGTGAACTGAAGTGGGCGCCCGGGGCCTCTGTGCAACAGGACGTGACGTCTGCCCTGCCGGTTCAACGACCGGGCACGGGCCGGGCACGCCCACTCGACACCCTGTTCGGCCAAAGCCTCGCGCTGCTCCTGGGTAGGCCGGTCGCGTCGGCTCTTGGTGTTGGAGAGCCACACACCGGCCGGACCGGTCGCTGCCCGGATGCAGCGCTTGGGAGGCGGCGGACATGCCACTGGCCGGCCACCTCGCCCCGTTCTGACACCGGAAGTGGCCTCCTGGAACGCGGGACCACCCCCGCGGACCGGCCGCTGCCCACGACGCCCCGCGCCTCGCCGGCCGCCGCACGCTCCCGTTCCACCACCCCCACCATGTCCCCGGCCGCTGCCCCGACCGACAGTCGGGCGGCCCCGGCCCATGCGGCCGCGCCCGCACACCGGCCGTACCTTCACCCGACAAGGGCACACGCCACACCCGGTAGAAGAGACCTCGCTGTTGCCGGACGCGGCAGGAGCGGCCGGTCTCCGGCGGCAGGAGCGGCCGGTCTCCGGTCGAGCTGACCGACATCGACTACGTGAAGTCGGCTGCGCGTGGACCGCCCCCGACCCCCAGTATTCCGGTAGGGGTTGGGGGATTCAGGGATCGGGGGGCGGCGTCGTTCGGAGTCCGTGGTCCTGCCGGGGGCGAAGGTGAAGTTCACGGGGCCGCGCGGAGTCTGTTCGACCGCCGGGAACGCGTGGTGGATGGCTGGAGACAGGGGTATGAGCGGACGTACAGGGAACTGCTGGCAGTGGTGGCGCGGCTGGATACCCTGCGGCGGCGCGGTGGGCGCGAGCTGGATCCGATGGCCACTGCGGCGATTCACGCCTCCACTCACACGGTCCGGACCCTGTGGCGCGCCATGCGGCGGGAGGTGACTCCTCCGCCGCTCACCGATCAGAGCGACATGTTCCTCGACCTGGCCAGGGAGGGAACCGCCCGCCTGCACAGAGCCGGGACGGAACGGCGCAAGCCCCGGTACGGACATGGGATCCCGTGCCCTCCATCCTGGACCCCGCGTGGATCCCCGCGCACACCGTCGACCAGTTACTTGTTGTCCACCGGGCCCGGCCACCCGTGACGACCCCTGGTGCCCCTGCGGGGGCTGGCATGACAACGCTTCGGGAAGTCACCGCAGACCACACCCAGGACATGCTGGACGGCATGGAGGGAACTGTCCGCCGCCGGCGAGCCACCGCTCTGTGCAGCTTGTTCCGGGCGCTCAAGCGCGAACGGCTGGTCTTCCGCGACCTCGATCGCCACCTGCCCGTGGGCGATCTGACCAACATCCCGCGACCGGCCCCCTCCGACGTGCTGGTCGGCCTGTTTAGCTTCGTTCACTTCAAGGGGTTCTGGCTCAGCTTTCGTGCAGTGGCCACGGTGAGTGACGACTGAGCGTCTCCGGACGGCATACGAAGTCGCCCGAAAATGGATGGTGGTCAGTGCCGCCAGGCTGACAGTTCGGGCCGTGGAAGACGTTGTACTCCGGCTGAAGAAGCTGTTGTTCCCGGCGATCGCGGGCATCGCGGTGCTGTCGGTGGACGTAGATGTCGAGAAGGTGCGCCTTGACGCACAGTGCACCACGGCCGGCGCCGCTTGCTCGGGATGAGGAGTCTGCTCGACCCGAGTTCACAGCTCCTACCTGCGGTTTCTCGCTGACGTCCCGAGTGCCGGACGAAGCGTCGTACTCCAGCTGCGGGTCCGGCGGTTCCGGTGCGGGAACACCAAGTGCCCACGTCAGACGTTCGTGGAGCAGATATCCGGCCTCACCCGCGGGCATGTCCAGCGCACCGAGCGGCTGCGTTCCACTCTGACCGCAGTCGGCCTCGCCCTGGCTGGTCGAGCCGGCGCCCGCCTGGCTGCCGTACTCGGCATGTCCAACAGCCGGAGTACGGTCCTGCGCCTGGTCAAGGCGCTGCCCGAGCCGGAGGTGCCGACGCCGCGGGTGGTCGGCGTCGACGAATACGCCACCCGCAAGGGCCGCCACTACGGCACTGTCCTGGTGGACGCCGAAACCCGCCGGCCGATCGATCTCCTGCCTGATCGAGAAGCATCGAGCCTGGCCGCCTGGCTCGCCCGGCGGCCAGGGATCGAGGTCGTCTGCCGGGACCGCTCGCTGTTCTTTGCGGAAGGCGCCACTGCCGGGGCACCCCAGGCGACGCAGGTCGCCGACCGCTGGCACTTGTGGCACAGCCTCGGGGAAGCCGCTGAGCGGGCGGTCGCCCGCCACCGCCAGTCCCTTCGCGTTCTGGTCCCCGATCGTGAGGCGAAGGCCGAACCACCGGCGCCGCCCGAGGAGAAGGCGGGCTCGCCATGGCGGAGCGAGCGGTTCGCCAATCGCGTCCGAGCCAGGCACGCCACGGTCCATGCGCTGCTGGAAGCCGGCCACAGCCGCCGTTCCATCGGGCGTCAGCTCCGGATGACCCACCGCACCGTCAAGAGCCTCGCCGACGCTGCGAAGCCTGAAGACCTCTTTCGCGGTCAGTGGCAGCACAACAGGACCTCCGTCCTCGACGAGTACAAGCCCTACCTGGACGAACGTTGGGACGAGGGCTGCACCAACGCCTGGAAGCTCTGGGAGGAAATCGTTCCCTTGGGCTATCGAGGCAGCTACGGCCGGGTCAGCGCCTACCTGCGAGAGAAGCGCACCTCGCCACGGCCGGCGACCGCACAACCGCCGGCACCCCGCGTGGTGCCGAGATGGATCCTCAGCCGACCCGAGACGCTGACCGAGATCGAACAGCTCCGGCTCAAGGCCGTCCTGGCCAACTGTCCCGAACTCGATGCCCTGACCGGTCACGTCCGGTCCTTCGCCCACATGCTCACCGAGCGCCAGGGGGAACGACTCCCGCAGTGGCTCGACGCTGTCCGCCAGGACGACCTGCCCAGCCTCCACACTCTCGCGGCAGGAATCGACCGAGACCGCGACGCGGTCATCGCCGGCCTGACGCTGCCCTGGAACTCCGGAGTCGTCGAAGGCCACGTCAATCGGATCAAGATGCTCAAGCGCCAGTTGTTCGACCGTGCAGGCTTCGACCTCCTGCGCAAACGGGTCCTGCTCGCCCCGTGGTCATGTTGTCAGTCCCTGATGCGAGGATCCGGGCGACCTCACGCAAGGGAGATCAGCATGGGCATCTGGGATGCCGGTCCCTTTGACAACGACACAGCAGCGGACTTCGCCAACGCTCTCGACGACGCCGAGCCCGAGGCGCGCGAAGCCCTGATCCGCGGCGTCCTCATCCGGACAATCGACGCCACCGGCTATCTCACGGAAGCAAAAGAGGCGGTGGCTGCCGCTGCACTCGTCGCGGCGCAATGTCCGGGAGGCGAACCCGTCGACATGTCCTACGGCCCGGAAACACCTATGCCCGTGTTCCCTTCCGACCTTCGGGCACTCGCCGACGAAGCCCTCGCCCGCATCGCCAGCGACGAGGACGGGCTGGCCTCAAACTGGGTCACCCCAGAGGACTGGAAGCAGTGGCGAGCCATACTCACCAGCCTTCGCGCAGTGCTTGCCCCGCCACCCGCTTCCATCGCTCTCTTCTACGTCCAGCCATAACGGAGCGTCACTCGGCACGAAAGCTGAGCCAGAACCACTAATGGTGAATAAAGCCATGTGAGAGATCAGAGATGCGAGCGATTCTAATGAGCGCCAGCCGCCCACGTGATCCCTTTCTCAGTCCAGAAGAGTGCACCCGTAACTGCCTCCCGGGCCGCGGCACACATGGACCACCTCGGCGAGCTCCGCGTCCAGGCCGTGCACCGCGAACCCGGAGTGTTTCGACTCGCTCGGCCCACTGCAGTCTGCGTCGGCCGACGAGGATTTCGGTTGCGGAAGATCGTGCGGATGCGGTGATACTCCGTCATGAGTAGAGATGCCGAGGTCATTGTGCTTGCCCGTTGGTCGGACGAGGTCATGGAACCGCTGAGCCAGGACGACCCGGAACGCACTTGGCGAGGCCGCTTCGTCCCGATCGCGGGACACTGGGGCTACGAGTTCGGGTGGGCCCTGGAGTTCGAGAAGATGCACGCCCGCAAGGGCCTGCTCAAGCACCTGGAGTCGCTGCCGTGGCCGCATCCGCACACGGTGCAAGTGCTGCTTCGCGACCAGGACGACGACTGCTTCGGGCTGTGGATGTTCCAGGAGGGTCGGCTGGTGGAAGTCACCATCCCGCGCACCGAACGCTTCCACGAGCCGGCACCGCCCAACGAGGACTTCGAACCCGACCCGGGCATGCTGCTGCGCACCGACCAGGACACAGCCCTGCCCGACCAGACCCCGGCAGCACTCCGCGACACCCGCCCACCCTGGTAGACCCCGAGCCCGACCTACGACGATGCGCTGAGGGGACGCCATGGCGTGCGCATTGACTCGCAGGGCAGCGAACACAGAGAGGTACCGATGCCCGGCGCACTGCGCGGGCATCCGCACAGCTCCCTGCCGGGCCATTGCGCACGAAGAGCCCAGGACGCGCGCAGGAGATCAGGAGAGGTTCCAACAGTGTTCCAACCGAGCCCCGCGTCCTGCTGGTTCCCCTGGCACCCCCATCAGTGACGCCGGGAATCCGGTGACTTCCCCCCTGCCGGCGCGCGGGCCGGGCACCGTCGTCCGGATGGACAGATCCGGATCGAGGCGGCTGTTCATGTCCGGCTCGTACAGGCCGTACGGAGATGCTCGGCCGGTACTCGTTCCTCCTGCCGGAGATGCCTGATGGTCTTCGGCCACTGCGCGATCCGGACGGGGCCGAGGCGTGGCGGGGGCGGCCGGGCGGGACGGGTACGTCATCACACCTGCCCCGTGGCAGCGACGAGGGTCGCAGCAGTCGCTGTCCCGGGAGGGCTCGTCCTCACGGTTTCGGTGCGGCCCTGATCCAGTCCCGGGCGGTGGTGACGGCGGTATCGAGGGCGCCGAGGAGAGTGTCGTAGGCGGGCACGGCGCTGTCGGGGCCGAGGTGGTCGGTGAGGTCGGTGGTGTCGGCGAGTGCGGGTCGGACTCCGGCGAGGATGAGCCGTCCGCCGGCCTGGTGGAGTTCGTCGGCGCGGCGGCGCAGGAGTTTCAGGACGGCTGAGGAGGGGACGCCGGGCAGGTACGGCGCCCAGTGCGTCTACGTCACCGACTCCGGCGGCCGGCTGACGATGAACGACGTCGTCGCCCGGGTCTGCGCCTGCCGCGACGTCCTCGAAGCGGCGACCGAGATCGGCATCCACGCCCACGAGAACCTCGCGCTCTCCGTCGCCAACTCCGTGGTCGCGGTCGAGAACGGCTTCTACCGCGTCGACGCCTCGCTCGCCGGACACGGGGCGGGCGCGGGCAACCGCCCCATCGAAGCCTTCATCGCCGTCGCGAACCTGTCGGGCCTCCAGCACAACTGCGACCTCTTCAAGTTGCCGGACGCGGCAGACGACATCGTCCGCCCTCTCCAGGACCGCCCTGTCCGAGTCGACCGCGAGACGCTCACGCCGGTGTCAACTCCAGCTTCCTGCGGCACGCCGAGACCGCCTCGCAGCAATACGGAGTCGACGTCCGTCGGCGGCCAGGAGGACATGATCCTCGGCATCGTCCTCGGTCTGGCGGCCGGCCGCTGAGGTCGCCTCCGTCGGCCGGTTCGCGGCCGGACCCCATTGCCGTTCCGGTGCTCCGCACGGGGCACCCGGCCCCGGTCGCCCACCCGCCCGGCCTGAAGGGGGATCGCGGATGTCTGTCCCGGCGAAGCGAAGGCCGCCGCCCCGCGACGCGGTACGGGCGGGGCGGGCAGGGGGGCCGGTGGTTCCGCGATCGCCGGTCCGCCGGCTACTCGTACCGGTACTTCAGCGAATCCGCCTCCGCCTGCTCGATGTCGGCGATCGTCAGCTCCGGCATCCGCAGCTGGGCAAGGGTCACCTCGGCCGAGGCCGGCTGGGCGCCCGCCGGCAGCCACTGCTCCGGCTTCCAGGCCCCGCTGCGGAGGAGCGATTTGGGACAGTGCGGGTAGACCTCCTCGATCCCCAGTACCAGCGCACTGGCCGGCGGCTTGCCCACGGCGGTCAGCTCCGACAGCAGATCCGGGCGGGTGGAGACGCAGGCCCGGCCGTTCACCCTGAGCGTCGTGGTGCGCCCCGGGATGACGAACAGCAGCCCGGCCCGCCCGGTGGCGATGACGTTCTGCAGGGTGTCCAGGCGCTTGTTCCCGGTCGCGTCGGGTATCGCCACCGTCCGTGCGTCCAGAACGGCGACGAACCCGGCGGGGCCGCCGCGCGGGGAGACGTCACAGTTGCCCTCGGCGTCCGCGCTGGCGATCAGGACCAATGATGAGCAGCTGATCAACCGCTTTGTCTGTTCGGTGAGTTCGGTCATCTGCTTGCGAACGGCCGCGTCGCTGGGAAGTGCGTAGGCCCGGCGCAGCGTCTCCTCGTCGGGCACGGCGTCGAGGCGTAGTGAGTCGAAGGCACTGAGGGCAAGGGGTGTGTTCATTGCTCCGGACCCTGATAGGGCCGACCTGCGATTGGGCTTGGTCGGCGAGTACGAGGACATGGTGACAGTCACGTCTGCTGATCCTGCGGATCTTGACCGACTGATGGTCACACGCCGATGAAGCTCACTGTTTCCGTCATGCCTGCCCGCCCGGTGCGCAGCCGTGGCGCGCCTTCCTTCTCGAATCCCACCGAGACACCGCAGAACAGCACGAGCCTGTCATCGGCTCCGACCATCTGGCTGACGGTCCTGCGGTACATGGTCCACATCACCTGGGGGCAGCTGTGCAACCCTTCCGCCCTCAGCAACAGCATGACCGTCTGCACGTACATCCCCGCGTCCGCCCACTGCCCGGGGCCCATCGTCCGGTCGAGGTAGCAGAACAGCACGACCGGCGCCCCGAACGCGTCCGAGTTCAAGGCGGCGATCTTCATGGGCCGGTCGGGGTCGTCGCGCTCGATGCCCAACGCTTCGTACCGCTGAGCCGCCGCGGAGGCGAATCGGTCCGTATACGGTGCGGTCAGTCCGGCCGGGTACATCGGATACTCCCGCTCGTCGCCCGGGTCGTTCGTCAGTGCCCTGGCCGTCGCGCGCCTCTTCAGTTCGGCCAGGGGCTCGCCGGCCACGACATAGACATGCCACGGCTGGAGGTTGCCACTCGACGGGGCCCGCGTTGCTGCGGTCAGCACTCGTTCGAGAACCTCTTGGGGCACCGGCGCATCGCTGAACGCCCGCACGGCCCGGCGGCCGTCCACGGCTTCATACACATCCACGTAGCTCTCGTCCTCTCACTCGATGTAGCTCGACCTGCCGGTCGGTAGTGTTCTTCGCCGATCCTGGATCGTTTCGGTTCAGTTCCACCTCGACGGTACGGAAGGTGACCACGGGGCCGGGCGAGCAGATCCTGCCTGCGGCCCGCAGGGGGCGGACGGCGTCTCCGGTCGCGGCGTCGGCGTTCCCGCGTCGGCCGCGACCCGGAGCGGCGGACGCCTCGGGCGTCCAGCATCGCGCCGACCGCGCACAGCGGCCTTCGCAGGGCCGCGTAGGGCCGGCCTGCGATCAGGGCCCGCCCTCGGGTGGGATGGTCCAGGCCCAGGATCATGCGCATCGTGGTGGACTTCCCGGCCCCGTTGGGACCGAGGAAGCCGGTCACGCGGCCGGGCTCGATGTCGAGCGTCAGCCCGTCCACGGCAAGGGTGTCGCCATAGCGTCTCGTGAGTCCTCGGAGGGTGATCACGGAGTTCCCTCGCTGTCGGTCGCGGAATACGGAATACGGAATACAGAACGCGGAGTACGGAACGCGGAGTACGGAACGCGGAGTACGGAACGCGGAAGGTGCTGCGGCGCGCCCACCGACGCGGGTGGGCCGCATCTCCTCCACCCGAGCGACGCTAGGAGTCCGAGGCACCGGCGCCCATCGGTCGAACGGCAGCGGCGACCTGCCCTTCGTCGGGGGTGAGCCCCGCCTCCGGGCGGATCCATGGGCATACCCGTCCGCACGGTGGCGCGCCGCCCGTAGGCTCGCCGCGTGGAAGAGCCCCACGAGGCAGATGTGGCCATCAAGTTCGTTCAGGCGGCCGAACGGCGATGTGCGGCCGACCGCGAACCCGAGCGTCTGACGGCCGACGATGGCGGCTGCCATCGTCGGCGGCGCTCGCGAGCGGGCTTTCCGGGGTCGAGGAGGCGGTGCTCGACCAAGACGACGAGCGCGGACAGCACCACGGCGAGGCGGCTGTTCGGTCCAGTCGCACTGCACCGCTGTGCCCACGAAACCGCCTCCGTGGGCATGGGCCACGAGCGGGAGGCCGGTTCGGGCGGCGGCCTCTCCGTGCCCGTGACCTCACCTGTGTATCCTCCTTGGCCGGACTTGCGGACCGGCGATCCGAGGACAGCTCGTTGCTCTCGTGTGGCCGACGGCCGGCGCTCGCCGGGGTCAGAGTTCTCCGAGGCACGGTTGCCCAGAGGATCTACGGGCGCGGTTCCTGTCGCAGATAGCTCTGTGTCAGTTCGAGCAGGCGGCTCCGGTCGAAGCTGCGGCCGTGGCCCGGGTGGACGACCGACAGGTCCAGGTCCGCGAGGTGCTCCATGCTGTGCCGGTAGGCGGAGCGGTCCGATTCAGGGAAGTCATCGATGAGGTGGCCGTCGTAGACCACATCCCCTGTGTAGAGCGCGCCGGTGCGCTCCTCGTGGAGGGCGATGCATCCGGGTGTGTGGCCAGGCAGGTGGATGACCGTCAGTGTCCGGCCACCCAGGTCGATGACGTCCCCGTCGTGAAGACGGCGGGTCACCGTCAGCGGAGCCACGCTGTAGGCGCGCGGGTTGTATCCAGGGCGGGGAAGAGAGTCGATCAGCAGGTCCGGCAGGTATTCCTCCGCCGGGACGATGCCGATCCTGTTGTAGAGCTCGGTGGTGTACAGGCTCGCCGGTACACCACGCGCGAGCACGTCGGCGGCGGCAGCGTGGGCGGCTTGTTCGCGGAACTCACCCGCTCCTCCGACATGGTCCAGATGGGCATGCGTGAGGATCACCAGCGGATCCCGCTCGAACAGCTGCGGAATCTCCGCGCGCAGGGAGGCCACGCCCAGACCCGCGTCCACGACGATGTCGCGGTCGGTTCCACGCAGCCACCACACGTTGGCCCGCAGCAGCTTGTCGACATGCGGTTCGGTGATCCGGACGACTCCGCCACCGAGTTCGTGCTGCTCGTACCAGCAGCCCGTGACCACCCCGGTCATCCGCCGATCCCCCGCAGACTCTCGCCGCTCCCCGCTGGGAGCAGGCGCTGGCGGTATTCCACGAACTTCCGGTTCAGCTCGTAAAATCGGGTGCCCGAACCGTCGTTGACTACGGTGCGAGCCCCAGCCATTGCCTTGCGGATCAGTGCGATCAGGCGCGGGGCAGGCTTGCGGACCTGCTGGTGGCCGGCACCGATGCCGTCGTACGTCACCGTTGCCGGACGTTCCCCGGCAGCAGAAGCATTCATGCGCCTGATCACATCAGGCTGTTCACCCACCGAGCGAAAGATTTAGTGTGGGCCAAATGTTGCTGCTCCGGCTCGATGTCGACGACCTGGCCTCGGTCCGGTTCGCGTATTCACCCCTCACCGAGACCGTCCTGAGCCTGTGGGCGTGGCACAACCCGGCACGTCATGCCGAACACCAGCCCTTTCTCCGCCGGTCCGCCCCGCTGCTGAGACAGCTCGACTGGCCCCTGCTGCAGGCACTGGTCGGCTCCCGCCGACGGATTCCCGACTTCGTCACCCCACATCCGACAACGTCCACCCCTGACATCGATGACGAGTTCGCCGCACTGCGGGCGACGCCGACCGATCGCATGGTGCCCGAACTGCTCCAGGCCGCCAGCGGCGGAGAGCTGGACCCGAATCTCCAACAGGTGTACGACGCACCTCGGCAGCTCCTCGCGCGGATCGCCGACGCCCTCCACGCCTACTGGGCTCTCGTGATCGCACCGCATTGGCCGCGGATGCACGCCGTTCTGCGGGCCGACGTCCTCCACAGGGCCCGCCGCCTGACCGATGGGGGCGCGGCGGCCCTCTTCCCGGACATCGACCCGGGGCTCTGCTGGGAGACCGGCACGCTCAGTGTGGACACTCTGCGCGACGAGCCACGTGATGAAGCGGTGGACGGACGCGGAGTGACCCTCACCCCGTCCCTGTTCAGTCACCACACCAGCACCCTCGTCAATGCGGCGCTGCCTCCGAGGATCCTCTACCCGGCGCGAGGCCGGGCCACGGTCTGGCACACCGAAGCGCCCTCTCCGCCCCAAGCCCTGGCAGACCTCCTCGGCGCTACCCGTGCCCGCATCCTGACACTTCTCACCGAGCCCTGGAGCACCACCGACCTGGCCCTCCGACTGGCGCTCAGCCAGGGAGCAGTGAACCAGCACCTCGGCATCCTGCACCGGACCGGACTTGTCACCCGGGCACGGCACGGACACCGCGTCCTGTACCTGCGCGCCCCTCTCGGTGATCAGCTCGTGGCATGAGGACGGGACCGCGGCCACTGGCCCGGCGCCTGCGGCAGTTGATCGGACAGTACGCGGATGAGCACCGGTGGTCCGGTGGTATGCCTTGCCACTCCCCAGGTGACGCTGCGCCGGTTCGCCATCACGGGCGCACAGGCCGGCGATAACGAAGCAGCATGATCACGAGAACTCTGCGCGCCCTGGCCCGCGCCTCCCTCACCGTCCTGCCCCTGGCCACTGGACACGGGCCCCTCCGAGGCCCGGAACGAGCCGGCAGCCCGGGTGTGCGGGGGCGTACCCGGGCTTGCAGGAAGCAGTGCTCTCAGGCGGCGAGGGTGGTGTGGAGGGCGCCGAGGCCGTCGCGGTAGATGGTGGTGAAGAGTGCCACGGCCTCGTCCTCGGTGGCGCCGTCGGGGTTGAAGCGGCCGGACCACTGGACCTCGGCGGCGTTCTCCTGGCCGGGGACGGTGTGGACGCGGATCGTGGAGACGTAGCCGCTGACGGGGAACGGGGCTTCCAGGATGGCGTAACTGTAGTGGCGCTCGGTCTCGTTGAAGGCGACGAGGCGCTCGGTGATGATGCCGCCCTCGGGGTTGCGCAGGCGGCGGACGCGGCCGCCTGCGAGGGCGGTGCTCTCGGGAATGCACGGGAGCCGGTCGGGGAGGGAGTCGAAGCCGCCGATGAGGTTCCACACCTTGTCCGGGGAGGCGGGGACGATGCGGCTGACGGAGGTGGAGGCCATGATCGGATTTCCTGACGGGTGGGGGGGTGGTTCAGGCGCCGTACGGCAGCGGGGCGGCCGGGCTGACGAGGTCGGCGGTACGCAGGTCGTGCCAGAACGCGGCGGGGACGGTCTCGTTGAGCGCCGCCCGGTCCTCGGCGATGCGGCTGGGCTTGGTGGCGCCGGCGACGACCGCGTCGGTGACCGGGTGGGCGAGGGAGAACTGCAGGGCGGCGGCCTTGATGCTCACGCCGTGCTTCGCGGCCAGGTCCTTGAGCCGGATGACGCGCTCGATGATGTACGCAGGGGCTTCCTGGTACTCGAAGTGGGTGCCGCCGGCGAGGACGCCGGAGCTGTAGGGGCCGCCGACGACCATGCCGACGCCCTGCTCCTGTGCCATGGGCAGCAGGCGCTGGAGCGCGTGCTCGTGGTCGAGGAGGGTGTAGCGGCCGGCGAGGAGGAATCCGTCCGGGCGGGGCTCGTCGAGGGACAGGGTGAGCTCGATCGGTTCGGTCTTGTTGACGCCGAGGCCCCATGCCTTGATGACGCCCTCGTCGCGCAGGCGGGACAGGACTCGGAAGGCGCCGGTGCGGGCCTCCTCGAACTTGGCCAGCCACTGGTCGCCGTGGAAGTCCTGGGCGATGTCGTGGACCCAGACGATGTCGAGCCGGTCGGTGCCGAGCCGCTCGAGGCTGTCCTCGATGGAGCGTTCGGTGGCCTCGGCGGTCCACACGTGGAGCATCTTGTGGGGATTGCCGTGCTCGAACAGGCCACCCTTCTCACCGAGGTCGCGGGAACCTTCCTCCAACTCGTCGAGGATGACCCGGCCGACCTTGGTGGAGAGCACGTACTCGTCACGGGGCTTGGCGGAGAGGACCTCGCCGAGGCGCTGCTCGGCGAGGCCGGAGCCGTAGAAGGGGGCGGTGTCGTAGTAGCGGACGCCCTGGTCCCAGGCGGCCTCGACGGTGGCGGCGGCCTCCTGGTCGGGTATCGCGCGGAACATGTTGCCGAGCGGGGCAGTGCCGAAGCCGAGTCGGCCGGGAAGGATTTCCTTGAGGGACATGGTGGTGCCTTTTCGAAACGGAGAGTGGGGGACGCAAGGGCCACCCAATAAATGCGAGCGCGCCTTGCATGCTTTAACAATAATTGCAGACGCGGGATAATTCAAGCCTGTGCGACGGATGCAGGGAAACGCGGCAACTCGACGGGACGGTCGCCGCCGTCGAGGCCGAGCCGGTCGGCGAGGCGCGCGTGGTCGGCGACGTCCGGGACACCCTGGGGGCGGCCGGCCGTACGGTCGGTGGCCTGCCGGGAGGGCCCCAGTCGTTGTCGAGGGGAGTTCCAGGCCGAGGGTGAGCCGGCCCTCGCCGGGGGGCGAGGCGCGCGAGGGCGGAGTGACGGGGTGCCATGGGTGGATCCCCTCAGAGCGGGGGGAACGGGCGAAGCCCGCTGCGGGTCGGCCGGGAAGGGCCGGCCCGCAGCGGGCTTCCGGGGGGGCGGGGTCGGTCAGTTGAGCTGGTCGGGGTGCGGGCCGGTACGCAGGCCGCGGTCGGTGGCGGCGATGGCGGCCATGTCCCCGTCGGTCAGCTGGAAGTCGAAGACGTCCAGGTTCTGGCGGATGCGCGCCGGGGTGACGGACTTCGGAATGACGATGTTGCCGAGCTGGAGGTGCCAGCGCAGGACCACCTGAGCGGCGGACTTGCCGGTGCGGGCGGCGATCGCGGTGATCGCCGGGTCGTCCAGGACGGCGCCCTGGGCGAGCGGGCTCCACGCCTCGGTGGCGATGCCGTGCTCGGTGTGGAAGGCGCGCAGCTCGGCCTGCTGGAGGCCGGGGTGCAGCTCGACCTGGTTCACGGCGGGCACCAGCCGGCTGTCGTCCAGCAGGCGCTGGAGGTGGGCGGGCTGGAAGTTGGAGACGCCTGCGGCGCGGATGCGGCCCTCGGAGACGAGGCGCCCGACGGCGCGCCAGGAGTCCGGGTAGAGGTCGCGGGCCGGGGTGGGCCAGTGGATCAGGTAGAGGTCGAGGTAGTCGAGGCCGAGCTTGGCGAGGCTGGCGTCGAAGGCTCGGAGGGTGGCGTCGTAGCCCTGGTCGGCGTTCCACAGCTTGGTGGTGACGAACAGGTCCTCGCGCGGCAGGCCGGAGGCGGCCAGGGCCCGGCCGACGCCGGTCTCATTGCCGTAGATCGCGGCGGTGTCGATGCTCCGGTAGCCGGCTTCGAGGGCGGTGGTGACGGCGGCGGTCGTCTCGTCGTCGGGGACCTGGAAGACGCCGAAGCCGAGCTGGGGAATCTCGACGCCGTTGTTGAGTTTCACGGTGGGGACGGTGGGGGTGTCCATGGTGTGTGCTTCCTTTCAGCGGGGAAGGTCGGTGAGGGTGCAGCGGACGGTCTGGGCGCTGATGAGTCCGTCGCGGAAGGCGAAGGTGTCGGTGCCGTCGGTGACCTGGTGAGTGGCGGTGACGGCGGTCCGCTGGAGGAACAGCACCCCGCCCGCGAACTGCGGCTCCAGCTGGCAGTCGGCGTCCGGGAGATCGGCCGGGAGGCGGCCGGTGATCCACCGGCCCCCGTCGCGGCCGTGGTA
This sequence comes from Streptomyces sp. NPDC001787, assembly GCF_040297465.1. Taxonomy (NCBI): domain Bacteria; kingdom Bacillati; phylum Actinomycetota; class Actinomycetes; order Kitasatosporales; family Streptomycetaceae; genus Streptomyces; species Streptomyces sp. NPDC001787. The sequence continues at coordinate 88,987 of NZ_JBEOZE010000024.1, forward strand.
CGCGCCCTCGGGGGTGATGAGGACAGCGTCCTCGGTGCGGTTCCCGGCGATGTGGTCGAGGTCGCCGGTGCCCAGGCGCCGCCCGTGATCGGCGAAGACCTCCTGCGGCGTGCGGGTCATGGGGCGAGTTCTGCCAGCGCGGCGGTGGCGAAGGAGTGGTCCTGCTCGGGGGCGCCGCCACCGAGGCCGATGGCGCCGACGAGCTTGCCGTCGCGGTGGATCGGGACGCCACCGGCGATGAACAGGAGCGGCCGGTCGAGTGCGGTGGCCAGGGTGTGGAACGGTCCGTCCGGCTTGACGAGGTCGACCAGGTCGGCGGTGGGGGCGCCCAACTGGAGGGCGGTGTACGCCTTGCGGGTGCTGGTCTCCCCGGAGATCAGTACGGCGCTGTCGTCGCGGAGGAAGGCGAGCAGATGGCCACCCGCGTCCAGGACGGTGACGCTGACCGCGGCCCCGGCCGTCCGAGCGGCGCGGCGGGCGGCGGCGACGAGGGTCTCGGCGTCGGCGGTGGTCAGCGGGGTGAGGGTGGCAGTCATGGTGGCGCTTCTCCTGGAAGGAACGGGGAGGGGGACGGTCAGTGGTCGACGGGGACGGGGGCAGCGATGACGGCACCCTCCCGTACGGGGGTGCGGCGCTCCAGGACGGCGGACCGGACGGCCAGCAGAAGCGCGGCTCCGGCGAGCAGCGCGCCGACCCAGTTCGGAGCGGTGTAGCCGAGGCCGGCCGCGATCACCTGGCCGCCGAGCCAGGCGGCGAGGGCGTTGCCGAGGTTGAAGGCGCCGATGTTGACGGCGGAGGCCAGGGTGGGCGCGCCGTGCGCCTGGTCGAGGACCCGCTTCTGCAGCGGCGGGACGGTGGCGAAGCCGAGCGCCCCGACGAGCAGGATGGAGACAGCTGCGAGGATCTTGTTGTGTGCGGTGAGGGTGAACAGGGCCAGGACGACGGCGAGTCCGCCGAGGGAGGCGTAGAGCATCGGCATCAGCTTCCGGTCGGCGAACTTGCCGCCGAGCAGGTTGCCGAGGAACATCCCGACGCCGAACAGGACCAGCAGCCAGGTGACGGCGCCGTCCGAGTAGCCGGCGACGTGGGTCATCATCGGCGCGATGTAGGTGATCGCCGCGAAGACACCGCCGAAGCCGAGGACGGTCATCGCCATGGCGAGCAGGACCTGGGGGTTGCGGAACGCCGTGAGCTCGCGGCGCAGGTGGGCGCCCTCGGGGCGGGGCAGGGCGGGGACGAGCTTGGCGATGCCGAGCAGTCCGACCACGCCGAGCGCGGCGACGACCGCGAAGGTGACGCGCCAGCCGACGGCCTGGCCGATGAAGGTTCCCAGGGGAACGCCGACGATGTTGGCGACGGTGAGGCCGGTGAACATCGTGGCGATGGCGCCGGCCTTCTTGTCGGGGGCCACGAGGTCGGCGGCGACCACCGAGCCGATACCGAAGAACGCGCCGTGGGCGAGGGAGGCCACGATGCGGCCGACGAGCATCACGCCCATGGTCGGTGCCACAGCGGACAGCAGATTCCCCGCCACGAACAGGCCCATGAGGATCATGAGCATCGTCTTGCGGCCGATCCGGGTGCCGAGCACCGTCATCAGCGGGGCGCCGATGACGACGCCGATCGCGTAACCGGTGACCAGGAGTCCGCCGGAGGGGATGGACACCCCGTAGTCGCCGGCGATCTCGGGCAGCAGGCCCATGATCACGAACTCGGTCGTACCGATCCCGAAGGCCCCGATGGCCAGGGCTAGGAGCGCGAGAGGCATGGTGTGCTGCCCTTCATACGATTGCTTTTACGCCTTACGCGCCCCGACAATACTTGCAGACGCTGGCTACATGCAAATGCGGGCAATCGTCTGTCGCCGATTATGGGTGACAGCGGCGGACACGTGAACGCGGGTGGGCCGGGGATCCTCTCGACCCGGGTCCCGCCCGCGCCGGTCGGGCACCTCAGCCGGCGAATCCACCCTCGGGCTGGACGATCTCCAGGTTGCCGCCGTCCGGGTCGTTGAAGTGGGCGACCTCGGATAGGCGACCTTGGTGCCGAGCGCCGCCTCGGGCGTCACCTCGCCCGCGATGAAGGCGTAGCCGGCCGCCTTCATCCGCCGGTACACCGCGTCGAAGTCGTCCACCCGCAGGCACAGAAGCATCGACCCCGGACGGCCGGCGGCACCCCTGGTCGACTCGCCCGGCGGGTTGCGGAACTCGACGAGGTCGACGCCGAGGCTGTTGTCGAGGTTGATCGTGGCGTAGCGCAGCTCCGCGGTGGACAGGCCCTGCGACGCGCCGAACGGCACGCTGCGCATGGTTCCCGAGGCGACGGGCTCGCGCCCGGTGAAGGCTTGGCAGAACGCGATCGAGGCGTCCAGGTCCGACACCGAGATCCCGACGTGGGCCGCCCGGGTGAGGTTCATCGGGGTGGCGGAAACGGCCATGACGATTCCCTCCGTTCCGAGCCCTGCGCGGCGGCGGTCGCCCTGCGGGGGCGGGGCGGATTCCTGGGGGCCGGATGGAGCCGATTCTCCGGACGGCGGCGGGCCGCGCATCCCGGCGCAACCGAAGCACATACTTGCATGGGCCGGATACACGCGCTGGCCGGTATTTTGCGCAAGGGCTTATCCTTGAAGGCGTTGCACCCGGAAGGAGCCACGCCCATGACCGCCACGGACCCCGCGCTGACCGCCCTCGCCAACGGCTGGGCCGCCCTCTACCTCCTGGCCGGCCGGATCGAGGCGCACATCGAGCGCACCCTCCAGGCCGAGCACGACCTGAGCGTGCGCGAGTACTCGCTGCTCGACGTACTCAGCCGCCAGCACGACGGCGAGGGCGGGCACCTGCAGATGAAGCAGGTCGCCGACGCGGTGGTGCTCAGCCAGAGCGCCACCACCCGCCTCGTCACCCGGCTGGAGGACCGCGGCCTGCTCTCGCGCTACCTCTGCGCGACCGACCGCCGCGGCATCTACACCGACGTGACCGGGTCCGGCCTGGAACTCCTGGAAGCGGCCAGGCCGACCAACGAGGCCGCCCTCCGGGAGGCGCTGGACGAGGCCGCCAAAAACCCCGAGCTGGCACCACTGGTCGCCACCGTCGAGGAGATGAACATGTCGCGACGGCACCCGGAGCCCGCTGCCACGCGCTGAGCACGACGAAGCCCCGGAACCTCGCCAAGGCGGTCCCGGGGCTTCGCGCTGACTGCTCCCCCGTCCTCGTCCTTTCCTCGAACAGGTCGCACTCCGGGAGCGCCTCGTCGGCCTCGACGGCCAAGAGAGCGGACGCCTGGCACCGGCAGGCCCTGCGGTTGCATGGCGCGCTGTACGCCGCGCACCTCACGGCCATAGCTCAGGCTTGGAACGAAATCCACGCGGCGGTGATCGACAGTGACGAGATGTGGCCCGAGCGCGCACGACTGGCGAGCCTTGCCTACCGGAACGTCCGCCTATTTGAGCCGCGCCGCCAGATGGCGATCACCGCTCCGCCGGAACTCGTCGCCCTGTCCGACCAAACGATGCGTAAGAGGCGTCCTGGCGAACAATCCGAACCCAGGGCAGAGGTACAGCAGTTGGGATGATCTCAAGGGCGAGAGCCTGGCGCGGTTCGACGCCTTCGGCACCCTGCGCCGCATGATCCGCCCGTACCTCAACCCCGAAGCCGGATGCGGGTAAGGGCTGTCCCGCAGTGGGCTAACGCCGGACTGCCCGGTATACCCGGCTAAGCCTTGATTGATGCGGCCGTTCTGGCGGCCTGCTCGATCTGCGCGCAGTGGGCTGCACGGGCTTCCTCGTCGATCCGCTGCTCGTGCTCGGCGCGCAACCCGGTCCGGCCGTCCAGACCCTCGCGCAGGATGTCGGCCTGCCCGGTGTGCCGGATGGATTCGCCGAGGACATGGACCAGGACGGCGAACAGGTTCGTGTCGGCGTGAGGCTCCGGCCACCACGGCACGTGACCGGGGGCGTCGAGGGGCAGCTCGTTGATCGTCGCGTCCGAGTGTTCCCACGTGCGCCGGTAGAACCCGATGATTTGATCGCGGTTCTCGTCCTCGGTGGCCCACAGATCGCTGCCATTGGAGTCCTGCCACCGGGGCAACGGCTCCGGTGAAGGGCGGCCGAAGACCTCGCCGAAGTACCTGGCCTCGACGTTGGCCACGTGTTTGACCAGGCCGAGGAGGTTGGTCCCGGTCGCTGTCAAAGGCCGGCGGGCGTCGTATTCGGACAAGCCGTCGAGTTTCCAGAGCAGTGCCTCGCGGTCCCGCCGCAGTCTCCCGTACAGGTTGTCCTTCGCGAATTCATCGATCATGCGGCATGAACCTTCCATGGGCTGTTCGTGGTCTCAAGATCCCGTACATGGTGCACCACGGCCGGCTGAACCGAGGCCGAGCGCTCCTGGCACAATGAGCTACCGGGAATGACTCTCTGTCAGAGAGACGTTGAGGCGGGGGTTGGGTGTGTGACGGCTGGCGGCCAGCGCAACCCGGGACGGTTACTGCGCAGGAGAACTACACGCATGCTGTTCGGTGCCGTTCTCTGATATCGCTGAGCAGTCCGGAACGGGGACCGGGAAGGTGGGTGGGTGCCAGGTGAGAATCCAGCCGGCGGTCAGTGCCGCCGCACCGCCCGCCAGGGCGATTGCGCCGCCTGTTCCGATGCCTGCGGCCACCGCGCCGAAGCAGGCCGGCCCTACGGCCTGCAGCGTCATACTGCCGGAGCCGAGCAGGCCGAAGGCCTGGCCCTGGCCACCCTGCGGCAGGGCGTCCAGGAACGGCCGCTGCAGGCCGAGACCGTAAGCGAATCCGAACCCGCAGAGCAGCAGCAGAAAGGACGAGACGCCCACTCCGGGCTCGGCGGCGAAGCCGACCAGCGGCAGTCCCATCAGCGCAGTCAAAGGGACCACCAGTCGCTCCCGGGTGGGTGGCCGCAGGAGTCGGCCCACCAGCAGGTCGCCGACCAGCATGCCGACCGGCAGACAGCCCATCAGCACCGCGTACCAGCCGGGCGCGAAGTGGCGTTCCCCCGCGTAGGCGACGAGCAGGCCTTCCGCGCCCGCTGCCGACGCGGGCGGTAGCCACTGGGCCAGCATCAGTCGGCGCACCGTGTGTTTGCGCAGCAGCAGGCCGGCACCGTGCAGGCTTGCCCGGACGGTGCCGCCATCGCCCCGAGCGCTGCCGGGTGTGTCCCCGAACTCTCCCGGCTGCAGCCGGGGTAGCCGGATGCGGACAGCGAGCGCGCAGCCGAGGTAGAGGACGGCGCTGACCGCGAGCGCCCGGCGCGGGCCGAGTGCCGCGACGGCCGCGCCTCCCAGCGCCAGACCGAACAATTGCGCGCCGGAGGCAGCGATGTTGTTCAGTGAACGGCCCAGTACATAGGCGTCGCCCTCCAGCGACTGCGCGACCAGCCGACTCGACGCGCCGTGAAACACCGGTGTGGCGAGGGCGACCAGCGCCACGACACCGAGGCCTGCCGCGATCGGCATCCGCACCAGGGCGAGCAGCAGGGCGGCGGCGCACGTCAAGGCGTAGCCGCCGGTGATGAGCGCGCGGGCCGGCAGCCGGTCGGCCAGTGAGCCCAGCAGCAGCGAGCCGAACAGCTGCGGAATGAAGCCGACGCCGAAGGCCAGTGCGCCCAGCATGGCGGAGCCTGTGGTCGAGAAGACCAGAACCGAGAACGTGGTGATCCGCAGCGCGTCCGCGGTGATCGCGACGGTACGGGTTGAGAAGAGCAGCCGGAATCGCGGCTCGGCCAGCACCTCCCGGTAGGTGGCACGGTGGTTGACCTGCACGGGCTCGGCGGTTGGAGTCATGACGAGCAGCCTCGCCGTGTGCCCACGCCACTCACCAATGATTCGTCGCTGGACGAATCCGAATCGATGTCCTTCGGTAGCATGGCGCGGTGCTCCGCTTCGAAGTCTCCGCCGAGGACCTGCTGCGCAGCCGCTTCGCACTGTCGCCCGCGATGGACCTCTGCTTCCTGCTGCGCTCGCTCGCCGGCCAAGACCGGCTGCTGCCGCGAGCCTGGGCCGCCCGGCTCCTGCCGGCCTTCGAACGGCTTCGCCGCGAGAGCGAACTGGACGCCGCCCTCGCCCTGCACACCCCGCAATCCGGACCGAACTTCGTCGCCCCGCCCCCGCGCGGCCTCAACCAGACCTGGGCTGACGACCTGGCCATGATCCGGGCCACACCGCTGGAGGCGGCCCGCCGCGAAATCGCCACCAACGCGACCGGCCCGTCCGCCCGTGATCCCCGCGTACGCGCGGTGCTGGATTCCACGGACGCCGTCTCCAGGATCGCCGAGGCGATGGACCAGGCCTGGCACGTGCTGCTCGCCACGGACTGGCCGCAGCTGCGCGCGGTCTGTGAACGCGACGTCGTGCACCGGGTGGGTGTGATCGGCGAACACGGATGGACCACGACCATCGAGAGCCTGCACCCGAGCATCGCCTGGCAAGCCGGCGGTATCGAGGTCGGCCACTTCCCCCAAGTCGGAACAGTCCGCCTCGCCGGCGACGGGCTCCTGCTGATCCCTTCGGTCTTCGTCGCGAACATCGCCGCCCACCTGGAAGACCCCTGGCCCAGGACCTTGGTCTATCGTGCCCGCGGCACCGGCGCCCTGTGGGGCGAACAGGAGACCGTCCCCCAACCGGACGCCCTGACCGCTCTGGTCGGCCGGTCCCGAGCCCGGCTGCTGTTGGCGCTGGACGCCCCGGCCAGTACCAGCCACCTCGCCCGAAGCCTCGCCATGACACCCGGCGCGGTAGGAGACCACCTCGCCATCCTGCGAGGCGCGGGACTGCTCGTCCGCGCCCGGTCCGGACGGTCGGTGCTCTACCGGCGCACGCCGCTCGGCGAGGCCCTGGTCGGCGGTTCGGGCTGAGGGCTCGGATCAGCACTTCCTGAGGCGTCGCCGGCAGCTGATCGCGCAGCCGAGGGTGAGGAAGGTCTGGTGGACGCCGACGCGGATCTCCCAGCGGATACGCAGTCGGCGGAACCAGGGCAGAAGTGCGAAGGCCGCTTCGACGGCCTAGCGGTTCTTGTCCGGGCCGCTTCCGTTCCCGGTGCCGCGCCGGGCGATGGGCGGGCGGATACCCAGCTCACGGACCTGGCGACGGCAGTCGAGCGATGGGCCGTCGCGAGCGGCACAAGGGTCGGGCAGGGTCCCTTCGACGCCCAGCGTTCCAGGCGGCTACAGCGTCCCGGCGGAGTGCGGCCGGATCCCGCTTCCGCTCCACGCCGGATCGCGCTTCCCCTCCGCGGGGCGAGTCTCTCCACAAATCTTTGAATTGCGAAATTATGCAATTCACTACATGCTGTGTTGGTCGTGCACGGAGACGGCCGCTGACACGGCGCTGGGTGACACCCCGGGGTACCGGGGCAGTGAGGGGGTCCGCGATGATGCCGGTGCCGCTGTACCAGGCGAAGGCCGAGTTCTTCCGAATGCTTGGGCACCCGGTCCGCATACGCGTGCTGGAGCTGCTGCAGGACGGGCCGATGCCGGTGCGCGACCTGCTCGCGGCGATCGAGGTGGAGCCCTCCGCGCTGTCGCAGCAGTTGGCCGTGCTGCGCCGGTCGGGCATTGTCGCCTCGACCCGGGAGGGCTCGACGGTGGTGTACGAGCTGGCGGGTGGGGACGTCGCGGAGTTGATGCGGGCCGCGCGGCGGATCCTGACCGAGATGCTGGCCGGTCGGAACGAACTCCTGGAAGAGCTGCGCGGAGCCGAGGTCGCCGCCCGGTGAGTACGTTGCTTGCCCTGTCCTGGGACCGCGTCTCCGCTCTGCTGCCTGCCCGCGCCGACTTCGCCGTCATGGCCCGCAACCCGCGCCGCGACCTGCTCGCCGGCCTCACCGTCGCCGTCGTCGCGCTGCCGCTCGCCCTCGGCTTCGGAGTCTCCTCCGGCCTCGGCGCCGAAGCCGGGCTGGCGACCGCCGTAGTGGCGGGCGCCCTTGCCGCCTTGTTCGGCGGCTCCAACCTCCAGGTCTCCGGCCCCACCGGCGCTATGACGGTCGTGCTGGTGCCGATCGTCGCCCAGTACGGGCCCGGTGGGGTACTGACGGTGGGGCTGATGGCCGGTGCCCTGCTGATCGCGCTCGCGCTGCTGAGGGCCGGCCGGTACATGCGCTGTCTCCCGGCGCCGGTGGTGGAGGGCTTCACCTTCGGCATCGCCTGCGTCATCGGCCTCCAGCAGGTCCCCAACGCGCTCGGGGTGGCAAAGCCGGAGGGCGAAAGGCTCCTCGTGGTGACCTGGCGCGCGGTCGCGGCATTCGTGACGACCCCCAACTGGGCCGCCGTGAGTCTTGCCGTCGCCGTGGCGGCCGTGATGCTGCTGGGTGCTCGCTGGCGCCCCGCCATCCCGTTCTCGATCGTCGCGGTCTTCGCGGCGACCCTGGCAGCCCGGTTTCTCCACCTGGATGCGGCCGCCCCGATCGGCGAGCTGCCCTCCGGGCCGCCCGCACCTTCGCTCGGTTTCCTCGACCTGTCCGCGCTGGGCTCACTGCTCGCTCCGGCCGTCGCGGTCGCGGCGCTGGCCGCGCTGGAGTCGCTGCTGTCGGCGACCGTCGCGGACGGGATGACGGTGGGACAGAAGCACGACCCGGACAAGGAACTGTTCGGGCAGGGCATCGCGAACCTGGCCGCCCCGCTGTTCGGCGGCGTCCCCGCCACCGCGGCCATCGCCCGTACCGCCGTCAACGTCCGCACCGGCGCGGGATCCCGGCTCGCCGCCCTCACCCACGCCGCCGTCCTCGCGGTCATCGTGTTCGCCGCCGCTCCGCTCGTCTCCCGGATCCCCCTCGCCGCGCTGGCCGGGGTGCTGCTGGCCACCGCGATCCGCATGGTCGAGGTCAGTGCGCTGCGGGCGATGGCCCGAGCGACCCGCGCGGACGCGATCGTCCTGGTCCTGACCGCCCTCGCCACGCTCGCCCTGGATCTGGTCCACGCGGTCGTCATCGGCCTCGTCGTGGCCGGGGCGCTGGCGCTGCGCGCGGTTGCCGACCAGGCCCGCATGGACCAGGTCGACCTTCGCCCGGTTCTGCCCGGCGAGCACAGCGACGAGGAACACGCCCTGTTGGCCGAGCACATCGTGGCCTACCGGATCGACGGGCCGCTGTTCTTCGCCGGCGCCCACCGCTTCCTCCTGGAGTTCTCCGAGGTCGCCGACGTGCGCGTGGTGATCCTGCGTATGTCGCGGGTGTCGACCATGGACGCGACCGGAGCGCTGGTCCTCAAGGACGCGGTGCAGAAGCTGAACCGGCGCGGCATCGCCGTGCTGGCCTCCGGGATCCGTCCCGGCCAGCGCCAGGCCCTGCGATCGGTCGGCGCGCTGGAGCTGCTGCAGGTGGAGGGCCGGGAGTACGCCACCACCCCGGAGGCCATCGCCGGGGCCCGCGCCCACCTGCACCGGGCCGGGCTGCTGCCCGCCGCCCCCGACACCGAGGAGGCTTCCCGATGACCGCCTCCACCGCACGCCACATGGTCGAGGTGTCCGGCACCGAGGCACTGTGGCTGCTCGAAAGCGCCGCCCAGGGCCGCCTGGTATATGTCCGGCGCGAGCAGCCGGTGCTTCGTCCGGCCGTCCACATCCTGGAGTACGGCCGCCTGATCGTCCGCACCCCGGCCCAGGCCGCCGCCCTGTCCGCACGGGCCCGGCTCACCTATCAGTCGGACGAGATCAAGGTGGCCGGCGGCACCGGCTGGACCATGACCGCCACGGGCCCGGCCGAGTTGATCACCGATCCGGACGAGGCCGCGCACTACCGCCGTACCCTGCCCGGCTGGGCGCACGGACCGCACGACACCCTGGTGCGTATCCGTCCGCAGACGGTGACCGGGTTCCGCCTGGCCCACGCCGAGGCCGCCCGATGAGCATCCACCTCGAATCGCTTCCCCTGCGGCATGTGCTGACGCTGCCCGCGATGGGCTCGGCGGTAAGGATCGCGCGCGAGACCACTGAACAGGTCCTGATGGAGTGGGGTGTCGGCCGACACCACCCCACAGTGGATCCGGCGCTGCTGATCCTGTCCGAGCTGGTGGCCAACAGCGTCCGGCACGCCGCGGCGCTGTCCCCGAATGTCACCGTGATCTACGCGGCCGGCCAGGACTCCTTCGCCTTCGCAGTCCACGACCGCCACCCGTACCGGCCCGCCCTGTTCGCATCGGCCACCGGTACCAGCAGCGGTGGGCTGGGCACCGTCATGGAGCTCACCCTCGGGCTGGGCGGTACCGCCGTGGTCCGGGGCGATGCGGACGGCAAGGGCAAGAGCATCTGGATCACCCTCCCCCTGTGAAGGACCGAGGCGGCAGCGGATGACCATGCACCAGAAAGATCAAGGCAAGGAAAGACGAGGAAAGACCATGAGTGATGTGTCCGAGAAGCTTCCGCCGTGCCCCGAGTGCTCCGGTACGTACACCTACGGAATGGGCGCCCTGCTGGTCTGTCCCGAATGCGGCCACGAGTGGTCACCCGTCTTGGCCGAACCCGCGGGCAGCGGTGCCGAGAACGCGGTGATCAGGGACGCGGTCGGCAATGTGCTCGCCGACGGCGACACGGTCACGGTGGTCAAGACACTGAAGGTCAAGGGCAGCCCGTCCGGGATCAAGGCCGGTACCAAGGTACGCAACATCCGGCTCGTGGACGGGGTGGACGGCCACGACATCGACTGCAGGATCGACGGATTCGGGCCTATGCAGCTCAAATCCAGCGTGGTCAAGAAGGCCTGATCACACACCTCGGCCCGTCCCCGCCGAGCACGGACACGGGGAGGTGGTCCCGCCCTCGGCGGGGACGGGACCCACTGTGCCGCAGGGGTGAGGAGGTGCGAGGTGCCCGGTGATCGAGGCGCGGTCGCGCGGCGTAGGCCCGCAGCAGGTCGAGTGCCGGCCAGGCCACCTCGCTCATCTCCGTGGCCGAGCAGGACGATGACATGCCCCTCCGCACGGCAGGGGAATCCGATTCCTGTCCGCGGCGCGCTGTCGTCCCGCACGAGGGGGCCCGTACGGGGCCGGCATCCGGCCGGCCCCACCGGTGAAGCGGGCGTTGCCTGCCGCGCCGAGCCGGCCGTCCAGATGATCACTCCCACGCCACGCCTGTCCTCGTAGTGCCAGTCGAAGCACATGGGCGCCTATTGCTTCGCAGGTCAACACATATGACCAGCGGGATTGACGGCGTGGGCGGCCGACCCGGTGCCCACGGGCCAGCAGGCCTGCGGGCACCAAGTGATCGTGCCCCGGCGCGGGCAAATCGTCGTGCTCGCCGACGGCTGTCGACGAGCACATGAGACGGCGGACCAGGCACCTCAGAAGGGCTACGGCGGAGCCGGGCAGCCGGGGAAGCACACGGAACCCCCTCTCACGGCTTTCGGAATTGCCGATCTCAGTAATCCCCAAGGTCATGATGCGCGTGCGAAGACGCGAGGATGTCCTCATGAAGAAGAGTTTTGGGCGCGTGCGCCGCACGCCGCACGCACGACAGCGGACCGCCGGCACCCCGGTGGCCTTTACCGGTGCGGGGCGGGCGCTATGAGCGCGCCGCTCTACCAGCTGAAGGCGGAGTTCTTCAAAACCCTCGGCCACCCGGTCCGCATCCGAGTGCTGGAACTCCTCAGTCAGCGCGAGCACGCGGTCTCCGAAATGCTGAGAGAGGTGGGCGTCGAAGCGGCCCACCTCTCCCAGCAACTGGCCGTACTGCGCCGCGCCAACCTCGTCACCCCCCGCCGCGAGGGCTCGGCCGTCTACTACTCACTGACCAACCCCCAGGTGGCGGAACTGCTGCGGGTCGCCCGCACGATCCTGTCCGGCGTGCTGGCGGGCCAGGCTGAACTCCTGGCCGACCTCCAGGCCGCTGAACCCGAGGCCGCACCACGGCGGCCCAGGTCGTCCTAGCCCGGCCGCACCCCCCGACCGGCGGCCGTCTCCCAGCCGGGCACCATCCGGTGCCCGCCCTCACCCCGGCCGAGTGTGGCAGAACGACGCGGGCCCGGACCGGCCTTGTGGGACTTGTTGTGATCCTGCTTCCAGTCCGGGAATCCGGTCTGGCCGCGATCACGTCGGTGCGCGATGAGGAGTCCGGTGCACGGGTATCCGCCGTCGGCGATCGTGAGGGTCGTGCCGACGGCGGCCGTGGCGCCGCACTCCCCCCATGCCCTGGAGTCGTTTGCTGTTCCCGGGAGAGCGGCCGGCCGACCACGACGACCAGGCGGGTGCCGGCGTCGATGACGACCTGGTGGTGGGTGGAGTACCGATAGTTCTTCGGCTGCGCGGCGACGGTGTGGTCACGGGCAGGGGCCGGAATGACGTCCCACGATGAGCACTGCGTCCTTGGCGAACCGCTTGCGCGGCTGGAGCGCAAGCATCGCCCCAGGTGGTCGATGATGCGGTCAGCCGCCGACTTCGACACCCCCGAACAGCGGCGCGGGCCGGCGCATCGTGAGGTTCGTGCGCCAGTACGCCGCGACCAGCAGTGCCCGGCCGCCAGTGGAAGGCTCCAGGGCCGGCCCTTGCGGACCACGTCCGCGCCCTCGCGCCCGCAGTACCGTCACCCGCCTCCTGAAGGCACGGGGGCTCAGCCCGGTGAACGGGGCTGTCCAGGACGGCTCGGACGCCGTGATCACGCCGGCCACACCAAAATCATCCCAGTTGCCGAGGCTGCCCCGTGTCCTCGATCCTGTATGCCCGGCAAGCAGGAGGGCACATGGGACTGGTTCTTTTCCCGGGCGACGGAGACAACAGCAGTCCGGATGTCTCCTGGTCCTACAGCGGCTTTGCCGCGTTCCGGCAGCGTCTGTCCGAGGCCGAGGGGATCATCCTCTCCGAGATGTGGGGCTTCGGCGGCGAGCGCCCATGGAGCGAGGCGTCCACCGCTCTGGAATCACTCCTCGATCATCCGGATGACGGCGGTGACGACCTCTCTCCTTCCAAGTGCGCGTCGATTCTGGTCCGGCTGGAGGCGATCACCGACCAGTGGGCACGGGAGGGCGGCGACCGGCTCCTCCAGCAGCACATCGAGGAAGCCCGCCGGCCGGCGAGTGTCCCGAGACTCTGCGTCCACAAGGACGTCCCGCTGGTCCTCCTCTGAAGCCCACCACCACGGAACCCACTTATGGGACAGCCCGTAGGTCAGAGGGGGGTCCGGGGAGTCGAGCCACAGAGTGTGTGCGCCGTCGCTGTGCAGAGTCAGCCCGTGCCGGCCGACGCCGGGGGGCCGTTGTTCTCCCAGGCCGCGTACGCGACGGTGATCTCGGTCCACCGTTGGCGGGGGCCGGCTTGGGTGCGAGTGAACTCGGTGTTGTGGGTGCCGTCGAAGTCAACGGTCGCCCACGAGGTACGGTCGTGTCCCCGACACGGAGGCGTACGGCGACGTGCTCGCCGGTGGTGTCCCAGGAAGAACGCGCCAGCACCGTGAGTCCGAGGTGGAACTCGGCGTCCGGATCCCCGTCGGCCACCGCCCACGGCGAGACCTCCGTCGCCGACCCCACCTCCGGGTCAGGTCCGGCCGGCCGTGGTCCCCGTTCGGAGTCGTCTCGTCGCTGCTGGGCGCATGGGCGTGAAGGAGGCGAAGTCTTGGAACGGGCCCTCCCCAGCACGGCTCGCCCTGACGGTGGTGAGAGGCTGTCGTAGCGGCACCAGGACGATGTCCGCCGCGTCACGATCCGCCCGCCCGGCTTGGTTTGAGCGAGCCAGGCGGGAGGCACCGGTCGACGGAGAACACGGCCACCAGCGCGTACGGCGCCGATTCCGGCCAGGCCCCCCTGCCTGCTGCGGTCCACTGCGCCACGGCGGGGGCTTTCCGGTGGCCTTCAGGTTCCGATCGCCCTGTTCGGCAAGAACCGGTTCCAGCTCCGCCGCGTAACGCCGTCTTGCCCGAGCAACGCACGCAGCAACGCTGCGATGAAGCCGGTCCTCGCGCCCAACTGGAGGCCTTTGACAGCCTGTTGCCGCATCCTCGCAGGAGTGGCGACCTTGGCCAGCCGGAGCATGCGCGGGGCCATCGAGGGCATCGACGCCGACGAGGAGGGCAGGCCGTCGGTGAACTGGCCGACCAGGGTCTGGTCCTCATGGGCTGCGGCCATCCACTCCCCCGGATCTGCTGCCCGGTCGATGGGCCAATACCCGCCCTGACCATCGCGCACCCGCACGTTCGCGGGCAGGAACCGGTGACAGAGCACCTCCCACAGTGCCGCGGCCAGTTCCTCGGACACGGAGCGTCCGAGCCGTTCAGCGATCTCCGCGAGCAGCCCCTGCGTCTTCACCGCTTGGGACGGTGTATTCACCGCACGCTGCTTCGCTTCCGACACAGGAGGAGACGGAGGTGGGGGTGGGGGGGAGGTACGGGGCGGTTCGGCTGGTGTCCGTCATCCCCGATCGGAGACCAGCGCCTGGCGGTCACGACATCCACGAGGCCTCTCCTGCTTCTTGCTGGTCTTCAGGTGCGATGCACCGCATCTGACGCCGCGCGCTGATCCACCAGGAATTGCGGGACAGCCCTGAGATCGGCCTGCTATCACCGCTTTCGCCGCCGCCATGCATCGACCACGTCCGCGGCGACGGTGCCCTGCGACCGCAGCGGGGCAACTACCGCTGTCAGACCCAGGTGGCAGAATCACCGAAGTGAACGCCCTGAGGCGTCCTCAACTCGCCTCCGTAGCGAACGAAGAGGAGCATTCCCCTTGCGACTGCATCGCGTAACGCCCGGCATCGTCGCGGGCATCCTTGCCCCGACCCTCCTGCTCGCCACCCCGTCCTTCGCCGCCACGGCGGCACCGGCCGCGGTGACGGTGCCCGCGGTGTCCTCGTCCGCGGACGAGCCGGACGCCGACGACCTGAGGGCGGCCATATTCCGGATCCTCGCCGACCCGGACAGCGGCCGGCGTGTGACACGAGAAGCCAACGCCCTCCTGGACGCCAACGACCCTGAGGCGATGCGCGCCTGGCTGGAGACCGGCTACCGCATCGCCCAGGCCGAGGACGACCGCGTCGCCATCACGCGCCTGCTCGCCGACCCCGACAGCGGCCGACGCGTCATCGCCGAGGTCAACGCCCTCCTGGACGCCAACGACCCTGACGCGATGCGCGCCTGGCTGGAGACCGGCTACCGCATCGCCCAGGCCGAGGACGACCGCGTCGCCATCGTCCGCATCCTCGCCGACCCGTCCATCAGCCCGGCCCTGCGCGCGGCAGCCAACGCCGCCCTCGACGACAACACACCCGAAGCGCTGCGCTACTTCCTGGAAGTCGGCAGGTACGAGGTCGCCTGACCGGCACAGCGCCGCACCACAGCGCGTCGCCCGGGTGGCACGTCCTGCCGCACGCCCGGTCGCCGGAACGCCGAGAATCCGGGCGGGGCCGCCTGCACCTCTATGTGCCGGCGGCCCCGCCCGGCAGGCCCTGTGTCGGCCTGGCGCCCTCGCAGAGTTCTGTGGGCTCGCCGCCCGGTGCGGCTCCGATCGAACCTGGGGGGCGGAATCGGTCGTCCACGCCCACTCTGGCCGGTTCGATGACCCGAGCGCGCGTACACGGCCGGTAGCCGCGCAGTCCAATCAGGTTCCCTGCGTTTGCGCCTCCCCCTTTCGCACCTCCTTCGCACCGTACGAGACACAGGCGAGTGTCTGGAGAACCGTCGAACTTCGGCTCGTAGAGCCAGCCGTCGCCTTCGGGCAGCACTGGCACCGCCGTGGCCTGCGCCACCTTGATCGGGAACTCCACACCCCGATCCTGCGGGCACGGACACGCAAGGGGGCGGCGAGCGATCCGAGCAGCCAACCGCCCACCGGCCCCGGACCGCTTGCTGGCCGGGTCGGGGCTCTACGGCCCGCACACGGATCTGTACAAGGGCCGGAGCCACCGCGAGAGAACACCCCTGTCCGCAGTCTGACGTTCAGCGCCGATCGGTGTCTCCGTTTCCGCCTTGGCCAGGTAGCGGCTGAGTGGTTGTCCGTAGCCGACCCCACGCCGTCCGGCTGTCCGCTCAGCCGAGTCGCCAGTCCGAGAGCCGTGGGCGCGGTCTCGCCGCGGAGACCGACACCGTCAGGTCCCGCTCACCAGCCGAGTCCAAGGGCGCGGCTGACGGCAGTGCCTTCGCCGTCGTGGACGAAGGCGAGCAGGATCACGCGGCCGGCGAGGCCGGCCGATGACTTGCGGCGTCGTCGATCAGGGAGCGCCAGTGATGTGATGGCTTCATGCGACGTGCGAACTGTGTGACCAGGAACCACATAGAGGTGTGGCGTGCACGTACCCTGCCGGCAGCTCCGGAACGGGTCACGTTCTGGACGGTGTCGCGTGGTTCTCTCCTGCCACACCTGGTCTGGTCCGGCGTGGCGTGCTTCGTGTACGTCGTCTACGGCCCAGTCGTGGCAGTGGTCCTCGGTGGGCTCCTCGCGTTTTCGTTCATCGTGGGGATCGTGCTCCGTCGCGGGGCCGGACACTCCGTTCGCTGCAGCGTCTACGGCGCGGAGGGCGGTGTGCTGGACAAGTCCATGGCCGGGTTCTGAGGTGCTGCGGCGGAGGCAGCCCGTCGTTGTATCGGGTGTGTTGCGACAACCACGAGAACTGAAGCCTTCCAGCCCGGCGCCTCTCGCTGCCCATGCCCGTGCTCCTGGCCATGCCCGCCGTACGTCATCCCTAGTGACGTACGGCGGCGCTCCGTGCCGCCGCCGAACAGTACGCGCCGGCCGCCACGGCCCGCCCCACGGGAGACGGCCACAGCCTCAGGTCCTCGGCGAACCGCGCTGATCCCCAACTCCTCGGAAAGCTCCCGCGCGGTCTGGCCGGCCAGTACCGGCTCGTCCAGCACCGCTCCTTCCTGGGGATGCTCCACATAACCGCCCGGCAGCTGCAAGCCGCCCGGAACAGCCGTAGAGGGCGACATCCTCGCTGCCGGCACACGGCCGTCATTGGTCGGCTGAACAACGTTCACGAATAGCGAGGGCAGTGCGGTGGTGCCGGGAACGCGACGCAGCGCGTAGTGCCGGTAGGTCGCACGCACCCGGGAGAAACGCAGGATCCACAGTCCGGTCCGGTCCCCCACACGCCGGCACAGGCCCGCAGAAGAGGGCGGGGTTGGCCCGCACGCCCTCTCTCACTACGTATCGGCTTCAGAAGCTTCCGTCCTCGGAAGCGAGGCGGGTCGTAGTGACCGGTCTCGCCTGCTCGCGTGGCTTCGTGGTGCGGACGCTGCAGTACGCCTCCAAGCGCGTCACTGCCACCGCCCCACCGGTGGCGACCGTTCACCGATTCTGCGGTGGCAAGGCTCTGCGTGGTCAACGTGTCGGTACGGTACGGACATCGGCACCGGTCTGACCTGCGTCGATGTCGTCGCGCTCCGCGTACTGCGGGCGGCCTCCTCCTGGGGGGTGCCCGTGAGCAGGAGCATGAGAACAGCGGACCCGGTCGGGGTCAGGTGCGTCCAGCGGCCGGCTCGCCGATCCGGCATCGCACGGTATCCGCACCACCGGATGCACGGTGGCCGGCCCGACAGCCAGGAGCGTGGGTCAGTGCTGACTGACTGGAGGCCGTCCCCGGGGAACCCGCGACTCAGTCGCTGCCGAGCCCGAAGGCGACCAGCTCGTACGTCGGCCACGCCGATGCCCCGTCAACCTCGCCGCTTTCCGGCGCCTCGAAGAGCAAGTCGACACCACTGTTGAGGATCTTCACGGTGACACTCGACCGGTTTTCGCCCCGCGTGCTCAACTGGATGCCCCAGCCGTACCGCGCGAACTCCGGAAGCATCTCGGCAAGCGTCCGTGGCCGGTCGTCGCACACGATCCACGGGTCGATGGTGAGCTGACCAGCCTTGCTTGTCGCGGACAGCAGTGCAGGAAGGCAATCGCACCAGACGCGGAACAGGCTGTCATCGAAGAAGTGCAGTTCCAACGCGCCGTAAGCCCACGCCGCGAACCCACTCGGCTCGGCGAACTCGTCGACGGCAGCGGGAAGCCGATCGCGCAGCTCCGTCATCGTCGCCCCGAGACGGACCGGACCCAATGTTCCGGTGGCCAGGAACTCGCGCATGTCGAGGTGCAGCGGATCGGCAGTCGTCACCGCAGCATCATAGAAGTCACGCGGCGCTGACCGCCCTGGGAGCGTTGGTCAGTGGCCAACCCCCACAGCCTGTCGTGATCTTTCGCGTGGGAGGATCTTGTTATGTCTGGCGGGCGATCGGGCGCAAGTGCCTCGAAGACGTGGCGTTCCGTTACCTGGCGGCAGGGGACGGCCCTGACTACCGGTCGATATCCCGGTTCCGTGCCCGGCACCTGGACGCGCTGGCCGGCTTGTTCACCCAGTCGCTGCACCTGGCGCAGAAGCCTGGGATGGTGAAGATGGGCCGCATCGCGCTGGATGGCACGAAGCTGGAGGCGAACGCCTCCAGGCACAAGGCGATGAGCTGCACCAGGCTGGTCGACAAGGAACAGCAGGTCGAGATCGCAGAACTGGAGACTGCCGCGGCGGCACCTGCTGGCCGATGCTGCGGCCGTGGACGCCGCCGAGGATGAGAAGTTCGGCGGGGACGGCAAGGAGACCGACCTGCCGACCGAGCTGGACCGGCGGGAGAAGCGCCTGGCCAGGTTGCAGGCCGCCCGCGCTCAAATCGAGGACGAGGCGAAGGCCAAGGCTGCTGCGCCCGCTGAGGAGTCGGCCCGCAGGAAGGCCAAGCGGGCCGGGCGCGAACCCGGCGTCGACGAGCTCGACCAGGCGCGGGCTCAGGCCGCCGACAAGGCGCGGCCGAAGGACAAGGCGCAAGCCAACTCCACCGACCCGCAATCGCGAATCATGAAGAACAGTGACGGCGCCCGCATCCAGGCCTACAACGCCCAGGCTGTTGTGGACGACGCCCACCAGATCATCACCGCCGCCGACGTCACCACGAACCCGGCCGACGCGCTGAACTACACGACGTTGCTCGACCAGTCCGCCGCCAACACCGGTACCCACCCACGTCAGGTGCTGGTTGACGCAGGGTACTGCTCCGAAACGAACCTCACGGCCGCAGCCGAGCGCAAGGCCGAGCACGGCACCGACACCTTCATGGCCACCGGCCGCCCGGCCCACGACGAGCAGGTACCCACCGCCCCGCGTGGACGCATCCGGTCCGACGCCTCGGCCCGGGAGCCGCATGGCCCGCAAGCCGCGCACCAAGCCTGGACGCGCCGCCTACGCCCGCCGCAAGCCATCGTCGAACCGTATTCGGCCAAATCGTGACCTGCCAGAACGGCCGTGAGCTACTGCTGCGCGGCGAAGCCGGAGCCCGCGGCGAATGGCGGCTGCTCGCCGCCTGCCACAACCTCCGCAAGATCTTCCGACACGCCGTAACCGCCGGACTGACCGCCCCCCAGGGCTGACCACCCGGCCGGACGGCCGCAGCCGGGCTCACCGAGCCCGGTCGACACCCTCGCGAACCGGTCCCAAAGCCACAGGCGCCACGGCAAGCCCATGGATAGCCAGCCAGCCGATCACAGAGCCCCGGAGGCTTGTTCAATTCCGACCCACGCTCCTAAGAGCTGTCCCGGCCCGAGGAGATCGAGCGGGACAGGCGCATTCCCTCCGTACGATGCCCGATTCTGCAGGCCGGCCCGAAGATGCTGCCGAGGCTCGCAGAGATCGGGGCGGACCTGGTCCTCCGTCGCAAGCGGGCCCAGGAGGAGCAGTGACTCGGTGAGATCGCCGGGCATCGAACTGACCTGGCCTTCGTCCGCACCCAGCAGGACCGACGAGGCTCCGCCTCACACGCCGACCCCCCTTCGGCCTCGGCATCCCAACCGTCCCATCCCCGAACAGATGACGACCGGAGGACAGATGGCGCTGGTGATACTCCCGAAAGACGCGGGCCACGGCGTGAGTGAATAGGGGCATGCTCTTCGACTTCACGCACGATCACGACGGTGAACGGCTCAGCGGTGTATACGGCGGTGATCCCTCGGGGGTCACCGCCGTGATGCTGCACGGCGCGGGCGACAGCTGCATGGAGCGGCTGCTGCCGCTGGTGCAGGAGTTCGTGGCCCACGGCTGCCGGGGAGTCGCCTTCGACTTCTCCGGGCACGGCAAAAGCACCGGAAAGCTCAGTGAGTCGAGCCTGCGGCGACGGTTCGAGCAGGCCGTCGCGGTGATCGACGCGTATGGCGGGGCGGAGGGGCCGCTGGTCCTGGTGGGTTTCAGCATGAGCGGGCAGACGGTCGCGGATCTCGTCGCCCACTACGGAGATCGGGTTGTGGCGCTGGGGCTGTGCGCGCCCGCCGTGTATACCGCCGCGGCGTGGGACGTTCCCTTCGAGGAAGGGAACGGGCGGTTCAGCGGGGCCATCCGGCGGCAGGACAGCTGGCGGGAGGCGCCCGCGCTTCGGGTGCTGCGAGCGTACGAGGGCCGGACGGTGCTCGCTGTGCCGGGTACGGACGCGGTGATCCCGGACGCGGTGACCGAGTCCGTACAGGACGCGCTGGCCGCCCGATCCCAGTACACGCGGTTCGACCTTCCGGACGCACAGCACCAGCTGGGGACGTGGTTCCGCGATCACAGCGAGGACCGGCGGGAGTTTGTGGAGGCGGTGCTGACCGGCCTCGACGACCAGGGCTGGTCAGCTACGCATGCGTGGGTCGCCAAGCAGCTCGGCAACGGCCGCAAGGTCACCGGCCTGCGCCTCCTGTCCGGTGGCTGGAGTTCCCAGATGCGCCGACTCACGCTCGACAACGGCGCTGCCCTGGTGCAACGGACCTTCGTAAGGCCGTTCTTCCGCCACCACGGGCCTGGGCTGCTGGCCCGCGAGGCGTCCGTCCTGACGCTGCTCACCGGTCAGGAGAGCATCCCGGCGCCCGATTTCGTCGCCGTGGACACCACGGCCGAACACTGCGACCACCCGACGCTGCTGATGTCCGCGCTGCCCGGCCGCGTCCGCGTGGACGAGGACGACCTCGCCCGGCGCCTGGACCTGCTCGCGGCCCAGCTCGTCAGCATCCACAGCGTCGTACCGGCCGAAAGACCGCGCACATACGAGGCGTGGACGTCCCCGGAACGTGTCCGCACCCCGGACGGCCCCCTGTGGGAGCGGGCCGTCGACGTGATCCGCCGCGACCCGCCGCCGTACGACGGCTGTTTCCTGCACCGCGACTACCACCCCGGGAACGTACTCTTCACGGGAGCCGGTCCCGACCTGCGGATCACCGGTGTCGTGGACTGGGTCGAGACCTCGTGGGGACCTGCCGACCTGGACGTGGCACACTGCTCGACCGCGCTCGCGCTCCTGCACGGGCCGGCGCACGGGCTGGAGTTCCGCGAGCGGTACGAGGCACAAGGCGGCCGCGGCCTGGCCGACAACCCCGACCACCTGTACTGGCGGCTGCTCGACGCCCTGCACTACTGCCCCGACGCGGCGAAACTGGCCGGACCGTGGCGTGAACTGGGCCGGGACGATCTGACGTCCGATGTGCTGGCAGAACGGCTGGAGGCGTATGTGGAGGGACTGCTCCAGCGATACGGCTGACCGACCGTGGAGCTCTCGTCCGACACCGGCCCGAGGAGGCGTACGCGTCGGCCGCCATTGTGCTCGTTCATGGCCTGGATCACCGTCGAGAACACTACGCCCTGGTGGCAGAACCCCCGCGGACCGCAGGAACCGCGGTCGTCGTTCCCGAGCTACACAGGGGCTCGTTGCTGGCGAGGACATCACCACAGGGGCAACGGCATGGTCACCGTTCCCCTCGGGGGCTCGTCTCTCGCCGCGGTCCCGGACTGGTGCCATGAAGTGCGAGGGAGCGTCAACGACGACTTGGATCGGGCCACCGGCAGGCGTGTCGGCCTGGCCATCTCCAGGGCCCTCGAAACCTGGCGCCCTCCGACGGGCAGGGCGGCTCCCCCGATCCCCCGCCGTCATCTGGCTGGACGACCGGATCGCTGACGAAGGCTGCACGTCCACCCCGTAGTTCCGGGCCCCTCGTGCGGTTTGCCCATCAGTGCCTGGCGCCCAGGCCGAGCGCACGCATCAGGGGCTCGCCGTCGCGCAGCGCGTTCTGGGCCCACCCGTAGGTGGCTGCGGCGCCGCCGAACTCCGCGCGAGGGAGAACTCGAAGTTCGCCCGCACGCCCGCACCTCCGGTACGACACAGCCAAGGTGGGAAGTGCGGGCTTTGCCCTCGCCCTCTTCGTGAACAGGCCTGGGAAGCCGGCCGGGGCTCGTGCGGCGCCGGGGGCTGTTCGGGCACTCAGTTACGGCATGGAAGTGGAACGCTGGGCCGATGCCGGTTCGGCCAGCCGCCCGGTGCGGCGGGCCCATATCTCGAATACGACGGTCATGAACGGTGGTACGGCGGCCAGCAGAGCGAAGAGCGTCGTACGGCCCAGCCGCCACTTCAGCCGGATCGCCACCAGGACTGTCAGGAGTACGTAGACGACGAAGACGGCGCCGTGGAGTGTCCCGAAGATCCGTACGCCGAGTTCGGTGGTTTCGGGAATGTACTTGAAGTACATCCCGATCAGCAGGCCGGCCCAGGTGCACGCTTCGATGGCCGCGATCCAGGTGAAGGCGCGCAGCAGGCGCCGTGTCCGGATGGCGGATTTTGTGGTGAGCGTGGCAGGTGGGTCGGCGGCGGGTGTGGAGGGCGTCCTGGGGCGTGCCGGCCACAGTGCGTGGTCGCCGAAGAGACGGACGATGGCGGGGACCAGGAGGGGCCGGACGAGGAAGGTGTCCAGCAGGATGCCGAAGGCCATGGCGAAGCCGAACTGGAACAGTTCGCGGATCGGTTGGGTCATGAGGACGGCGAAGGTCGCCGCGAGGATGAGACCTGCGGAGGAGACGACGCCGCCGGTGCGCGTGAGGGCGGCGCTGATGGCCTCGGCCGGGGGCCGGGTGCGCAGCTCCTGCTTGAACCGGCTCATGATGAAAATGTTGTAGTCGACGCCGAGTGCGACGAGGAAGACGAAGATGTACGCGGTGACGCGGTTGCCGATGCCTTCGTCGCCGAGGACGGTGACAGTGAAGAAGGTGGTGGCGCCCAGGGTGGCCAGGAACGACAGGATGAGGGTCGCGACCAGGTAGAGCGGTGCGAGGAGCGAGCGCAGCAGGAGGATGAGGACCGCTGTGACGATGGCCAGGACCAGGAGCACGATGAAGGTCATGTCGCGGTCGAGAGCGGAGCGGATGTCGGCGTTCCGCGCCGTCTCTCCGCCGATGAGCACCGTGGCGTCCCGCACTCCGGCCGCGTCGGCCGCGGCCCGCGCGGTCTTCTTGAGCGGACCGATCGTGTCGAGCGCCTTCGAGCTGTACGGGTCGAGGTCGAGGACGACGTCGTAGAAGACGGTCCTGCCGTCCTCACCGAAGCGGGGGCGCCCTCCGACCCGGCTGACATTCTCGGCGTCGGCGAGGGCGGCGGCGATACCAGCGGGGGCGGGGCTGGAGCGCAGGTCGTCCTGGGAGCGGATGCCGATGGTGCTGGGTGCGATCTCGCCCGGCCCGAACTCCTCCTGGATCAGTCGCTGCCCGCGTTCCGACTCGGTGGCGGTTCGGAAGCCACTGAGGGTGTTGAAGCTCTCCTGGTAGCCGAGCAGACCCGCGCTCATCACCACGAGCAGCGCGATCGCGGCCGAGGCGACCCGCAGAGGGGCGCGGGCGACGAGGGCGGCGATGCGATGCCAGACGTCTGCGCCGCGGCTGCGTTCGGCGGCTTTGTCCACACCCCCCGGCCAGAAGACGCTCCTGCCCAGCAGAAGGATCAGGGCGGGGATGAAGGTGAACGACACGAGCGCCATGACGGCGACGCCGAGGGCGAAGTACGGGCCGAACCCGCGCAGCGCCGGGGAGGTGGCCACGAGCAGGGCGACCATGGCGAGCACGATGGTGGAGGCACTGGCGAGAACGGATTCGGCAGTCCGGTGCACCGCGGTCTGCATCGCGCGTGGACGGTCCGGCTCGTCGAGGAGGGCTTCGCGGTAGCGGGCGGTGATGATCAGCGCGTAGTCGGTGCCCACTCCGAACAGCAGCACGGTCATGATCGAGGCGGTCTGGGAGCTGACCGTGATGATTCCGGCGTCCGCGAGAAGTGCGCCGGTCGTCTCCGACACACGCATTGCCACACCGACGGCGAGGAGGGGCACCAGGGCCATCAGGGGTGAGCGGTAGATGGCCAGGAGGATGATGAGAACGAGCAGAATCGTGGCCAGGAGCAAGACCTTGTCACCGCCGCTGAAGACCTTCACGGTGTCGGAGGCGATGCCGGCGGGGCCGGTCACGGCGACTTCGGTGGGCCCCGAGCGGTCGGACGCGAGGGCGCGCACCTTGTCGACGGCGTTCTGGAAGTTCTCGTCCGAGGGGCTTCCCGTCATGGGCACGATGACCAGCTGGGCGCCGCGGTCCCGCGAGACCAGTTCGGCTGCGGCGTCGGGAGCGGTCACCGTGGAGATCACGCTCGCGACCTCGTCGGGCCGGGCGGATTCGGACAGTGCCGAGGTGATGCGGGCGACCGCTTCCCCGACGTTCGCCGCAGCGTCGGCGCCCTCACCGCGCACCACGATGATCGCAGGCGTCGCGTCCTGGCCCGGAAGCCGGTCGCGGACGAGGTCGCGGGCCTTCATGGAATCCGAAGCGGCGGGTGGAAGATTGGCGGAGGCGTTGTCCTCGACGGATTCCAGTGCGGGGGCGACCCCCGCGAGAAGGCCCGCGATCAGTACCCAGAACGCCACCACCGCGGCAGCGCGCTTTCGCGATCCCAGGAGACATCGGAACATGCGGGAGTGCATCGGTTGCATCGGACAGCCTTTGGCAGGAAGCACGGACAGAACTTAGAGACAGGGTGTCTCTAAGTTTCGCCAAGCTAACACACGGGACCCGCGTCACCCCGGACGCGGGGGTAGATTGGCGTAGGACGCAGTGCCCGAGGTGGAGCGGAGAGAATGCCCAAGATCGAAGCCGGAAGTGTCCGTGAGCACCGGGCCCAGCGGCTCGCTCAGCTGATCGACGCGGCAGAGGCAATCCTGAACGAGGGCGGCGTGGAGAGCCTCACCGCCGGCGCAGTCGCCGCGCGGGCAGGCATCGCCCGCAACAGCATCTACCGTTACTTCGACTCCATCGAAGACCTGCTCGAACTTGTGGTGACCCGCGAGTTCCCCGCCTGGATCGAGGCAGTGGAGCGGGCCATCGCGGCAGAAGCCGCCCCCGAGGAGCAGGCAGCCGCCTACGTCAGAGCCAACCTCGAACAGGCCGCGCGCGGCACCCACGGCTGGAGGGCATCGCTCTCGCGCGGCTCGCTCTCCCCGTCGGCGCGGGAGCGTGTGAAGAACCTGCACACCTCACTGCACGAGGCACTCGCCCGGATCGTCCGAGAACTGGGCGAGCCACAGCCGGAGCTGACCGTCGCCGTGCTCCAGGCCGTTGTCGATGCGTGCATCCGCAGAATCGACCAGGGTGACGAACTGGCGACCGTGTCCGACTTCGCTGCGGATGCCACACGCCGGCTACTCGCGCACGACCACCACTGACTCCTCCAGGACCTCACCGCCCCCGAGCGGCTGGAGCCGTCCCCGCTGTTCCGGACCCGTGGGAACCCTACGGCAGGTTCAAGCTGTCAGCCGCGGACATCTCACCAACGGCCAACTGCTACTGCGCGGGTGTCTGCCTGTACCTCGACCACGGGTTCAACGACTGCGGCTACGACAACGGCATGATCCCGGCCGCCGACGAGAACGTGCCCAACCTGGTCAGCCACGGGTTCGACGACCAGAGCAGCTCCGTCGTCAACTACACCGACCATGCTGTGACGCTCCACAAGGCCTACGACTACAAGGGCCGGGAAGTCACGCTCGATCCCGGTCGGTGCCTGGCCAACCTGCCCTCCGGTTGGAACGGCAACGGTGGTCACCTGATGGTGTGAGCGAGGACGGAACCCGTCCCGGCCTCCCTCGTTGGCCTGTCGACCGATCGTCTCTCCCTGAGGACGCGACATGCGCCGACGCACCACCCCGTTCCGCACCGGAATCATGTGCGCCGTGCTGATCGCGGTCGTTTTCGTCGGGGTTCAGCTGACGGCGGTGACCGGCCGGGACTCCCCGGACTCCAAGAACTACATCTCCTACGCCCTCAGCCTGAGCGGGGAAAGCCGGACCTCGGCCACCGCTCACGCGATCGACTACGTATGCGCCGACCAGGCCGAGAGGCCGCCGACCTGGATTCCCTGGTCCGGGAACGGCCGCCCGACGGAGACCCCGCGGGAATGTGTGCGGCGCCTGACCGCATCGGCCGCGTACTGGACCCGGCAGGGCAATACCTCCGGCATGACCGGGCCGTTCCTCAACTCCCGCTTCATGGCGATCTACGAGGCACGTCCCGGGTACCCGCTGCTGCTCGTGCCGTTCATCGCCGCGTTCGGCCTTGTCTGGGGCATCTGGCTGGCCGGCGTGACCGTCGCGGTGGCGGGAAGTCTCTGCGTTCTGGCCGCGCTCCGTACGAGCGGTGCCACCCGGCCTGCCGCGTTGACCGGGCAGGCCCTGTATCTCACCCTGCCCACCGGCGCCACCGCGATGCGCCCCATGGCCGACGGGCTCACCATGGCCTGCACGGCCGGGGTGGTGCTCGGCTGCGCACTGACCCTGAACGGGAAGCGGCGGGCCGGAACAGCGATGGTCGTCGGCGGGCTCCTGTCGGCCTTCCTCGCTCGCTACTCCCAGGCGCTGCTCCTGGCAGCCGTCCTCACCGGGGCCTTTGCGGGACTCGCCTGGTACCGAAAGCGGCACAGTCGGCCAACGCGGCCCGCGCTCGGACTGTTCGCCCTCTGCGGCGTCCTGACCATCGTCATGCAGACGACGACGCACGTGCTGCGATGGCCCACCGGACAGGACAGTGCCCAGGACCTCCTGACCCACCACTACCGGCGTCCGGACGTCGCCTCCCCCTGGACCCACTTCATCGAGCGCGAACTGACCTTCTGGCCGGCCTGGTTGCAGCATCAGCTGACCCACCCCGAGCTCCTCATCGCACTGGCCCTCGCCGCCTGGGCCCTGGTGCGACGGCCCGCGGTCCTCGGACTGCTCGCCTCCGCGACGGCACTGTCCGGCCTGCTCAACCAAGCCGGCCACCCCAACCTCGCCATAATGAACGACTACCGGCTCATCGTGCTGGTCTGGTTCCTGCCGATCCTCGTGATCCCTCTGCTCACGGCAGGCCGCGGTCACGGGGCCGGGCGCCTGCGGGAGGACGGCTCGGCCGACTTCGTCGGGACAGGGGGCGTGGGACCGCCGCCCTTCACGGGCAGCGCGGCCCCGCGAGAATGCGGAGCTGCGGAACGGCGGAGAGCCCGGCCGACGGTTCCGCTGAGCGTCACGGAGAGACAGTCGGGAGGAAGCACACAGAAGCCCGCCCGAAAAACCACGCGGCGGTTGCACGACCCTGCTTCAGAGGACCACTCCTCGATGCCTTGACCCATGCGCATAGAGGTTGGCCCCGCGGAACGTGCGATGTGTACGGCGACCTCGACTGGATCTCGTTGCAGGTCAGCGGCGCCAGGTCGTCCGGTCCGGCGCGATGTGTGTTTGTCTGCGCGGACGACGGCGAGGAAGGCATGAGCGAGCATGGCGAGGGTGACCCAGCGGGCTCCAGGACGGGTAACGGCGGACCTGGTGTTCATCGAGTCCGGCCAGGCCCTTCTCGGTCTGGAAGGTCTCCTCCACCCGCCACCTGGATCCGGCCGTCCTGACCAGGGTGTGCAACGGGACCGGCCCGGCGGAATGGCAGCGGTAGTAGGCGAGTTCTCCGGTGGTGCGGTTGCGCCGGATCAACAGCTGACGGTGGCCGGGCCCCGGGGCGGTGAAGTCGATGACGGCCCAGACGAGGTAGACGGCAACCTGGGAGTTCTCGATCCGTCCGGCGGTTCCGGTGTACTGGCGCTGAACCCCGACGGTGCGGGTGCCCTTCTTCACATCGCCGGTCCCATCCACGACCAGCACTGCCACCTCGTCGTGGAGATGTTCGACGACGTACTCGCGCACGTCGTCCCGCACGGCATCGGCATCGGCATCGGCATCCCAGGCGGCCCGGCACAGCAGGCACTGCATTGCCTTGGGAGACCTTCTCCCCGGCCCACTCCGCGATCGTCCAGCAGTTCGTGCGCGGCAGTCCGACAGCAGCCCCAGTACCAACCGCCCGGCCGCAGCCGGGGTTCGACCCGGATGCACCGGCCTGCGACGCGGCCCGTGCCCACCTCGAACACCTCCCGCCAACGGCCTGGATCCATGCTGTGACCTGCGGCCACCGTCTCTTCGTCAGTCCACACAACTCACGATGATCAACGGTGGCCGCGCCCGTCACCGCACCGGCCCTGGCTATCCGCGCGCTGGCCATCACGTACGGTCTGCGGCATGACGGCAGAGGATTCGAAGGCTCCAAAACCCCGGGTGCAGCTGGTCATTGGCATCATCCGCCAAGGCGACGAGATCCTGCTCGTGCGAGAGAGTCTCGGCGCCGCCGACGAGATCCTCTGGTCGCTGCCCGGTGGCGGGGTCGAGGACGGCGAACTCATGCACGAAGCCCTCCGGCGCGAGCTACGGGAGGAGACCGGCCTGCTGGTAGGCGACCCGGTGCGGACCGCATTCCTCATGCACATCGACTCCGAGCCCTACCCTTCGGCACTGGCCGTTGCCTTCGAGATCGACGAGTGGTCGGGGGACATCGCGCCACAGGACGACGACATCCAACAGGCCGCCTTCTTCCCCCTGCCCGACGCCCTGAAGCTGCTCCGCGAGCTGGACAGCGCAACACAGCGGGAGCCCATCGTCGGCTATCTGACCGGGAATGTCGCGCCCGGGACCACCTGGCTGTACCGCAACCGAGGCAGAGACGAGACGCTTGTCGCCCGCTGGTGACACCAGACGATGGCCACCACACGAAGATCACTATCTACAGCTGGAGTACTAGAGGCAAGGCCGTGAAGTTTGCCGGTTGGGCCGGGTTGTCAAGGGCCTGCGGGTGCGAGGATTTCGATGCCAGTGGTGGCTTTGTAGCTGGTGCGGTCGATGCGGGGGCCTCGGGCCTGGTACTTGGAGATGGCGCGTTCGACGATGCGGGGGCTGACGCGTAGCCGCCGTACGGGCAGCAGGTTGGCCAGGACGTGTCGGCCGATGGTGCCGGTCAGGTCGATGACGGTGCCTGCGATGACGCCTGCGGCCAGGATGATCTGGTCACGGGCGGCCTGCCAGGCGATGGAGAAGCCGGCCCGGTCGGGGTCGGTGCCCGGGCGGGTGCTGGTGGCGTCTGCCATGTCGGTGCGCAGCAGTTGGTAGACCACGAGCAGGACGTAGATCTCCTGGTCGATGCCTTGGGGAGTGCGGGACCGCAGGACGCGGCCGCCGAGGATGGTCGACTTCAGTTCCAGGTAGGCGGTTTCGATCTCCCAGCGCTGGTGATACAGGGTGGCGAGTTCGGCTGCCGGGTGGGGGTGGTGATCGAGCAGGGTGGTGGTGAGCCGGCAGAGGCAGGTGTGTTTCCCGGCGGTGGTGGTGACGGTGATCTCGCAGTCGATGACGCGGACTCGTGCCGGGCCGAGGGTGGAGAGGTAGGAGCCGTCCCGGTAGCGGGCCAGGACGGGCATTGTGCGGCTGTTCTTGAGCCGGACCAGGACATCGGCACCAGTGGCGGCGATGTCGGCCACCAGCTTCTGGGCGGCGAAGTTGCGGTCGGCGAGCAGGATCATCCCGGCCCGGAGGCTGGGCAGCAGGCGTGGCGCGTAGGTGGTCTCGCCCGAGGTGGTGGGGCCGAAGACCGCGTCGATGAGGGTGCGGGTGCCGCAGGCGACCAGGGCGAGCAGGCGGACCTGCGGGTATCCGGTCCCGCCGTGGTTGCCCGCCTGTTTGGTGAACCTGGTCAAGACGGCGGAGGTGTCAGGCACGGTCAGGATGGTGCCGCCGAGTGCGACCACCAGCAGCTCCCGCCACCACACACCGGCGGTGCCGACGTCGGCGGCCGGGCCGCGTAGCAGGTCGAACAGCCACCGCAGCGGCTTCGCTCCGACGCGGCGGCGGGCCTGGGCCAGCGCACTCGCCGTCGGCGCGGCTACCGGCAAGCCGACCAGCGCCCCGGTGAGCTTGCGCCATACCCCCGGATAGCCAGTCTCCGGGAACAGGCACGCGGCCAGGGTCAGGTAGACCATGACGCGGGAGGGCAGATCCCGCAGCCGTGCCTGCACGGCCCTGGTGGCGATCAGTGCCTCGTCGACCATCTCGAAAGGCACGAGTTGAGTGAGCTCGCCGAGATGACCGGGCGCAAACCGGCCTCCGGCCACCGTGACGGCACGCGTGATGGCAGTCTGTCCAGACAGCGGAGCCTCCGGTCTTTGTGAACGGCTTGTCTTGGTCGACTGCCAGTTCTACCGGGGCTCCTCCTCATGTCCGGCGAAACCGCACGACGTGCTCGCAGGGGCTGTTGTCGGCGTGACGCGGCTCCACGCGGACGGTATTTATGCCATTGAAGGTTGTCCCGTAACTGATCTTGAGGTCGGCTTTGACGTGGCCGGCCACTGCATGAGCTCACCTGCCATCCACCGAGGTTGAGGTTATGCAGGCGAGCGATGCCGAGCATGGCGTGGTGGACGCCGTCGCCCTTGAGGCGGCAGTCGCGCAGGATCTTCCAGCCGTTCATACGGGCGAAGGTGTGCTCGACGCGGGGCCGGACGCGTTTGTGGGAGCGTTTGTGTTCTTCTTTCCAGGTGGGGAGGTCCTCGCCCTTGGTCCTACGGTGCGGGATGACCAAGCCGGTGCCCTGGTAGCCGCCGTCGGCGATGGTCACGGTCTTGCCGACGGCATCCTTGGTGCCGGATTCCTCCCAGCCGCGGGAGTCGTGCCGGTTACCGGGCAGAGGCCGGCCGACCACGACGACCAGCCGGGTGTCGGCGTCGATGACGACCTGATGGGCCGTGGAGTAGCGGTAGTTCTTCGACTGCTCGGCGATCGTGCGGTCCCGGGGGGGGGACCAGGGTGCCGTCCACGATGAGCACGGTGTCCTTCGCGAACCGCTTGCGTGGATGGAGCGCGATCTTTGGCCCGAGGTGGTTGATGATCCGGTCGGCCGCCGATTTCGAGATGCCGAACAGCGGGGCGATCTGGCGCATCGTCAAGTTCGTTCGCCAGTAAGCGGCGACCAGCAGGATGCGGTCCTCCAGCGGCAGCCCCCAGGGGCGCCCGCGATGCGCTTTGGCCGCAATCTCGCGGCGCACAGCCGTCACCAGCCTGCCGAAACAGCGCGGGCTCAGCCCGGTGAACGGGGCTATCCAGGACGGCTCGGACGCCGTGATCAGACCAGCCATCCGGAGATCATTTCAGTTGCCGACACCCTTTCCCACGGCGATCCTGGGCTACGAGCGACCAAGGGGGACAAGGTGGGACTGATGCTCTTTCCGGGCGACGACGACGTGGCGAGCCCGGACGTGTCCTGGTCATACACCGGATTCAGCATGTTCAGGCATTGGTTGACCCAGGCCGAGGGCGTCACCCTCACCGAGATGAGCGGGTTCGGCGGAGAACGCCCGTGGTGCAGGGTCTCCACCACGCTGGCGCCACTGCTCAACCATCCAGACGACGATGGCCCTGATCTGACGCCCGCTCAATGCGCGGCCATGCTGCCCCGGCTGGAAGCCATCCTCGACCAGCGACAGTCTGACGACAGCGACCCTGTTATCCGACGGCGCATCGAAGATGTCAGGCAGTTGATCACCGTTTTGCGGTTCTGCGTGGACAAGGACGTCAAGCTCATCTTCGGCTAACCCCGGGAGCGCGGAGCGACCCGCCCTCGCGGGGATGAGCCGTGGTTACGGGACAACCTTTAGCCTCGCCGTTTCGTTTGGTTACGGGAGCTGTTGGGGCAAAAACGCGAAAGTGCCTTCCTGACCTGGGACGATGAACCTTGCTGAGGGGTTCTGTCGGTCCAGGCAGAGGGCACTTTCTACGTGCAGGCTATCGGGTTGCGTCCCAAGATCCAGGTCAGTGCAGATGGTTCGGGGGTGGTCGGTCATGCCGGGGCACGGTTACTGGCTGATCTCGCTGATGCCACCGGGCTCACCGCCGCGTACTCCACCGCGCTCAGGCTGCTTCGGCCGCGTGGGACCGGGCATGATCCGGGCCGGATCGCCACTTACCTCGGCGTCTACCTGATCGACACGGCGTCCTACGACTATTACAGTCCGGATGCGCCACCGGCCCCCACGAATGAGCCGTCAGGCTGACTCATTGTTTCCTGGACGGCTCGGCGAGTCATGAGCGATGCTCGTCTGCGGACATGCCGGTGCCTGAACTACGAGGCACCTTGGGGGACGGGGGTCTTCGGTGCGGAGAAATTCCGACTTCCCGCCAATCCGACGGTCCTTTCATGCACTTCGGGAGCCTTGAGCGCCACCGTCCGGACAGCGTGGACGCTGGTGCCAGCGAAGGAGGGTTTGTGTTACGGAACACCATCAAGCGAGCACGGAATTTCGGAGCGGTCGTGGCCGTGCTGATGACCATCGGCCTGGCCACCTCGGCAAGCCCCGCAGCGGCGAATTCGGATACGGCGTCGGCCGTTGCCGGCGTGTCGGCTGCGGCAACGGAATACGATCAAGCGGTGCTCGGTGGCCCCGTTTACAGCACGGGCCCCTGTGCGGAGTCCAGTGCCGGTGAATCGTGCTTCCAGATGTACGGAGACGGGATTTATCTGGTCGCGAACACGAGTGGCGCATACGCCCGCTGGAGCAACTACCTGTGGAACGGCAGCTCTTGGCAGCTTTACCGCCAGGGCGAATGCGCGATCTCCGTCACGGGTACCTGGGGCCGCTGCAACAAGGATTTCTACGAGGACAGTACATATCCGAACGCGTACGGAAGCCAGGGCAGCGGCATCCGGGTGGCCATATGCAGCTCCAGCGGCAGCTGCTCCGCGGAAACCTGGACCCGCAACAACGGCTAGAAGACTCATGAAGATCTTGCTGAGGGGTCGTTCAGCCGTAAACCGAACGACCCCTCGGTCTATGCGGTGGCCGGGTTGATCGTCCAGGTGCTGTTCGTTCGGGTGAGTCCGAGGTTGATCAGTCGGCGGAGGTTGAGGACGGCTGCTCGGGTGTGGAGCCAGGTGTCGTTCTTGATGGTGGTGCCGCAGTAGCAGAATTAGCGGTTGCCTAGGTGGACGAGACAGGCGACGGCGCGTTCGACCGGTGGTCTCCAGTGGCGGTAGTCGGCTTGCCAGTCGGAGTCGGTGGCGGCTTGATGACGGGCGGCGGCGAGTAAGTCGTGGTGGGGGCGGATCATCAGGATGCGTCCGGCCTCGGCCTTGGTGCACCGCTCACGCAGGGGACATCCAGAAATTCTCGCACCCGCAGGCCCTTGACAACCCGGCCCAACCGGCAAAACTTCACGGCCTTGGTACTAGAGGACGCCACCGTTGGCCCGAATGTTCTGACCCGTCACCCAGCGTCCATCAGGGCCCGCAAGGAAGCCGACGACGTCGGCCACATCCCCGGGCAGGCCGAGGCGTCCGAGCGACGTCATTCCAACGGCCATCGCCAAACCCTCGGGAGTGTTGGCCCCTCTGAGGAAATCGGTGTCCGTGGCACCTGGCGACACGGTGTTGACCGTGATGCCACGGGCACCCAGTTCGCGTGAAGCCACCAGCGACAACTGTTCGAGGGCGCCCTTGCTCGCTGCGTACGGGGCGTTCCCAGGGGCTGGAAAAACTGTGTTCAGAGTAGAGATGTTCACGATCCGGCCGCCATCACGCATGTGCCGCGCCGCGTAACGCACCGTAAGAAAGACCGACTTTGCGTTCACGGCCATCACTCTGTCGAAATCGGCCTCCTCCGTCTGCGCGAGAGGCACGACTTCGGTATGCAGAGCCGCGTTGTTGACGAGAATGTCCAGGCCCCCGAGCTGATGCTCCGCAGTACCTAACAGATCCTCGGCCGCACTGGGCTGTGCCAGATCCAACTGGACCGCAAAGACGTTCCCGCCTTCCTCCTGAGCCTGCCGGACGACTTCCTCCGCGGCTTCCCGGTTCTGCGCGTAGTTGAAGACCACACTTGCCCCGTCCCGCGCGAGCCGCAGCACAATGGCCCGGCCGATCCCCCGCGCCCCTCCCGTAACGACAGCTGCCTTGCCTGTGAGTACCGTCACGATCCCTCCCTATTGCGATGCGCCGTGAGACGCTCACGGCGCGGCCAGAGCGCTGCTCCTTGTCACTTACCGAGCCGACGTCAGGTGTCAAGATTGTGCTCGCTGCGTTCACGAGGACGAGGGGTGTGCGGGCGCCCGTTCAGTTGGTGCTCCGGGGCGTGGTCTTGGGCGCCTCGGCACCTGCGACGGCGTCGGGGTTCAGCTCCTCGACCAGGCGGTACAGCACGTCGTGAAGGGCCTCCTTGTCGTCAGGTGAGAGCGGCAAGGTCGTCGTGGACTCGACCCGGCACAAGATCGAATCGGCTCGGGTCGCGGTGGCGCGCCCCTCGTCGGTGACGTACAGACACATGCTGCGGCGGCTGGTCGGGTGCGGCTCACGCAGCAGCAGCCCACGCTCGACGAGTTGGCTCACCGCAGCTCCCATCGACTGAGCCGTGATACCGGATCGGCGCGCGATGTCCGCTGCGGAAACTCCCGGCGTACGGACAGTCTGTGTCAGGGCGTTGTGCTGGGCGAGGGTGAGGTCCTCCGCGCGCAGCTCCCGCTCCAGCCGTCCGGCGACGATCTGCGAGAACTGCCAGGCAAGGTATCCGGTGGTGGGGAACGCTGCGTCGGTCACGGTCTCAGTTTAACGAGAATGCACCTTACTGTTGCGGGCGTTGTGGCCCG
The DNA here is from genome assembly GCF_040297465.1 of Streptomyces sp. NPDC001787. Lineage (NCBI taxonomy): Bacteria > Bacillati > Actinomycetota > Actinomycetes > Kitasatosporales > Streptomycetaceae > Streptomyces > Streptomyces sp. NPDC001787. The sequence continues at coordinate 123,730 of NZ_JBEOZE010000024.1, forward strand.
GCCCACAAGGGAGTGGTCCCGGGCTTCACGCAGGCGTCACCGTCCCCGCGCACGACGCCTCCACCGGTGCGGGTGTCCCCTGCCGCACCGCGACCGGTGGATTCCGTGGTCTGGTCGTGGCCGAATCACGGCCCGGACAGGCAGGTCAGCCGATGGCTCGGCGGCGTGGGGCACGGACATCGCGCAGGTAGAGCGTCGCGGCGGCGACCACGATCCAGGCCGCCAGGACGACGATGCCGATGGTCAGGCCGTCGTTGTTGAAGTGGGACACGCCCTGAAGGGCTCGTACGCCGACTCCCACCGGAAGGATTTCGGAGAGCGGCCGCAGCCAGCCCGGCAGAAAGGCGCTGGGCAGGGTGCCGCCGCTGGTGCTGTTGCCGAAGGTCAGCAGCACCACCGAGGCCAGCGACATCCCGGCCTTGCCGAACAGGCGCATGAACACCATGGTCGTACCGCCGACCGCTGCGGCCATCAGCGCGATGATCCCCGCGATGCCCAGGAAGGGGCCGGGAAGCGCGGCGAAGCCGAGGCTGCCGGCGATCAGCGCCACGATGATGCCGCCGAGGATACTGAAAGAGGCCAGACTGGCCATCCGCCACCGGTACAGCAGGCGGGGCGCCATCTGGTAAGTCATCATGCCGAACAGGAAGCCGGCCAGGACGACACCGAAGCCGGCGTAGAACACCGACATGCTGCGTGTGTCGCCGGCCGAGGCCTGGGCGACGTCGTGCTGACTCAGATGACCGCCGCTCGCCCGGGCGACACCGGAGAACGCGCCCGTGACAGTGGACGTCACGGACGGACCGTTGGCCCCCGCGTACAGCAACTCGGCAGATTTCCCGGCGCCCACCACGTAGGCGGCGTAGACAGTCCGGTCCTGTACGGCGCGGCGCGCCGCATCCTCGTCGGCGTAGCCCCTCACCTCGAAACCGCCGGGCAGCGCTCGCTCCAGACCCTGGGTGACCTGCGCAAGCTGGGCGGTCGTACCGACGACGGCGACCGGCAGGTCATGCGGCTTCGGCGCGTGGAACGCGGCCAGGAACACGCTGACGAAGATGGAGCCGATGGCCAGCACGATCACTACCGGCAGCAGGACGCCCTTCACTCCGCCGGCCCCCTGCTGAGGGGGCGCGGCGTCGATCGTCGGTGGATGGTACGCGTGACGTGATTCAAGGGTGGTGGAGGGTGCGGGCATTGCAGGGCGTCCTCGTTTTCTCTCTATAAGGTGCCTTCCAATGATAGCTCAAACCATAAGGCACCTTACTATCGGGGCACGGTGGTTCCGCCGTCGACCCGCACCACGACGCCGGTCACGAACCATGCATCGTCGCTGGTGAGCATCGCCATGGCCTCTGCAACGTCCTCCGTCCCAGCGACCCGCTTCAGGGAAGCGCTGCCCGCCAGGACGATCCGGGCGAGCACCAAAATGACGGCGGGCCGCGGATCCGATTGATGACCAGCGAGGAGACCATCGGCTTCCGGTCGCCCGTGACCGCGTCGAGCTTGTCGTAGCGGCTTCGCCAGCACCGGATACGTCGTGATCGGCAGGCCGACCGCGACGAGCAGGGAGATTTCGCCGATCTCCACCTTGACGAGCGCGTCGTTCAGGCCGGGGATCAGGCGGCCGAGCCCGAGGCCCATGACGAGAAGGATCCAGACCGCGAGGAAGCGGTACAGGATGGAGAGCACCACCTCGACCGGAAGCTCGAAGACCCCGCAGGCCAGGGCATCGAATCCGTCCGGCCGATCCGCGACGAGCTCAAGAACCTCGTCGAGAACCTGATCAACGAGACCGCCCCGAAGCCCCGCCGCGTGAACGACATGCGCGAGGTCATCATCATCGCCTCCGGCCCCGCCGGATACGCCGCCCTCTACACCGCCCGCGCCCAGCTGAGGCCCCTGCCGTTCGGCATCAGCACCTTCGTCGGCGGCTCCCCCACCACCACCACGGTCGAGAACTTCTCCGGCCTCCCCCAGGAAGTCGACGGTCCAGACCTCATGACCAACATGCGGACCCTGGCCGAGCGGTTCGGCGCCGAGATGATCGACGACGACATCCCCGTGAACCTCACCGGCGACATCAAAGCGGCCACCGGTTCCGCGAGCACCGTCCACCGCGCCAAGTCCGTGGCCATCACGGCCGGATCCGGCTACCGCAGGTTCCCGGATCTCGTACGAGCTTGGACCGTCACGACGGCATCGGAGGCATCTGAGGCATCTGAGGCATCTGAGGCATCAACCGATACCACCACAGCACTTACCAACTAGGGTGAAAAGCCTGCCGGTTCGGGGCCGATCCGGGCTCGCCCTACATGCGGGAGGTCGGCGGCGTCATCGGGGATCCGGCCCCTCGTCCTCGATGACGAGCCGGGGCCCCGAGCGCCGTCGCGGTGGTTTCAGGTGCGGCCCCGTACCTCCTTCATCCAGCCGGCGACGGCTGCCTCGTCATGCTCGACGGCACGACGGGCTGGAACCCGGTGGTTCCAGCCGCGCCGCCGCAGCATCTGGGAGAATCCCGACAGCGTCATGCCCATGTGGAATCCCCGGCCGATCAGCGTCCCGATCCCGGCCGGTGTCCACCACTGGTCCGGCCGGCCGTGAGCGACCGTGCCCTTGGCCAACTCCTACTCAAGTACGGCGAACAGCACATCGGCCGGCTTCGGACGGGACGTCGACCGGGTTCGGGCGGGACACCGGCCCACGGGAACGGAGCACGCCCCGGCCGGCCTCCCGCCAGACCCGCCGCCACACGGACCGGACACCGACCGACCCGTCGCTCCTTCGCGATCTCCCTACTGCCCCGCCCGACGGCGAACATCACGACCGCTCCCCTCCGGAACCGCTCACGGAACGCTCGCCCCCCTGCGGTCAGGCCCTACGGCAAGACGCACTCAAGGCCAGTGGTTAATACCGCACATATCTGGCAGGTAGGACCATTCGGGGATTGGAATCAAGCAGCACATCGGCGGGACCGAACCGTGCGGCCAGTTCGCGGATTTCGGGATCTTCGAGAAGGCGGAGGTGACCGTCCTCGATGAAGGGTATGCCGTCAATGGTGATGGTCGGCTTGTCGAACTGGCAGTCGCAGTGGGCGTGTCCTGGCCCGCTACGGTCGGGCTCTCCCTTCTCGGTCAGGGCGTCCAGGCCAAGGTAGAACGCACCGGCGTGCTTCTCCCGTTCGAACTGGGTGCCACCGCTTGAGCGCACTTTCGGGTTGAGTCCGATCAGGGCGTGCCGCAGGTAGTAGCCCCTCGGTGAATAGTGGCGTAGCTCGGTGGCGGCAGTCGCGCCCTCGATCGCTGTCACCACGTTGTTGGTGAGTTCGATCGTGGTGGGTTCGGCCGGCGTGCCGGTGACCGTGGACTCCTCGATGACCAGCAGCCCGTCGGTGCGGTTGGGGTAGAAGTTGACGCCGCCGTAAGGGAAGGGCCGCCACATTCCAGCGATGAGAGGAGCATGATGGCCACTGGTGGCGAAGTCACGGAAGGTCACGTCGGTGCCTGCAGCGGTGGTTACCCGGATCTCGCTGGCCGCGGCGAGTTGTGCGGTCGCCTTGGCTTCCAAGGCGAAATACAGCTCCAGCGGGAAGCGGGCACCGGTGGCCAGAGCCGATGCGGTCGCGGTCTGGTGCAGTGAGAGGAACCGGGCCTTGCGCTTGGCGATCTCGTCGAAGAACAAGCGGTCGCTGTGCACCTCACCCCACCATGTGCAGGAGAGCACCACGTCAGCCTCGGCGTGGATGGCCGACAGCATGGGTGATGGCCGCTCGGAGTCCCAGCCACCCGCGCTGAATGGGGGAACGGCCAGAACGTGCACCTCGGCGTTGCGACAGGCGGCTGCTGCCGCCAGTGCCTGCACCACCACAGGGTCCACCGAATTCTCCGTCAGGATCAGTACCTGTTCGCCGGCGGCAACGGCGGTGTACTCCATGACGTTATTGGCGCCGGGCATGAGTTCGGTGATGGACAGCGGTGCTGCCATGGGAGTGTCCAAGTAACTGAAGCAGGTCATTCCGTTCATGCGGATTGATTCCTTTCCGGTGCCGGCTGAGCGCTCGTTGATTGCGGAAGGCGGACGGCGCGACCAGCGCCAAGGCCGAAGAGGCCCTGTACGAGGGTCAGCGCGACAAGAAGGCCGAGCGGGACAGTCCACCCACCGGCGAGGTCGTGGGCTGAGCCGAACAGCAGGGGTCCAACGGCGGCCAGGAGGTAGCCCACGCTTTGGGCCATGCCGGACAGCGCGGCGGCCTGTGACGCGTCGGCCGCCCGCTGGCCTTGGAACGTCAGCGCCAACACCAGGCAGGCTCCGCCGCCAAGGCCGATCAGCACACTCCAGGCGGTCGCCATCTCGGGTGCCAGGAGCAGCCCCAGGTATCCGGTGGCGCACATCAATGAACCGCTGACGGCCAGCAGCCGTTGGTCAGTGAGTCTGCGTGCGAGGATGGGCACAGTACTGCTGGAGGCCAGACCGGTCACCTGGAGCAGGAACAGCTGCCAGCCGGCGGCGCCTTCGGAGGCGCCGTGGTCGTGCACGATGCTGGGCAACCACGCGATCGTGGTGTAAAAACCGAGGGACTGCAGTCCCATGAACGCACTGACCTGCCAGGCCAGTGGGTGACGCCACAGACTGTGCCCCTGCTCCGCTGCGGGGGCGGTGGAAGTTACGGGCCGCCGGCGGGCCAGTTGCGGTGCCCAGGCCAGGACTCCGAGCAGCGCCAGCACCGCCCAGCAGCCCAACGCGGTATGCCATCCTCCGGGAAGATGGTCAGCCAGGGGCACGGACACCCCGGAGGAGACCGCGGCTATCAGCCCCATGACAGTGACGTAGAGCCCGGTGACTGAGGCGATCCGCCGTTCGGGAACAGTGCTCTTGACCAACGAGGGCAGCAGCACGTTGCCGTAGGCGATCGCCGCTGCCATGATCACGGTGCCGACGAACAAGGTCACCACGCCTGGCAGCGAGCGCAGCACAATGCCGACCGTCAGCACCAGCAGAGCGATCCACAGGACACGCTCGGTTCCGTGGCGCTGCGCGCTCCTGCCCACCAGCGGTGACGTGGCCGCGAAAGCCAGTAGTGGCAGAGCGTTGAGCAGTCCTGCCGCGGTGCTGGACAAGCCGGTGTCGTGTTCGATCATCGGCAGCACCGAACCGACACCTGTCAGCGGCGCCCGCAGATTCGCCGCAATGAGCAAGATCCCAACCAGGAGCAGCCCCACGCGAGGCGCTCCGCCCTGGCGGCCGTCGGATTCGGCCACGGGAGCGTCAGCGTCCTTCGGCACGGTCACGCTCTTGCACCCCCTCCTGCCCCGGCGCAGCCCGACGGCTGATCCGCACGAGCGTGGAGGCGGCGGAGCGGGCAGTCACCGCGTCTCCCTCGGCAATCGCCTCTACGAGAGTGGTGTGCCAGTGGTCGTGTTCGGCGGCGATATCACTGCCCCAGGTCAGCCCGGCGACCGCTGCGGCCAGCGCGCTCCCCAAGTGCTTGTAGACCTCGGCAAGCAACCGGTTCCCGCTGGCTTCCACCACCGCCAGGTGGAATGAACCATCGGCGTCGGCCAACGCGGTCATCTCACCGGCACAGTTGGTCTCCTGCGCCTTGTGCAGCAGCTCCCGCAATCGCTGCACGTCTGCGCTCGTCCGACGCTGCGCGGCCAGCCCCGCAGCATGCTCCTCCAATACCGCGCGCAGTTCGAAGACATCGGACAGGTGTGCCGTTGCCGCCCTGCGCACCAGCACTGCCTCCAACTCGCTGGCGACCCGGACGTAGGTGCCGTCCCCGGCACGGGCTTCCAGCAGGCCCAGATGCACCAAGGCGCGCAAGGCCTCTCGCACGGTGTTGCGACTGATTCCGAGAGTCGCGACCAACTCGTGTTCGGGAGGTATCCGACTACCGACCGGCCAGCGGCCGGAGGCGATCTGCTCCCGTAGTTGATCAGCGGCCTGGGCGGACAGGGTCGCGCCACGGCGCGGCTCCCTCAACCCCTCCATTCAAACCTCCAAATGTTGGACAGCTGTAGGTAAACATGAAACACCTCCCAAGTGGCATAGTGAGCTGCATCACATCGCGCGCATCCACCCACCGGGCGGGCCCACGAGGGCGGCGGGGATACCGAGTTGGTCGCCGTCAGTGCGGACCAGGTGTCGAACTCGTTGGAATCGAGCCGGACTCGTCCGGCTCGTCGGCGTCGTCCGGCTCGTCGGCCTCGGAGAACCACACCCTGCCGAAAGGCTCCTCGCTCTCGCGGGTACACGTGCTGAAGCCGTCGCCCCAGCGGTCCTGTTCCTGCCGGATGTGACCGTCGCGGCTGCCCGGAGCCGGGGGCGGGGTCGCGGCAGCGGACCAGTGAGCAGCCGGCTGGTCGGCCGCCGGTCCGGCCAGTGGCGTGGCCGACCTCTTCACGTGCGTGCCTGGAGCAACTCGACCAGCCGGTCTGCTTGCAGGCCGAGGATCAGCTCGCCGTAGTGCTGGCCGAGGCTCTTCCAGAGGCCCTGACGGTCAGGGGCGGTCAGGGAAGACAGCTCAAGGGCGACTTTCGTCCCGGCTCCGTCGAGCGGATCCAGGAGAGAATCCGCCTTGCCGTCCTCGGCCCGGTCGTCACCGTCGAAGGGGCGGGCCCCAGGACCTCGCGTCCGCTCCCGGCCAGAGCCGGGGTCGCGTACGCCGACTGAAGGTTCACCCACCGCAGCGAGCGGCGGCTGGGGCATGTCGGGCCTGGCGTCCTAGCGCTCACCCAGTACGAGAAGTGAGAAGGAAGGCTCGTCGCACCCCGGTCCTGTAGCGAGGAGTTGCCGGACGGTACGTCGGTCCGGCTGGAGTTGTGGCTCTCCAGGATGGCGGTACGCGCTCCGCATCGATCCAGCACGGGCCAGGGCGCCCGCCACAGGGGCTTCGAGTCCATCACCCCGCGCGGGTGACGCTGCCCCTGTCGCTGGGATGCCGGCCATAGGGCATCTCAGTCACACACTGCCCGTCGGGGAGGAGGCCGTGCTCCTCCCCGTTCGTTCCACGTCCGTTCGTGTCCGTTCCGCGTCCGTTCGCGTCCGTTGGGCGTCCGCTTCGCTCGCGGCTATCACACAGTGGCCACGCCGTGTCATCCATCGCCGACGCCCGCCGACCGTCGCAGCGGTCGGCGGGCGTCGGCGGGCATCGGCGGCCTGGTCCGCGCCCCGCTCACTCCCCCGTCCGTGCGACGACCGCCGCCCCGGTCGGCTCCTTGGCCGGCGACGAAGAGAGCAGCCCATCCGCCACCGCGTCGTCCGCGGCGGGCTTCGGCTCCTTGAGGGTGAAGGTGAGCACCAGACCCACCAGGTACACGGAGGCGATCACCCAGACGGTGCCCTCGATGCCGATCGGGCCGACCAGTCCGGCCACGGCCGAGCCGACGAACTGACTGAGCCCGGCGCCCAGGTTGAGGATGGCGACCGCGCTGGCGATATGACGGGGCGCGAGGAGCGGCATGATCGCGGAGAGCGGTACGAACGCCCCGAGGGCCAGCCCGTAGACGACGGCGACGGCGAGCGTGATACCGAAGCTGGGGCCGACCGCCTCGGGCACGTAGTAGAGCGCGAGCACGGTCACGAAACAGCCGAGCCCGCCGACCCAGGCGACGGTGTTGACACCGCCGATCCAGTCCGCGACGTAGCCGGAGAGGAGGTTGGCCGCGACGTTGGCCAGCAGCATCGTGCCCCAGATGGTCTGCCACTGCGCCGTGGAGAAGCCGACCTCGTTGACCATATGGGTCGTCAGGAAGACCACGAAGGCGTAGAAGGACAGGGTGTTGATCATGCGGACCACGCCGCCGGCGCCCACACGGGGGTGCGTTTTGACGACGGTGAGCGCCTTGACCATCTGGGACATGGAGTCCTTCATCGATGCCGGAGGCCCCTTGGTGACCCGGGCCCGGACGAGGAAGAGCACCAGCGCGCCGCCGGAGGCGACGAAGGCGAGGGAGAGCCAGAGGGTGGCCATCTCACCGACGACGGGGATGACCGCTCCCGCGAAGTAGGAGCTGATGACGCCGAGTCCGGCGGTGGAGGCGAACCAGTACCAGCTGACGGCGCGGCTGAGTTTCTCGCTCGGAGTCTCCATGGCGATCCAGACCAGGAAGCCGTAGGCGAAGAAGGGGTAGCCCAGGCCCCGGATGCCGAACGTCAGCAGCATCAGCGGGTAGTTCCCGGCGGCCACGCCGACAGTCAGGAAGAGAACCTCGAAGACGCCCCAGATCCCCAGGCCCAGCAGCATCACCCGACGGGGGCCCCAGGCCTCGGCGAGCGCGCCGGAGAGCCAGGCCGCGACCGCGACCACGAAGCCGTAGACGCTCCACAGCAGGGCGACCTCGCTGCCGGAGAGCCCGCGCGACTCCAGATAGGGCGAGAGGAATCCGACTTCGATGCCGTCGCCGACCATGAAGAGCATGACGGCGAGGTAGCCGAAGGCGAGCGGGCGGACGATCCCCTGCCGTTCGAGCAGTCCGGGGCGGGGCACGGCGGCGTCGGCCGCGGTATTAGACGAGGTAGGCATGTGTCCTCCGACGTACACAACACAGACGCGTGAACATCTGATCAAAACTCGAACCAAAGTGCATGTAATATGAGTGGCACCTCTGCGGGTGTCAACCCTTGGCCGGGGTGCGCGTTCTCCGGTCCGCCGGGCCTTGACCGGCGGAGGGCGGCGCGGACAGGATCCGAACGGAGGATCAATGGAGAGAACACATGGTCAGAAGCAACCACCGCTGGGCAGGATCGCGCGGCTGTACTACGAGCATGGTCTGACCCACCAGGAGATCGCCGATCTCTGTGGGCTGTCCCGGATCAAGGTCACCCGGCTGCTGGCGGAGGCCCGCCTGGTCGGGATTGTCGAGATCACGGTTCACAGCGACGACCATTTGTTCGTGGGCCTGGAATCTGCCCTCAAACACGCCTATCCGCTCCTCCAGGCGTGGGTGGGCCCCACGTTCGAAGACGAGGGCCGCGCCCTCCACTCCCTGGGGGCGGTGGCCGCCGACTGCGTCACCGCCTTCCTGACGGAGGGCACCACCGTCGCCGTGGGCCTGTCGGGGTCGGTCGCCGCGATCCCCAAGCATCTGCGGGAGGCGACCGGGCTGAATCTGAACATCGTCCCGCTCACCGGGAGCAAGGGCGGCGTCTCCCGCGCGGCCAGCCCCCATGAGCTGGCCCTCTCCTTCGCCGCCGCCGTGGACGGGCGGGCCTACCACCTGCCCGCTCCGCTGCTCGCGCGCAACGCGCAGACCGCAAGGGTGTGGCGGGAGGACCCGGCGGTCCAGGAGACGCTGGAGCGGGCCGTTTCGGCGGATGTGCTGGTCGCCGGTGTCGGCGGCACCGCGGCCGACGCCGGGCTGCTCGTTCAGGGTCTGAACGCCGCGGAACTCGCGGGCATCCGGGAGCGGGGTGCGGTCGGCGACATCTCCGGGCGCTTCTTCGACGCGGACGGCGCCGCCGTGCCGGGCGAGGTGGACGAGCGGCTCATCGGGCTGAGCCTGGAGCAGTTGCGGGCGATCCCCGTCCGCATCGGCGTGGCGCGCGGGGCCGACAAGCTGCGGGCCCTGGCGGTCGCGCTGCACCACGGCCTGATCAATGTGCTGGTGACCGATGTCGACACCGCCGAGGCGCTGCTGGCCGACGCCGGCTCCCCCGAGGAGGCTCCTTCATGAGCCGCCGCCGGGAGTTCCGCGGCGACACCCTCAGGGGCATCCGAGCGACGCTACGAAAGGACACGATATGAAGCCCGTACAAACGCGCGAGGAGCTGTGTGAGCAACTGGCCGAGGTCGGCCGGCTCGCCGTGGAGCGCGGACTGGTGCTCGCCAGCGGCGGGAATCTGTCGGCGCGGCTGCCCGGATCCGACGAGTACGTGGTCTCCGGCGCGGGTACCTGGCTGGACCGTCTGGAGGTCGCGGACTTCACCGTGATGAACCTCGCCGGGGAACGGACCGGTGGCGCCGAGCGGCCGTCCAGTGAGTGGAAGCTGCACCAGCGGACGTACCAGGTGCGGCCGGATGTGAACTGCGTGGTCCATCTGCACCCGCAGCACGCGGTCCTCCTCGACGCCGTCGGCGAGCCGATACGGCTGATCACCCTCGACCACGCCTACTACGTCCGCTCCATCGGCACGGTGCCGTACTACCCCAACGGGTCGGACGAACTCGCCGACGCGTCGGCCGAGCAGGCGCTGACGCACGACTGCGTCGTCCTGTCCCACCACGGCAGTTCCTCGCTGGGTGCGGATGTGGGCATGGCGTTCCGCCGCGCCATGAACCTGGAGGAAGCAGCCGTGGCGACCTATCGCGCTCTGACGCTGGGCAACACGACCGCCGCTTTCCCGTCCTCGGCCCTGGCCACGCTGCACCACGTGTGACCTCTGCTCGCTTCCTCACCTCCGCACGGACTGTGGGCGGGCCCCCGTCGGGGGCCCGCCCACAGTCCGTGCGGAGGTGTGTTCAGGAGGCCAGTTCTCTCGCGTTGGCCACTGCGGCGGGCTCCGCGCCCGTCGCCCAGGCCCGCAGCGCCCGTTCCGCGATGCGGGAGTGCTCGGTGACCACGTCGTCGGACGCACCGCCGATATGCGGGGTGAGGGTGACATTGTCGAGCCGGAACAGCTCATGGTCGGCGGGCGGCGGCTCGGTCCAGAACACGTCGAGGCCCGCCCCCGCGATCCGCTTCTCCCGCAGGACCGACAGCAGCGCCGTCTCGTCCACGACGGCGGCCCGCCCCGCGTTGACGAGATAGGCATCGGGACGCATCAGGGCGATCTCGGGTGCTCCGATCAGCCCCACCGTCGCGTCGTTGAGGGGCACATGAACGGTGATGACGTCGGAGCGGCGCATGAGTTCGTCCAGGGCGACGATCTCGGCGTCGACGCCCAGCGCGCCCGGCTCCAGATAGGGGTCGTAGACCAGGACGTCCATGCCGAACGCCAGCGCCCGGCGCAGCACCCGGCGGCCGATCGCGCCGCCGCCGACGATGCCCAGGGTCCGGCCGCCCAGACCGATCCCGCGGAACCGGGCGTACGGCTCGAAGATGTCCTCCGCCGACCAGTCACCCGCGCGCATCCACCGCTCGGCGGCGCTGGTGTGACGGACGGTGGAGAGGATCAGGGTGAAGGCCAGATCGGCGGTGATCTCCGCGTTGCGTGCCGGAGTGGTGGCCACCGGTATGCCCCGGCGGGTGCATGCGGCGAGATCGACGTTGACTGGGCTGGCCCGGCAGGTGACCACGAACTTCAGCGCCGGAGCGGCATCCAGGGCCGCCTGGTCGACCCGGTCGACCTCGCAGACCACCGCGTCGGCCTCCGCGAGCCAGTCGGCGAGCTGGGGCCGGGCGAGGGAGTCACCCGCCATGGACGGCTCCACGGTCTCGATGTCGAAGAGATCGCCCAGCCGCGCGGCGGCGGCGGGGTCGAAGGGTGCGGTGATGAGCAGCCGCGGTCGCGGCGACGCACTGGTCACAGGGTTTCCCATCCATCGGCGTCATGCGCCGACTCAGCCTTGTCAGAGGTGTCAGAAGTGTCAGAGAGGTCAGAGGTGCTGGAGGTGTTGGAGGTGTTCGTGGCAGGGGAGACGGACGGCGTGGCCTCGGCCTCGGTCCGCAGTTCCCGCAGCGCGGGCCAGACGGGTCGCAGCGCGTCCCGGGCGGCGGCGAACACCCGCGCCTGCCGGCCGTACGGTTCCCGCAGGGAGGGGTCGGGGTGGAAGGCGTCCGTGGGGCGGGCCAGCGCCGTGAGCGCCGCGTCGAGGTCCTCGGCCACCCCGCCGGTCACCATGGCGAGGGCGGCCACGCCCCGGGCGCCGAGCTCGGGCGAGGTGGAGCGCACGACCGGCTCGCCGGTGACATCGGCGAGCACCTGGCAGAGCAGATCCGAGGAAGCCGAGCCGCCCGCGATCCGCAGCACCCGCCCGGGGACGGGCGTGCCGAGGCACTCGCGCAGGGTGAAGGCGATGCCCTCGTAGACGGCGCGCAGCAGTTGCCCGGCCGTGGTACGGACGCTCATCCCCACCCAGGACGCGGAGGCCGCGCTGTCGATGAAGGGGGCACGTTCCCCGCTGGGCGAGCCGTAGGGGAGATAGACGACACCGCCCGCGCCGGGGCCCGCGGCGCGGGCGACCCGCTCCGCCTCGGGCCAGTCGATGTCCTCCAGCCCGGTCACCCGGCGTACCCAGTCGAGGTTGGGCGCTCCCGTCATGGGGGCGAGGCAGGCGAGGGCCTGTCCGTCCAGGCCGGTCGCGAGGGTGATCTGGCCCTGGGCTCGGCGGTCCCGGCTGTCGCGGTGCACGGTGGCGGTGAACGCGGTGGTGCCCACGATGAGGTAGGCGTCGCCCGGCCGGACCGCCCCCAGGCCGACCCCGCCCGCGGCGGCGTCGACCAGACCGGCGGAGACAGGGACGCCGATCGGCAGACCGGTGGCGGCGGCGGCCTCGGCGGTGATGCGGCCCGCCGGGGACGCGGGGGGCAGTACCGGGGCGAGCAGCCTGCGGAAGCGCTGGTGCCCCAGCCCTTCGATCAGGGCATCGGAGTATTCCCCGGCGGCCACGTCGAGATAGGTGCGGGATGCCTCGGAGGCGTCGGTGGCGACCTCGCCCGTGAGCCGGAAGCGGATCCAGTCCTTGCAGTTGAGGTGGTGGGCGGCCTGTGCGAGCCGCTCGGGGCAGTCCGCCTCCAACTGTTCCAGGAGCACCGGCAGCGCTCCGGGGAACAGGGACGAGCCGGTGACCTCGTGGACCAGCGCGCCCCGGCCGTCGGCCTCCCAGCGCGCGCCCCGGTCGGCGGCGGCGCCGTCCATCCAGATCCGCGCGGGGCCGCAGGGGCGGCCGTCGGCGTCCACGAGCCACGCGCCGTCACCCTGTCCGGTGACCCCGACGGCGGCGATCTCGACGCTGTCGCCCGCCTGCCGGACCGCCGAGCGGACGGTGTCGCGGACGGCGGACCACACCTCGTCCATGTCCTGTTCGACCCGGTCGCCGTGGTGTGTCACCCCCAGCGGCACGCGCGCCCAGCCGAGTTGCTCGCCGTCCCCCGCGAGGACGACGGCCTTGACCGCGGTGGTGCCCGCGTCGATGCCGATCACTGCCTGACGAGTCACCGATGAACCTCCCGCAACCACGTCATGAACATTTGTTCATCGAACGATCTAAAGTGCAGCAAACTTAGGCGGGCGGACTGCCGCAGTCAACCGCCTCCACCCGGGCGAACCCGGCCGGCCACATCAGCAGGTCCGGACGGCGGCACCGAGGCCCAGGCGCGCCAAGGGAGCAGACGCTCAAGGAAGTCGCGACCGACCTGAACGTCACCGCGAGACGCTGCGGACGTGGGTCCGCGATGCCGACGGTCGTCCAGGACGATCTTCACCGATACCGCCTCTGATCCGACATCGTGTTCGAGCTGCTGGCCCTGGCCGTGTTCGCGTACACGCACCAGCTCGCGGCCCTGCCGGACCAGAAGATGTGGCGCATCGACCGCGCCGCCGACTACGGCGCCTTTCAGGACGTGTCCCGCGACCGGGGCGGCCTGGGGCGGATCGAGCGGCGCCAGGAGGACATCGTGCGGATCATCGGCTCCATCCACGCCGGGGCCGTCCTCGCCTACGACGTGATCCGGATGCTGTCGCGCGAGGGACGCCCAACCCCGCTGGACAATGCGATCACGCACTACGGACGGATCGCCGAGTCCCTGCGCATCCTTCGCTCGGCCGGCGAGCCCGGGTGCCGCACCGCTAGATCAAGGTGCAGGCCGACCTGCCGGAAGGCTGTCACGCGCTCGCCCAAAAGATCTTCCGCGGCCTGGCCAAGCAGCTTTACCAGCGTTACCAGGACGGCGTGGAGAACCTGTTACCGAACCCTTCCGAGGCATGAGCCGACGGGCCCCCGGAGATCGACGCACGGCGACAGAACCAAGCATCAGGCCGGTCAGCCTGCCTCGGGAGCCGTGCCACACCGCCTTCTGATGTGTTGTCATCACGACTTGTTGGGGACCACCACGGCTGGTGAAGGATCAGAGGCAAGAGGGCACGCAGTTACGGGACATCACGGCAGCCACGGTCCCGAGGACCGGCCGGGTCGAGGAGACGGGCGATCCGTCGCTGCCGTACAGATTGCTCGACCAGGACGGGCGCGCAGTGGCGGCAGTCACCGAGCCCTGCTCGACATGCTCGCCGACGATGACAGCCCGGCTTCGCTGCGCTCTTACGCGTACGAGCCGCTGGCCTGGTTCCGGTTCCTTCTCTTTCCGGTTCCTTCTCCGCACCGAGTCAAATGGCGTGCCCGACGGACCTCGAACGGTTCGCGGGAGAAAGCCAGTCGTCTGTATCGCGGTGGCGGTCGAGTCCGACTGCGGAGAACTCGTCGACCCGATCGCCTGCGGCGGCGCCGAGTCGCCGCAGCGCCTGAGAGATCGGAGTGCCGCTCGACGGCGACGGTTCCCCTTCGGCCAGGTGCAATGGGCCAAGGACCATCTTCTCGGCATCCCAGACCTGCGCCGTCTGGGTTCCTGCCCCGCCGAAGTAGTCGGCCTCGATGTAGGCCACGGGTCCTGCCTCCGAGCACGCGGTCAGCAAGCGCTCAAAGCCTGCTGGCGCCTTCCGGAACCCGTCGAGTTCGGATGCCCCGGCGACCGTGACCGCATCGAAAAGAGCGTCGGTCATCGGCAAGAGCCAGAGGTGTTGGCCGAGAGGAACGACGCACGCCCGTGTGGTGGAGCCGGCCAACTCGCGGAGCACGGGTTCGGTGGCGATGACCGCCTGCAGGCAATACACCCGCTCATTCTCGCCTGACCCCTGATCGCAGCACGATGCCGGGTATGCCGAGGTCGACCCGCGCGACCCTGGCGAGTCCACGGCTGCTCGCTGGTATCCCCGTCAGCATCTGGGCTGCCTGGTCGAGGAGTTGGCAGGCCCGTGGCAGGCCGCTGCCAAGGGGCGCCGTCATGAAGCATGCGGGGGGGGGCCGGAAAAAGCGAGGCAGGGGCAGGTGCCCGGCATCGGCTGGTGTTCGTCGACCGGTTGGTCGCCACGCTGATCCACCTGCGCCACGATCTCCCGCACTCTGACCTCGCCCTGTCGTTCGGTGTCGACCGCTCCACAACCACCCGAGCCATCGAAGAGGTACGCAGGCTCCCGGCCGAGCAGGGATGCACGGTCCGCGACCGTCCTGGCCTGCGGCTTCGAACTCTGCGGCTTCGAACTCTGCGGACGTGGACCTCGGTGGCATCCAACCGCCTCTCGATGCCCTCGGCCCGGGCGTAGGCGAACACGTCCGCCAGGGGCCGGGTTCCTGGACACCTTCGTGCACCTGGGCGACGGCAGGACCCACAGCTCATTGCCGTGTGGCGCTCGTCCCTCGCGGCGAGCGAGGATAGCAGCAAGACGCCGACGGCGAATCTGGCCGCAAAGGCATCGGTGGCGGTTGCCCCCAGGGCGGCCAAGGGTCGCTCAGATTCAACCGGTCAAAGCAACACTCTCGACTGAAGTCCGGAATCCCAAGCACTTGCGTGGGCGTCGTTGAGCTTCGTCGCGATGGCGTCGAGATCGTCCTGGCTGAGCGTCGACAGGTTCGTTCCCTTGGGCAGATACTGCCGGAGGAGCTTGTTCGTGTTCTCGTTGGTGCCGCGCTGCCAGGGGCTTCACGGAGCCACAAAGAACACGTCGACACCCATGTCTGTGGTCAAACGCTCGTGAGCTGCCAACTCCATGCGCTCATAGGCGTCCGCCCGAGCGGGAACGACCACTGCGGTGTGATGGCTGGCGAGCTTCACCACGGTATCGATCTGTAGATCGTCTCGTGAGCGATCTACATGTTCGGATCGTCCCCGTGGTGCAGCCGAAGGTGTCCGACGAACTGCTCAGGTGACCACTCCTCCTTGAGCAGGGTCAACACCGTTTGCCTCAGTACGGGCACGCGGTGAGAAGGCACTGTTTCGGTCGTCGGGCGCGGTCAAGTGCCCTTTCCTGAACCGCAATCGCCCGGTAGGCGTCGCGTCCGCCGTTGATGCCGACCTCGCGGCTGGCCTTCGACACCGCACGTCCCAGGAGGGCTGCGAGAGATCGGTAGGATCGGCCGACGCACAGTCGCGTGAGATTCCTTGCACTCCCCCCAGGTCAAGCTGCCCGTCCGGGTCTTCCGGGAGGAGCCGGGAGCGATCCCCCCATGGTGCTTGAGGACAGTGAACACCGAGCCAGGCGGCCTGCCGATCCGCGGACCTTCCGACCTGCCGACCTGCCGACCTGCCGAGAGATGACGCTGATCGGCTTCCCAGCCCTCCACCGCCGCTACAAGTCGGCCTTCATATCGTCCGGCACCCCCGGCCGCCCCATCCCCGCCATGCAAACCGTCCTCAACCAGCACTGTTGCTCTGACCGGTTGAATCCAAGGCCGTGCCAACGGGACGGCCGATCGGTCAGCGGACGTCGTCGTGGAACACCGGCTCCCCCGCCAGCAGCCGGTCGAACAGCTCGTACCGGTCAAGGCGCAGCTCGTCATCGCCGTCGCTGTCGTCGTCCTTGGTGAAGACCTCGTCCACCAGCAGCGCGCGCAGCTGCTCCCGCAGGCCCTCCCGGTCGTCCCGTCCCAGGCGGTAGGTATCGTAGTCGAGCTGGATGCCAGCGTCCACCGTGGCAGCCCCGCCATCCCCCGGGTCCTCCTCCAGGACCAGCCGCGCCCGGACGGTGCCCGTGGCGGTCGTACGGGGGTCGAGGCGAACGCAGGAGACGATGTCCGCTGTGAGATCGCCCCGGACCAGCAGGTCGCCGACGCTGAACACCGCGCGCGCCGTCAGGTTCCCGCCGACGACGATCCGGGAGCCGTCCCCGCGGTCGGACAGGCAGCCGCCGACGGTGAGCGAGCCGGTGACCACGATCGCCGTCGGCACATACAGGTGGCCGGTGACGACGAGGTCGCCATAGTGGAGCAGCGGCTCCCACAGCTCCTGATCGCCCGTCAGGGGACGGGCCGAGTCATCATCACCGCCCACTATGGTGCCGCGCTCCAGCAGCCGCCAGAACGCGTCGGGACCACCGTCGTGGTGATTCAGATCGGTGAGGAGCTGCCCAACACCCCGGGTGGCGGTCGGCAGCTCCCGGCCGCCTCCCGCGCCCCGAGAATCGGGATCGCTCTTCATCGGGTCAACGGGGTCAACTGCCATGCGGAGCAGGATAGTGTCCTGCACTGACAACCGGCCCGACGTGGACGAGGCAGGCGAGGCCGACTGTCACAAGCACCTCCTGCCGTCATACCGTCAGTCGTCGTCCTCCCGCCAGCCGAAGGGCCTAGCGCGCAGCCGATGACGAGGTCCCCGTCGAAGATCACATGATCCGGCCAGTGCAAAAGGCAGGCGTTCGAAGTCCAGCTCGCCCGGACGCAGACCTCCTCCACCGCCCGGGTGCCTGCCCAGTCCCCGTCCCGCACCAACAGTGCGGGCGCGGTCAGCCAATCGGCCACCAGCGCCTCGCTCACCTGCCCGTGCGTCACCAGCGTTCGCTCCGCCCGGACACACCTCATCGACAATCCCGGTCGGAACCAGCCGACGAGTGAAATCGGAAACGACAGCCAGAGCGCCCAGACGTTTCTCCACCACGGAGGTCTCCGCCACTTCACAGCGATGACCAGCCACACCATACGAATCAACGGCCCGCGAACTACGTGCCCAAGGGCTGTCCCGCGGATAGGTCAGGGTCGTCGGGCAGGGCGGGCATCCCACCGGTAGGCCGTCCAGGCCCCGGCGTAGCAGCCCGTGGATCACAATGACCGCGCTGGCCAACGCCACCCACGCGTCCTGCACCACCGCGCGCCGGTGGGGTCACGATCGCTAACGCCTTGAACCCCCGGTTGCGCCAGGAGTTGGTCCGTACGATCACCCACCGGTGGGTGTGGTTGATCGGCACGAACTACTCCTTCGGGGTGATCCGCCCGGCGCATCCCAGCTCTTCCAGCAGTGCCCGGGTGGGTCGTGAGTCGTAGCCGGCGTCCAGGTGCACTGTGATCGACGGTGGCAGATGGAACCCGAACAGGCGCAGGGTCCGCCGCTCGAAGAGGCCATTGGCGATCCACTCATCCCGCCGAGCCCTCATCGTGGTGCCGAGCAGGTGTGGTCGGCACGCTGCTGGTAGGTGCCTCCGAGCACGAGGCGGGCCAGGAGCTTGTCGAACACGACCCCGTCGGGGATGCGGGGACGGTGGCAGCCCAATGGACGAGCGGCCACTGCCCGCCTGGGCAGGAAGGCTTGGAACTGGTCCCACAACGGGTCGATTATGGATGAGGGCAGGACGGGCACGTGACCTTCGCTCGGCCGTAGAGGGCGCTGACCAGCAAGTCCCGCAGGGGTGTGCCGCCCCGACTGTCATGGCGGCACACCCCTGCGGGGCGAAAGTCACCCGGCCTGTTGCTGCAGGTCCGCTGCGGGAACGGGAGCGGGCACGGGCATGCGCCAAGCCACAACCGCGCCGGTCACGAGCCCTACGACGGCCAGCAGGGTGGCCACCAGGAACGGATCGAAGGAGTGCAAGGACGGGGCGAACCCGATCCCAACACAGGCTGCTACTCCGGTCGCACCGCCCAGTTGATCAGCCGCGCGCTGGACGCCCGAGGCGGTCCCGGCGTCGTCCTCGGTGACGCCGCTGACCCCGAGGTACTGGAGCCCCACGATGCCGAACCCCATCCCGGCCGCGATCAGGAGCATGGGCGGGATCATCGCCACGCTGCCTGCCCGCAGGGCCGCGATCGCCGCGATCGCGGCCATCGCGGCGGCGGTGAACCCGATGCCGGCGAGCACGCACGCGCGTGTTCCCCAGCGGCCCAGCAGGCGGGGCACGAGCATGGAGAAAACGATCAGCGAGAGGGCCAGAGGCAGCATCGTCAGACCCGCGCCGAGCGGGCCAATGCCCAACCGATCCTGCAGATAGAAGGTGAACAGCAGGAACGAGGTCGACAGCGCCCCGCTCAGCAGCATCGTGGTCAGGTTGGCCGCCACACGCGTGCGGTTGGCGAAGAAGCGCAGCGGCAGCAGCGGGTTGCGCGAGCGTGTCTCGACCCTCACGAACCCGGCTCCGGCGGTCACCGCCCCGGCCAGCGCCCCCGGGACCACCCATGCGGGCGTTCCGGGTTCACCGGCCTCGACCACGCCGAAGATGAACAGCAGCGGGCAAGCGGTCAGCAACAGTGCGCCTGGAAGGTCCAGCGGCGGGGCGTCCTTGGCCACGGGCCGGTCCCCCTCGACCAGGAAGACAGCTGCCAGCAGCACGACCAGGATGAACGGGGCCGAGACCAGGAAGATCCACCGCCATCCGAGGTGGGCGGTGATGATTCCGGACAGGACGAATCCGAGTACGAGCCCGCAGCTGGCCACCGCCGCCCACACGCTCAGGGCCCGCGACCGGCGCGGACCTTCGGGGAACATCAGGACGATGGTGGCCATTGCAGCGGGCAGCGCGATGGCCTCACCTGCGCCCTGCAACAGGCGCGCGACCACCAGCAGCGCAAACGTGGGGGCCAGGCCCGCCAGCAGCGAAGCGGCGCCGAACAGGCCGGTGCCGAGCAGCAGCACGCGCCGCCGCCCGAGCAGGTCGCCCAGCCGGCCACCGAGCATCAGCAGTCCACCACCGGCGACCGTGTACCCGACCACGACCCAGGTCAGAGCG
The DNA here is from genome assembly GCF_040297465.1 of Streptomyces sp. NPDC001787. Classification (NCBI taxonomy): domain Bacteria; kingdom Bacillati; phylum Actinomycetota; class Actinomycetes; order Kitasatosporales; family Streptomycetaceae; genus Streptomyces; species Streptomyces sp. NPDC001787. Next base: position 143,368 of record NZ_JBEOZE010000024.1, read on the forward strand.
TGCCCGTCAACGTCGAAGTCAGCGCCGATCGAGGGCAGGGCGATGTTGACCACGGTCACGTCGACCGCGATGAAGAACTGCAGCATGGACACCGCGCACAGCATCAGCCATGCGCGTGCCGGGGACGGGCTGTGCCCGCGGGAAGAAGGGATGCCTGGAAGCATCAGGTGCTCCGTCGCTCAGAAGAAGTTCTGAGCAGCACAATCGTGCCGCTCCGGTCTGATCACGAAGCGGCTGGACGTCCAGGAGGAGTGTGTGAGTCGAACGTCCCGCCGCTAGCGGGACGTCCTGGTCACTGCGGCGCAAGCGGCCGCACACGAAGTAGCTGACATGCCGTGAACGGTACCAGGGCGGAGCCCCCGGGCTCAGGCACCTGCCTGACGTCTCATCTCTTCACTCGTAGGCCGCCCGTTCTACAGAGCTTCCTGGGCACGGGGATCTCGTCGCCGGAGCACCTATCCGCGCGATCTCTTAGGCAGACCTCGAACGGCACCGCACGGCTCGCCTCACTGACCGTGGGGACAAGAGACATCGGCAACGGCGCGTGCCCGGTCCCCGGACGGGATCAAAGGGACCGGGCACTGTTCGTGTTCGTACGGCTGACGGAGCGCCCTCACGGACCTGCAGGCCGCCGCGTGTTCCAACTCCGGGCGGCAATCACGCGCACTGGTCCAGGAGGGCGGCGGATCACACCCAGACGTAGAGGTCGTACAGCCCGCCGGCGTTCTGGACACACTTGGCCGAACCGGCATAGGAGTCCCGCAGCTCTATGCACGCCGACTTGGAGAACTCACCGATGTAATCCCAGCCCGCAGCACCTGCGGGGGCCGGAGCGGCACCGGTCGTGGCGGCCGAGGCTCCCACCGTAGCCATCATGACGACTGCCGCGCTGGTGGCGAGTGTGACGACGGCGCGCTTCGCTGTGGTGCGCATGTTCATCTCCCCTCTCGTGTGCCAGGAAAGGCCTCCTGGCTGCCGACAGCATTGGAGGGTGACTCAGGTGGCGTCCAGGTATTCCGCTGTCCCGGACAGCCGCTGTGCTGTCCGGCCTGTTCAGAGGCGGGGCTTCGATCTGTCCCGGACAGATCTGGACGGCTGTTCCCACCTTGGAGGGGTGTCGCCGGGGTGCTCCCGGACGGGAAACCGCGTCGAGGTCGAGGCACGGGTACTGTTCCAGAAAACGGGCAGAGGCGCATGCAACTCCTGCCCACCTTGAGTCCATGATTCGGCGCGGGCCGACCACTTATCAGCGAGACAGGACGAGTAATTCGTCGATCACCGGTTCTGCATTGCCATAGGTGAGGTGTGCAATGGCTGCCATTGGTGCGATGACTCGGCTCCAGGCATACAGCCGGTCCCCATCGAGCCCACACGCGGTCGCCACCCGCTGGCAACGGTCCTCGACACCCTCTTGTCCGGCGCCGGCCACCACGTAGTCGACTGCGTCGAAGCATGGGTCGCCTAGGCATGCCTTGGGGTCGATAGCGACCAGGCTGCGCGATGGGCCACCGTCCAGGGCGTTGCCGAGGTGAAGATCACCGTGCAGCAACACGAGCCTGGCCTGACTGTCCAGCAACCGTTCACAGCGCCGTATTGCCCGCTGCCACGTGGTCTGGTCAACGCGTGCGCCAATGGCCGGCTCGGACAACCGCCTGCCGATCCGAACGAAAGCCTCGTCAAACCGACCGCGCAGATCCAGCGGCCAGTGCGCGGGTGGGGCCACGGCGTGCAGTTCGGCAAGCAACTCTCCCCACAGCTGCGGCAACGACGTCTGCGGCATTTCCTCGGCCACGGTGCCGGGCAGGACCTCCTCCAACACCATCGCCCCGGCTTCCGCGTCGGCAGACAATACGGCCGGTACCCGACCTGATGGCGCGAACACGCGAAGCATCTCCACCTGCTTGGTCAACAGCGCCCGATCCGGACTGAGTTTGAGAACCGCTGGCGTTCCGTCCGGCCACTGACAGCGCAGGACGACGGAGGAGGCTCCACTCTCGAACAGCTCACCGAGCACGAAACCCCACCGCGCGGCCAGCCGCGCAGCGAGGTTCGGGACCCCAGCGAGCCATCCTTCGGCCTCAGGGCCGAATCGACCCACCAACCGCGCGTCGACCTCTTCCCTATTCATCCCGGTAGTTTGCACCCCGAACCGCTGCCGTGCACGGGCATATCAACGCAGTTCCGCGGAAGGCGGGGCCGTTCGGGGAACGATCACCAGGCGCCCGGGAAAGGACCTTGAGTGGAACGGGAAGCCACAGACCAGCGGCACTCGTGAACACCCCTCACAGCTTCAAGACGATGGCAAACGCCATGGAGCCCTGTGCCAATGAGCGCGGTGATGATGCGGAGGTTCGGGTCGCTGGGGTTCGACGGCTGCTGCGCAAGTCACTGCTTCCGGTCGGTGCGACCCAGTTCAGGTCGCGCGGGAGTAGGGCGGTAGCGGAAGAAGAAGGCCTCCCGTTCGGGCGTCCCAGGGGAAGCGACGGCGTAGCAGCCTTGCGGGGCTATCCCATCGATGCCCCGCCCTGAGCCACCGCGAGCCGGCACACCCCTATGGCTGACCACGCGTAACGCAGGTTCACCGACGCTATAACCTCGGCCTGTGACCAACAGTTGCAGTCGAACGACGGAGAACCCCCATTCCGAGCTGCCTCACTTTCAGGAGCTCTTGGACGGGACAGACTGGGCGTCGCTCGCCACTCCGTACGGGACAGGCGAATCCTTACCGGCCGCGCTTACACGCCTCCTTGATCCCAACCCGTCCATCAGGGCGGCGGCCGCCAGGGACGCGCTCGACGCTGTGACCCACCAGAACACCATCTATGAAGCCACCGTGCCCGTAGCTCTTTACGTGGCGGCCATCCTGAACCACCCGACCATCACAGCAGGCGAACACGCCCACGAGGCCGACCTCCAGCACCACTCCACCCGCGAGACGCTACTGGACTGGCTCGGCCACACCGCCTACGACGCCGACGACGAGTGCCTCGCGCTGAGCGAACGCCATCTCGGTGAAGGCTTTCTCGACGCATGCCCTGACATGTGGGCTTTCCGGGAACTGCGCCCGGTGATCTACTCCGCCGTTCAGCCTTTCCTCACCGACGACAATGCAAGGGTTCGCGACGCGGCCCTTGTCTCCGCCATCCCCCTCACAGAGCACCATGCCCTCGCCGAGCACCGGAATGAGCTGGCTGACCACGCTCACCGCTTGCTCAGCACCAGCACGGATCGATACAGACGCGACCGCGCGCTCGACGCGCTGAACGCCTGGGGCCACGACACCAGCACACTGGAAAACGCGAACGACATTGCCGCCCGTGAATTTCACGTCCGCATGGCCGATCACGACCTGTGGTGGGCGAGCAACGGGACAGGCGGCTGCGCCGAAGACCCGCCGTTCTGACACAGAGGCGCGCAGCTCTCTACCTGTGAAACGTCACTCGACGTACGCGCTTCACGGAAACCCGCCGTGATGGCGAATGGACTGGTCACCAGGCCCCGAGAGCGAGCAGCGAGCCATATGCCCAGAGCGGTTCACCCGCCAGCGGTGGGTGGCTTCGAACCTGGCCCGGGTATTTGGGCGTCGTCTCCTTCGATGTGATCGTTCGTGGCATCGTGCCTGACTGATCAGGCGGAACGGCTGTTGCTGGCCCGTGCCGCCGACGCCCGGCGGAAATGCACGCCGACAAGGTGTACGACTATGGCTGCCTGCGGCGATGGCCCTCGCTGGACCTTGATCGCCGCGGGCTGGTTCGCCGCCTCGTTCATCCTCGCGCTGACCATCATCCGCATCAACGGTGGCCGAGGCGGAGAAGCGGTTCTGCGGGTTCTCCCTGGGGTGTGCAGTCGCTCGCCGGAGGGCTTCGTGCTGGCGGTCCGCAGGCCGGCCGAGAGTTCGGCGTTGGGGGCGTGTTGACGTGCAAGAACATTTCTTCATGCACAACCGGGTGAACTCACAGCGCTTGTCCTGCTCCCGTCGGACGCGCCCGGTTGACTGCCCCCTGATCCGGTCGTGCTGAGTGTCGCTTCATCTGAAGCTCGCGCCCATCCGTGTGGGTGCTCTCCGGTCGCGGCGGTCCGCGTCAGGAACGGTGGTGTTCAGCCGTTCCGGCGAGGAGGCGGATCGGGGTACCGGAATCTCTCCGCTACCGGAAGTCCGACAGGAGTCGATGTGGGAAATTCGCAGGGCCGTCTGGAACTCGTGTGCAGCTTCTCCGACCGTGCTGTCAGCCTGGATATTGACGTCAGCACGCACACTGCGTACGTACTGACGAGTTATATCCCGTTTGACGCTGCGGCGAACCCGCAGGGCGGGCTCGGGGAGCGGACGCTCGTCTCGGTGAACCTCACGGGGGAGCCCGTCCCCACGACCGTCTACGAGTACGACGACTACTACGTATTCGGACTTGCGGTAGACGGGCAGGGGAGTTCTTTCTCCTACGCAAGCCAGGACGACAGCCTGGTCAAAACGACCTTCGCCACCAAAAAGGTGACGAAGGTCGAGTGTCCGGCCGAGCTGCCGTACAGCGTGGCTATGAGCCCGGCGATGGACGCGCTGTTCTCCGTGCATCAGAAGAACGGCACTCTCACCAAGCTGAGCCCGACCGGTGAGACGCTTCTGGACACGTATCCCGAGATCGGCCCGGCCGAGAACTACTACGCGAATCTCAGGGTCGATGACTCCTACGCGTACGTCGTCAAGGACGAAGCGGAGATCTGGAGCGTCGATCTGCGGGCGCGGACCGTCTCCCGTATCCCCTGGACCCAGAACACAAACGTCTTCGCGGTGTGCCCGTTCGGCACCGACAGCCTCTATGTGACCGACACGAGGGCGCTCTGGGCAAAGGATCTGCGAACGGGCGCGGAGACCAAGCTCGTTGACCTTCCCAGCCATGCTTATGGCACGGGTCTGGCCCTGGACGGCACCGACCTGTATCTCGCCGACTACGACCGGAGTCTCTATCGCGTCAGGTTCGATGCCCCGCTCGCGCCCCCGGTGATCTCCGCACCGCAGGAAGGGGCGACCGTCACCGACCCCCGCCAGACGGTCAGCGGCACCGTCACCAACGGCGTGGACAAGGTCACCGTCGCCGACCAGGGCACGCCGCTGGGCGACGTGGTCCCGTCCAGCGGCACCTGGTCCTTCTCCCCCACCCGCGACTGGGCTCCCGGCGACCACACCGTGCAGGCCGTGGCCCACAAGGGCGAGGAGGTGTCCGAGCCGGCGACCCGCCACTTCACCGTCAGTCCCCTTTCCCCGCTCGCACCTCCCGTCTTCGCTGTTCCCGGGGAAGGCGCGGTCACAGCCGATCCGCGGCAGATCATCGCGGGGACGGTGACGGCGGAGGTGGACACCGTCGTCCTTACCGACGGCGGCACTCCGCTCACGGAGATCGTCCCGGCCGACGAGGGCTGGTCCTTCACCCCGTCCTCGGACTGGGCAGCAGGAGAACACACCCTCGGCGCCGTCGCACACAGCGGCAGCCGGACTTCCCAGCCGGCCATCCGCCACTTCACCGTCACCAGCACACCCGAACCGGTCACCACGATCAGCTCCGTCGGCGGCGATCACTTCTCAGCTCCCAAGGGCACCGTCTTCGCAGATCTCCTCACCGTCATCGCCCGGAACACCGCCGGCAGCACCGTCGCCGACGCCTCACTCCACTTCACCATCCAGGACACCGGCAACACCGGTTCCGCCTTTCCCGGCGGTGCCAGCCACTGCGACCCCCGCACCGGCCCGGACGGGAAAGCGACTGCCCTTCCCCTGACCGCCGGACCCCGCCCCGGAGACTTCGAGGTTCGCGTCACCGCACAGTCAGGCCCCGGCCTGTGCACCTTCACCATGACCGTCACCCCTTCCTGACGGCGTGACGCCGGCCGCGGCCGGTCGTTGAACCGGCAGTACAGACATCACGTCATGCCGCAGACAGACCCCGGGCGCCATCGCCCGGGGTCTCGTGCTGCCGACACTGCGTGCGCGGGAACCAAACGGGCTGAAGGCTCATTCGACCCGGAGAGCTTCGTGGCGCAGCAGGACCAGCACGCGCGGCAGGATCAGGGTGTCGCGGGTGTCGGTGAACGCATGGGTCACGCCCAGGAACGTGCCGTCGTTCCCGACGACGGCCTCCAGCGCACCCAGGGCCCGCAAATAGTCATCGTCAGCCGGCTCGATGCCCACGGCACCGTAGAACGCGGCGTCGTTCACCTCGGAACCACCCGGTACCCGGTACCCAGTACCCAGTACCCAGGTGAACGAGTCCGCCGGCGTACGGGCGGCACCCGCCGCCAGGGACACGGCGGCGCGTGGCCACCAGACGATCCGGCCGGGTCGCGCCAGGCCACCGGATCGCGCCCGCCGAGGCGACGGTCCCGGCCGGGCCCGGCGCCCGCCCTTCATGGTGGACGATCCCGCCCGCGGTGCGGGCCTGGACGAGACCGGTCCCTCATGGCCGCAGCGGTCGGAGCGTCTGCGGACGATGCTGTCCTCCGGATCTCAACGCTTTGTGTCTGCCCGGATACTGACCCGCGCCCAGGACCGTCCGCTGTCCCGCACGCACGGACGCGGCGGTGCACACCTGTCACACCCGTCACGGATTTGTGCGGCTCAGCAACACCCCGGTCTCCGTCGGCCCCGCGCCGCTGTACGGGAGAACCCGCACCGACCACCGGAGGAAACCCCGTGACCGACGAACAGGACCACCCACCACGAGGACTGCCCGCACGTGACCACCCCCACCCGAAGCCGTGCCGTCCCAGCGTGACTGGCTTTCGCTCATGTGCGCCCGCGCGGCCCGGCCCCCCACGCTGGACCGCGCAAGTCTGCTGCGTTCGGCTCGGCTCAACCCTGAGGTCCCAGCTGCCGGTCAGTGGGCCGGTGGCTGGACGGCCAGGGGGTGGTGAAACACGTTGAGAGGGTCCCAGCGGGACTTCACCCGCTGGGGCCGGGGATAGTTGGCCTTGTAGTAGAGGGTGTGCCAGGGGACCCCGGAAGTGTTCCATTCGGGATCGGCCAGGCCGGTGTCGGGGGCAGTTGATGTAGGAGCCGTCGCTGATCCTGTTGGGCACGGGAACGCCACCGGTGTCCCTGTACACGTCACGGTAGAAATCACGGACCCAGGCGAGGCCGGCCCCGTCGTCGGACTCGTCGCTCCAGACGGTGTGGAAGTCGGCCTTCATCACCGCGTCACGCTGGGCCACCGCTGTCCGCGCGGGCCCGACCGTGTTCACCTGACCCCCGTACCCGAACAGTTCGAAACCTCCGGCCGGGGTCCCGGTGGAGTTCGTCAGGTGTCAGTGAACACCTGCCAGTCGTGCTCGGTGACGACTCCGAAGTTGCCCCGCCGCCAACGGTGTGATTCTCACGCTCGCCCCAGGCCGGCGGTCTTCCCCGCTGCGCACGCCGCACAGGGGAAGACCGACTCCGCGTCCGCGTGGCGGCAAACCTCAAGTACGGCGGGCTTGCCAGGGCCACGCCGGTGTGCGGGGCCGGTGGTCAGAAGTCGGGGCAGAGGTGGTGGTGGACAGCGTCAAGGATCTTGCCGCCGGTGTCCGCGTTGTTGATGTCGGGCAGGCGTGTCGGGATGGTGAACCGGTCGAGAGTCAGCTCCACCAGCTTGTCCCTGTCATCGGGGAACGACTTGATGGAACCGCACTGGTTCAGACCTCGGTCCACGGTCCGTTCGTCCGTGCCGGGCTTCGAGATGCGTTCGTCGATGTCGTCCAGGGCTTCGAGGAACGCGTAGCGGGCCGTCGCGCTGGGCTCTGGCGGAAGGCCGGCGGCCTCGCGGGCAGCTTCGCGCTCGGCCTCGCTCGGAGCACTGGCGGATCCCTTGCCGGCGGGCTTCTCGTCATTGCCCCCGCCGCACGCGGTGAGTGCGGCGAGCAGACTGGCCGCGACGAGCGCGGTAGCGGCGGTGGTGCGGGTACGCATGATCCCCCCAGGGTCAGGTGAAGAGGGGGATCGTTTCACGTTCATGGGCGACACGCTGAGAGAACGCAAAGGCCCACCCCGTGGGCGGGCCCGTCACTTCCCTCGTTCTCCCCTGCCACGATCAGGACCACGGCCAGGCGTCGGGGCCAAGGCCGGATGCAGGCGACGGCAATGCCGGTCATGGTCAACTCCGGTACGCACAACGGGCAACGCCCCTGGTCAGCAGCGGCGAAGGCGGCTGCGCTCTGGCAACCACACCACGGCGGGCGCCGCCCGCAGCCCGGACGTCCTGGCCCAGGCTCGTACTGTCCCTTCACGGCGGCGGAACTGGCGACGGGGACTTGGCAGTTGCCGGTGCCGGTGCCGGCAACTGAGGATCGCAACGACGTACGTGTACCGTCGCATCTGCCTGTCTCCAGGCAGATGCGACTGCGGTCCGCGCACGCCTCGCACCAGGAGCACCCGTGGCCTTCCTCGCCCTCGACGCCCTCGTCCTCAACACCCTCGACCACGACGGTTTGTCCGACCTCCTGTGGGAGGCAATGATCCGCCGCCGGCGGCGGGAGGGCCCCGGTACATAGAGCCTGGCCCTGTTCGCCCGGAAACCAAACGCCTGTCGCCGGAGCACGTGAGGCACTCGCGCAGGGCGGCGACCCGATCCTCGGCCGGGGGGCTGTTCCGGGATGCCTGCTGGGCCGGTTCACCGGCATCTCCGTCCGGGCGGACGACCGCGTCACGGGCAGCACCACCGCACGATGGTCGACAGTTCGGGTCGGTACGTCCGTGGTGGCCGGCGTCGGGGTGCGGTCCGGCACGGGTCGCGCCGGCCACGGCTACCGTGGCCGTGGCCGTGCTGCTGCGGGCCCGCCCGTTGCGGGCCGAATCGTTCGCCGTGTCAGGGCACGGTGATGACGATCTTGCCGCGCGCGTGGCCGGTGGCGCTGACGTCATGCGCCGCGGCGGTCTCCTTCAGCGGGAACACGGCGTGCAGCGGGACGGAGAGGCGGCCGTGTTCGGCGAGGTCGGCCGCCAGCGGCAGTCCTGCCCAGCCCGGCGACTCCCCGGCTTCGGAGCGGGAGAACCGCACTCCGTGCCGGCCTGCGTCGAAGTCAGCGATGGTCACCACATGGTGCGGGTCGCCGGCGATGGCCACCAGTTCGGCGAGAGAGCCCTTACCCGCCGCGTCCAGAACCACATCGACACCGAGCGGAGCCAGTGGGGCAAGGCGATCGGCCAGCCCCGCCCCGTAGGTGACCGGTACGACGCCGAGCCGGGCGAGGAAGCCGTGGTTGCCCTCGCTCGCGGTGCCGATCACGGTGAGGCCGCGGGCCTGGGCGAGTTGCGCGGCGATGGTGCCGACGCCTCCGGCGGCACCATCGATCAACAGGGTCATGCCTTCGACGGCTTCCAGTGCTTCCAGCACACGTGTGGCCGAGTCGATATTGCCCGCGGCGCCACCCGCTTCCTCGAAAGACCATGACCGCGGCTTGGACGCCCACGCCTCCAGCACGGCGTACTGGGCCGCGGCGCCTCCCTGATCCACGAACGGGACGAGGCCGAAGACCGCGTCTCCCACGGCGGCGCCGGTCACCCCCTCTCCCACCTCGTCGACGATCCCCGCGGCATCCATGCCGGGGATATGGGGGAAGTCCACGGTGGCGATGTCCCGCAGCATCCCTGAGCGCAGATACCAGTCAGCAGGGGTGACTCCGGTGGCACGCACCGCGATACGGACCTGACCCGGCCCTGCGTGCGGCTCTTCGACCTCCTCGACGCGTAGGACCTCCGAACCGCCGTAGCGGTGGTATTGAACAGCAAACATGGAAGACCTCCATACACATGGCACGTCGTTCAGCAGAAGAACTCGCAGCCACTCACCTCTGCGGCAGCGAGCGGGCCGCGCGGCACCTGGGCACCTCGGCACCGGATCACGCTAACCCGCTAAACGGTCGCCCCCTTCCGTTTGTGATTAAGTGGGAGACATGCCTGCCCAACTGCCTCGGAACCCGGCCTCCTCCGCCTCCGGCACCCCCGCCCCGGGGCAGCGAGCCGACGCCCGGCACAACCGCGCCCGACTCCTCCAGGCGGCCCGCGAGGCGTACGCCCTCAACGGCACCGACGTGTCTTCCAGCGCAATCGCCCGCAGAGCGGGCGTGGGTGCCGCCACCCTCTACCGGCACTTCCCGACACGCGGCTCACTCATCGCCGCCGCTTTCTCCGAACAGCTCAGCCAGTGCGTCGCAGCCCTCGACGAGGCCCTTCAGGACGACGATCCCTGGCACGGACTTCGCAACGTCCTCACCAAGGTGTGTGCGATGCAGGCCCAGGACCGCGGGTTCAGCGCCGCGTTCCTCTCCCAGTTTCCCGACGCGCCCGACGTCCATCGCGAGCGTGCCCGCGCCGAGGCATCCCTCGTGCAGCTGGTACAGCGTGCGAAGGACACCGGACAGCTGCGCAAGGACTTCGACCCCAGCGACGTAACCCTCCTGCTCCTGGCCAACAACGGCGTCGTGCGAGAGTCTCCGGCGGCCTCCATGGCCGCATCCCGCCGCCTGCTCGCCTACTTTCTCCAGTCCTGCCTGCCGACGGACGGCGCACCCCTGCCCCAGCCCGCGCCACTCCGCCTTGACGACCTCTACAAGCCACCGCATCGAACGGGGTGACCACCGGCGTCCGTCCGGGAGCACGCGCCCCTGCCGTGCATGTTCCTCGGACCCCACCACCGCACCGCCGCCATCTCTGCTCGACGGCCGGAGGCACATGGTGAAGTTCGGTGTATTCATCAGCAACACCGAATAGCCGCCGCGACCGGCTCACCCAGGAGCAGCATGAGGTGCTCACGGAACACGCGGTGAAGTTGGCGTGACACCGGACCACGGCGCGTCGCCGAACCGCCGGATCGTCAGTTCTGCCACTGCCCCTGGAAGGGGTCTTCCGGCGCTGCGGCGTCGGCCAGCCGTTGGACGGGGGCGGTACGCCATGCCGAGCTGTCGTTGGATCGCAGGCCGGCTGTTGCCGACTGCCGGCAGCGCGCAGACGTGAAATCGGCCACCCTAACGGGGTAATGCCCGACAGATCACGGGATAGTACATTAGGGATGGCAACGAAGAAGACAAGTGACTTGCCTTCAGTTCCCGGGTCCGAGCGCCCAACGCGATTCGCCCAGTACCAGTAGCAGAATCGCGACAAGGGGTCGGCGCGGCCGCTTCTGTTTCCCATCCCCACGGACATGACCGGCTGCGGTAACACGTAGCTGGATGACGATCGGCGTCCTGTCAGCCACGGGCCCCGGGCGAGTGGTCCACCAGACGGTCTTCTTCTTCCGCTTTCTCCCGCTCCCCGGTTGCGCGGACGACCTCATCAGGTCCGCCGGAATCCCTCAGCGCGCCTGCCCCAGCTCGACTTTCATCCGTCTCGGCCGAGGAGCCGGTGCCCCACGTGCTCGTACACCAACCGCGCAAAGTGGCATGGCGCACACCACCACTGCCACCACTCCGCCTCACCAAAGGAGTTGACCCATGAGTGGATGCGGCTGCGGGCAGGCCCCCATCGCCATCGGCGGCTGTCAGCCCCCCAAGCCGACCTGTCCCCCCGTTGCTTGTCCCGACTCCAAGCCGTGTGAGCACTGCGAGACGATCCCACTGCGCGACTCCGCGCCGTACCGGGTCGCAGCGACCGCGAGCAGCACCGACCCGACGCCGTACTACACCATCGCCAACACCCATGCGGCACTGGACCCTGTCGTCGCCCAGACCATCCTGAACAGCGGCACGGGCACGTTCCCGGCCGACAACGGGACGCACAACGGCCAGCACACCTGGCTCGCCGGCGTCGTGCACATCGACCCCACGTCGCTGCGTGGCAACCCCACCACCGTCACGATCAGCGCCTCGGTCCATGTCCGCAACGACGGCAGGAGCACGGCCTGCCAGCTCTACGGCCGCTTCGCCCTGTGGAACGGCACGGCCCCGATCCGCACCGATCTCCTCGGCCCACCCGATCTGCCGGCGGGTGGTGACGACAACGGCGTCATCCCACCGACCGCCGTGTCCCTCGCGGACGTCCTCGCGGGAAAGATCGTCGTCGAGCTCAACCTGGAGACAGGCAACGACGACACCTGCCGGGTCGGCCCCAAGCAGTGGACCGTCGACAGCTTCGTCCTCACCGTCCAGGCGTCCGCCCCGGGCTGCGGCAGGCCGTTCCTCCGTACGACCTGCCGCAGCTGCGACGGCACGGTCACCTGCACGACCGACACCCTCGACGGCTCAACTCCCTACGCCGCGGTCCCGCCGGTCATCCCGGTCGCCTCCTGCCAGGACGGATGCGCCACCGCCCGCCCTCCGTGCATCTCCACCGACCGGGGCAACGCCATCACCCGGGGCAGCGACGGGTGCCTGTACGCACCCGACACGCCTGCTCTGGACCCGTCCCCGTGCAATGCCGCGCGGAACACGACAGGTGGGCTGCTCGTGCCGCGGATCGGCCTGGCGGGCATCGCTCCCGGCGGCAACAGGGGCATCGAACGGTCGGTGGACATCGACGTCACCGGCACGCCCGGCTGCCCCGAAAGGTGGGAGATCGGCGCCCGCCTCACGCCGGTGAGCGCGTTCCTCAACTCCGAGCGGCAGCATGCCAACCTCCTGGCCCGGGCCGGTACCGACGTGCCGATCCCCGAGTCCGACATCGTGCTCCCGGAAGTCGGGGTGTACCACATCGACAGCGATGTACGGTACGCGCTCGGTTCCGCCACCGGCGGCAGCGGCTACATCATCGGCTGGCTCAGGGACGAGACCACGGACACCCTTCTGACGAGCTTCACCCAGATCGCCGCGATCAACGCAGCGGGGCAGGAGCAGCAAGGCGGAACCACACACATCATGACCGAGTACACGGTCGCCTCCGGCCCCCGGACGGTCCGCCTGCACCTGATGTTCGTCCTCACCGGCGGCAAGATCTCCAACGCCGAGGCCGGCGGCACCGACAGCAATGGCGCAACCCGGATGCGCTTCCTCAAGGTCAGGGATTAGGAACGTCGCTTCGCGGCCCGGCGATCGGGTGGGCGGCCAGCACCGCCCACCCGGTCAGGGACGCGGCCTCGCTGATCGGATCCGCACCGGATGGGCACCCTGATTCGCCGGGACAACCTCGCGCACTGGTCGCTCCCGGGCAACGTCACACGAGTGCCCGGTTGGCGGAGTACGGCGTGGTGCGACGGAGTGCACACACCCCCTCCGTCATGGGTGCGTGCACTCCGTCAAGCGGCTATGCCCTGGTCACCCTCCTCGGCAGGGCCCCGGCCAGGGTTCAGTTCTTGACCGGCCACTCCAGCGGTGCACTGGAGAAGCCCTGGCTCAGTTGGACAGCGGCGGCCTTCTGGCCCTCGGGGATGAGGAAGGCGGTGCAGATCTTCTCCGACTGTCCCGCGCTCAGCTTCTTCAAGGTGTCGGGCTCCGGGCAGTTCGGCCACTTGGCATCGCCCATGATGACGATGAGGGCCCTGGTGCGCTCGCCCTTGTCCGTCTTGACGACCAGGTCGTTGTCCATGTCGCCGACTTCCATGGCCTTGCCGCTCTTGTGGGTGAGGGTGGACCACACGTACACGGGAATCTTGGGGGCCTTGTCCTTGTCCTTGTCCAGGCCCGAGTTGTCCATGTCGGCCGTCGTTCCGGTCTGCACCTTCGTGGGCGTCACCGTGAACTTGCTGTCCTTCGACGCCTTCATAGTGCTTTCCTGCGGCGGGCTGGCCTCGCCCAGGCGGTAGGTCTTCTTGCCGTCCGACGAGGAGGAACCGACGGAGCCGGAGCCGCGCCGGCCCTTCCCCGATCCCGAGTCGTTGCAACCGGTCAGCGCCACAGCCAGCGCCAAGGCGCCAACCGCCGCCGGTACAGCACGAGTCCACATGCGCATATTTCTTCGTTCTCCCCGTTTGAAGCGTTCTGTCGAGCCGTGCCGGGTGGCGCTGCCCCCACAGCCGGCTCACAGCTCAGGCGCGCACGATACCGCCAGGGCGCAACCGTCCCGCTCGCCGGGGTCGGGAACCGCCCTGCCCGCCGGGGCAGAACTGACGAGGGCTGAGCGTGGACGGCCGGTGTTCTCGGCGAGGCGGCGAAGGATCCGCAGCATCGTCGTGGTCGACGAGCGTCCCGCACCGCGCGCGCAGGTCCTCGGCCGCCGGGTTGGAAGGTGGTACTACGCCCCGTGGCCCCCCGCAGCATCGGGACGAGGGGACGGAGCTCTGGCCCTCTCATAGAGACACCAACCTCACCAAGCACTACAAGCCGGTAAAGGCCGGCCCGTCGACTTCGGCCAAAGGCTGTCTCCGCATCCCCGGTGGATCAGCGCCCGGCGTCGGATGCGGTACGTCGCAGGGCAGAGGGACGCCCGCGTACGGGATGTATGCGGTACGTCCCGACACCGCCGCGAGGTACCGCATCCGACGCCGCGCGCCCGCCAGGAATCGAGGGACAGCGTTCAGTCGTCATTGAGGTAGTCCCGCAGCACGTGCGAGCGTGAGGGGTGGCGCAGCTTGCTCATCGTCTTGGCCTCGACCTGGCGTATGCGTTCGCGTGTCACGCCGTAGACCTTGCCGATCTCCTCCAGAGTCCTGGGGCTGCCGCCCAGAAGCCCGTACCGCAGGGTGATGATGCCGGCTTCGCGCGGGGTCATCTCCGCCAGAATGGCCTGGATGGCCTGCCGGAGAAAGCCGAAGGCGACCACGTCCCAGGCGGATGGCGAGTCGCCGTCCATGATGAGGTCGCCGAATTCGGTGTTTCCGTCGTCGGACAGCGTCACCTCCAGCGAGACGGGTTCCTTGTTGTAGGCCTTGAGTTCGGCCAGCCGTTCCACCGGGACGTCCGCCTTCTCGGCCAGTTCTTCCGGGGTGGGCTCGGCGCCGGATTTGTTGATCAACTCACGGCGGATCCGCGCCACACGGTTGATGATCTCCACAGCGTGCACCGGTACGCGGATGGTACGGCTCTGGTCGGCCAGGGCCCGGGTGACCGCCTGTTTGATCCACCAGGTCGCGTACGTGGAGAACTTGAAGCCTTTGGCATAGTCGAACTTCTCCACGGCTCTGATCAGCCCGGTGTTGCCTTCCTGGATCAGGTCCAGGAACTGCAGTCCGCGCCCGGTGTAGCGCTTGGTGACGGCGACCACCAGGCGGAGGTTGGCCTCGGTGAAATGGTTCTTCGCGCGGCGGCCGTCCTCGACGAGAAGGGCCAGCTCCCGGCGCATGTGCGTGTCCGGTCCCGGTCCTTCGGCGAGGAGGTGCTCGGCATACAGACCGGCTTCGATGCGCTTGCTCAGTTCCACCTCCTGCTCGGCGGTCAGCAGCGGTACCTTGGCGATGAGCCGCAGGTAGTCCCTGACCTGATCGACCGTACTGTCGCCCGAGGGGAGCCTGGGGGCAGGGGCGTCGGTCTCGTCGTGCTCCGGGAGCGGGATTTCCTCCGGGTGCTGTATGTCTGTGGCGTTCACATGGGCTCCAGCAAGGCGTTCAGATACCGTCCGGTGTGCGACCGGGCGTTGGCCGCGACCTGTTCCGGGGTGCCTTCGGCGATGACCTCGCCGCCCCGGTGCCCGCCTTCCGGCCCCATGTCGATCACGTGGTCGGCTGACTTGATCACGTCGAGGTTGTGCTCGATGACGACGACCGTGTTGCCGCCGTCGACCAGTCGTTGAAGCGCCGCCAGCAGACGGTCGACATCGGCGATGTGGAGGCCGGTGGTGGGTTCGTCCAGCACGTAGAGGGTGCGCCCACGAGTACGGCGCTGAAGCTCGGCGGCGAGCTTGACGCGCTGCGCCTCACCGCCGGACAGGGTGGTGGCCGCCTGGCCGAGCTTCACATAGCCGAGCCCGACATCGTCCAGGGCCCGCAGATGCCGGGAGATGATCTGATGGCCGCTGAAGAAGTCCAGGCTCTCCGCCACAGTCATGGCGAGCACGTCCGCGATGGACCTCCCCCTGTAGTGCACTTCGAGGGTCTCGCGGTTGTACTGGGCGCCCTGGCACACCTCGCACGGGACGTAGACGTCCGGGAGGAAGTTCATCTCGACCTTGATGGTGCCGTCGCCGTAGCAGTGTTCGCAGCGTCCGCCCTTGACGTTGAAGGAGAACCGGCCGGGCTGGTAGCCGCGGACTTTCGCCTCCGGGGTCTGGGCGAACAGCTTGCGCAGGTGGTCGAAGACGCCCGTGTACGTTGCCGGGTTGGAGCGGGGGCTGCGGCCGATCGGGGTCTGGTCGACCTGGACCACCTTGTCGAGGTGCTCGACGCCGGTGATGGTGCGATGCCGGCCCGGCACTCTGTGTGCGCGGTGGATGCGCCGGGCGAGCGCGGTGTGCAGGATGTCGTTGACCAGGGTCGACTTGCCGGAGCCCGAGACGCCGGTGACCACGGTGAACAGGCCGAGCGGGAACGACACCGTCATGTTGCGCAGATTGTGCTCGGATGCCCCGTGCACGGTGAGGTCGCGGCCCTGTGCCGGCTCTCTGCGCCGGGTGGGCAGGGGGATCGTACGGCGTCCGGAGAGGTAGGCGCCGGTGATGGACTCGGGATGTGCGGCCAGTTCCTGCACGGTGCCCGAGCAGACGATCCGGCCGCCGTGCGCGCCTGCGCCGGGGCCGACGTCGACCACCCAGTCGGCGACCCGCAGCGTCTCCTCGTCGTGCTCGACGACGATCACGGTGTTGCCGCGGTCGCGCAGCCGCTTCAGGGTCTCGATGAGCCGCTGGTTGTCGCGCTGGTGCAGCCCGATGGACGGCTCGTCCAGCACGTACAGCACGCCCGTCAGCCCCGCGCCGATCTGGGTCGCAAGCCGGATCCGCTGCGCCTCCCCGCCCGAGAGGGACGCGGCGGGCCGGTCGAGCGAGAGGTAGTCCAGGCCGACATCGAGCAGGAACCTCAGCCGTTCGCCGATCTCCGAGAGCACGGCCTCGGAGATCCGCTGCTCACGGGTGCTCAGCTCCAACGCCTCGATGAAGGTGACGAGTTCACCGAGTGGCAGGGCGGCCGTCTGAGCGATGCTGCGCCCGCCGACCGTGACCGCGAGGACGTGCGGGGCAAGCCTCGCGCCCCCGCAGGCCGCACATGGCTCCGCGCGCATGTATCCGGCGAACCGGTTCTGACCCGCTGCGGACTCGGCACCTTCGGCGTAGCGGCGCTTGATGTGCGGGATGACTCCTTCAAAGCGGGCCGCGTGCGAGCGGTCACGTCCGAAGCGGTTCCGGTACGTGAGGTGCAGCCGCCGCTCCGTACCGTGCAACACCATCTGACGTGTATCGGCGGAGAGCTCACGCCAGGGGGTGGTGACGCTGAAGCCGGCGTCCGCGCCCAGGGCTTCGAGCAGGCGGGCGTAGTAATCGGCGCCGCTGGTGTTGGTCCAGGGGGCGATGGCGCCCTCCGCCAGGGACATGGTGTCGTCCGGCACGACGAGCGCGGGGTCGACCTCCACGCGCGAGCCGAGGCCGGTGCAGGTGGGGCAGGCGCCCCAGGGCGCGTTGAACGAGAACAGCCGGGGCTCCAGCGACTCCAGGCCGATGTCGTGGGAGCGCGGGCAGGCCAACTCCTCGGAGAGCACCAGCTCGCGGCCTGCCGGGTCGAGTTCCCGATCCACGAACTCGACTCGCAGAACACCGCATCCGAGCCCCAGCGCGGTTTCGACGGATTCCGTCAGCCGCTGCCGGATACCCGGCTTGACGGCCAGCCGGTCGATGACCGCGTCGATCGAGTGCTTCTTGCGCTTGTCCAGTGCGGGCGGCGTCGTCAGTGCGAAGACTGTCCCGTCGACCCGGACCCGGCTGAATCCATCGGCGGACAACTGCCGGAAGATTTCCGCATGTTCGCCCTTGCGGTCACGGACGACCGGGGCCAGCACCTGGAAGCGGGTCCCCTCATTCTCGTCCAACAGCAGGTCGACGATGCGCTGCGGTGTCTGCCTGCTGACCGGCTCGCCGCACTCGGGGCAATGGGGGCGGCCGATGCGGGCGTAGAGCAGGCGCAGGTGGTCGTAGACCTCGGTGACGGTGCCCACCGTGGAACGCGGGTTGCGACTGGACGTCTTCTGATCAATGGCGATCGCCGGGGACAGCCCCTCAATGGCATCGACATCAGGCTTGTCGAGCTGCCCGAGAAACTGCCGCGCATAGGCGGAGAGGGATTCGATATAGCGCCGCTGCCCCTCGGCGAATATGGTATCGAATGCCAGGCTTGACTTTCCGGATCCCGATACGCCCGTGAACACGATAAGCGCATCCCGGGGCAGCTCGACGGATACGTCACGGAGATTGTGTTGCCGGGCACCCTTGATGACGAGCCGATTTCTCACTTCGTAAACCTCAGGTGATATCGAGAACTAGCCGAGACCAACCGTAGCACCGTGCCGCCACACGTCAGGCTCACTATTCAGCACCAGATCCGCGTGGCAAATATCTCCCTTGACAGGGAAGCTCATCGCGTGCGCAAAGAGAACCCGACCCAGCTTGGAAAGCGGCGCGAAGAACGCGTGGGTGACTCTTGACTTCGCACAGAATGCGTGAGCAAGGAAAGGGATGGGGGTGGCGTTTTCTAACGGCCGTCCCGCAATTCCTGGTGGATCAGCGCGCGGCGTCGGATGCGGTGCATCGCAAGGCGGAGAGGCGCCCGCATGCTGGATGTACTCGGGCGTTTCGACAACACGGCGAGGTGCCGTAGCTGTCGTCGTGCGCCCGCCAGGAATCGCGGGACAGCCCTTAGCTATTGGAGCCCCTCGGCGTTCTGCGCCGCGCTGTTCGGTTGCTGTTCCGCTGCGACGTCGGTGCGGTGCGGAAGGACAGTCACACCCTGGCGGACCGGCGCAGCGGACTCCTCGAAGCGGATACCGACGCCGATGCCGAGTTTGTCCAGGATCTTCTTCTCGATCTCGTTGGCGAGATCGGGGTTGTCCTTGAGGAAGTTCCGGGAGTTCTCCTTGCCCTGGCCGAGCTGGTCGCC
>NZ_JBEOZE010000025.1:0-137360 GCF_040297465.1 Streptomyces sp. NPDC001787
GGCCAACTCTCCCCCTACAACCAACCCCAATACCCCGGCATGCTCGCCTCCCTCCTCATCCGCCAACTACGCGACGTAAAAGTCGTCGAACACCCATGACGGCAAGGGCCGCGTGTACCGAAGGCCGCATGCCCGCCCTCGCCCTCCGGGAGAATGAGGGCATGGAACTGCATGGGGACAAGGTCGTGCTGCGTCCGGTGGCCGACGGCGATACCGAGATCCTCGAAAGGATCGTCCGTGAACCGGAAGTCGCGGCGTGGTGGTCGCCGCCGGATGACTATGAGGGCATGCTGGCCGTGGTGTTCGAGGGGGAGGTCGTCGGCGCCGTCCAGTTCGCCGAGGAGACCGATCCCGAATTCCGCCGTGCGGGCATCGACGTCTTCCTGACGGCGAAGCGTCACGGGCAGGGGCTCGGTGCCGACACGGTGCGCACGCTGGCCCGGTGGCTGGTGCGGGAGCGCGGTCATCACCGGCTGACGATCGATCCCGCCGCGGACAACACGGTGGCGATCCGCTGCTACGGCAAAGTCGGGTTCAAGCCCGTGGGAATCATGCGGGCGTACGGGCGCGACCACCGGACGGGGGTCTGGAAGGACGGGCTGCTCATGGACCTGCTCGCGGACGAGCTGGTCTGAGGCGGTCGGCAGTCACGGCCGCGGGGCACGTACGCCACGACCACCACCACCGGCACCCGCTCCCTCTAACGCCTGGGCCCCCCGACCACGTAGACCGCCGTGCCCACGACGGCCAGGACGGCGGCCGTCCAGGTACCGGCCGTCGTGCCGGACGGCAGCATCATCCAGGTCAGCACCTGCGTCGCGACGCCGTCCGAGGGCGGGACGACGAGGGAGACCGACAGCCCCGCGAACGGCGGGATCCACGCGTACTGCGCCCCGCACCAGGCCGCCCCGAGGGCGACGAGTCCTGCCAGGCCCGCGCTGTCGCGCACGACGAAGGCGGTGGGTGCCTGTTGCCCGCTGATCGCCTGTACCGCCGACAGCACCGCGCCGATGAGCGCCCCGCAGAGCAGTACGTGCGCCGCCCTGCGGGGCATCCAGCGGATGGCTGCCGTGCGGTCCAGTCCGAGGTCCTGCCCGCCCAGACCGACCGAGAACGCGATGGCTCCCGCGGCGAGGACGAGCATGGTCAGCCGCGGGTCTCCCAGTGTTCCGCCGCCGATCCGGGCGAGCGCCCACACCGCCGCCGTGCTGAGCAGCGCCGCGGCGAGCGAGGCGGGGACGTGCCGCGAACGCGCGTACAGCGTCAGCCATCTCACGGGGTGGGACCGCCGTTCAGCAGGTTGAGCGGGTCGCCCGAGCAGGAGACGGCGGCGGCGTGCACGGCGCTGATCCGCTGCCGCTGATCAGCCTTCGGCAGCGCGGTGAACCTCTTCCACACCGGGCGGGCCACGTCGCTCTGGTCCTTCGCGGAATACATGGTCCCGTCGAGCGGGCGGAGGTCTTCCCCGAGGACCCACGCGGTCGCGATGCTCTGCGCGGCGGCGTCCTCCCGGGTGCCGCTCTCGGTGTCGCTGCGGGGGTGGCACAACGGGACCATGCCCTGTGCGACGAGAGCCCGGGTGAGGGGCCGCTCGCCCTCGGCCCCGCCGATCATCCGGTCGTCGAAGTCGAGGAGAACGGCGTCGCGCGACCGTTCCGGTGTGGCGCCGAGCGCCTTCGGCACGGTGGTCTCACGGATGGCGACGGGGGCCCGGTCACCCAGGGCGCCACGCATCAGGCGAAGTGCCTCCTTGCCGGGACCCGCCAGGTCGTCGAGCCGCGGCTGCTGGAGCGAGGTCACGCACACCGGGCCGTCGCACACCTGCTCCGCCGCTGCCCGGTCGACGACGTACGTGTCACGGGCGGCGGCCGGGAGCAGGAGCAGGGCGAGCGCCCCGCCCGCCAGCAGGGGGGTGAGGGCGAGCAGCCGGGTACGCGGGCGGGCGGCGGCCAGCAGGGCCAGGCCCGTCGCGGCCATGCCGAGCAGCCAGATCGTCTGACCGAGGTGGACCGGGACGGAGAGGGTGAGCAGCGTTTCGCGTACGTCCGCCACCGCCGGGGACAGCAGCGAGAAGGAGTTCGGCACGGCGGCGGAGGTCGGCAGCGGGGCGTCCGACGTCTGTACCTGCCGAAGGAAGTTGGTCATCGCGAGCGCGGCCACGGCCAGCGCGGGCGGGGTGAGGACGGAGGGCAGGACCCGCGCGACCCCCATGCCGAGGACGGCCCCGGCGCCCAGTGCGAGTGCGCCCACCAGCGAGAGGGGCAGCCAGCCGGCGTGGGCGTACGAGGCGTCGCCCGCGAGGACCCGTACGGCGCCCAGGAGGACGAGGAGGGTGAAGGCCGCGGCCAGCGTGAACGCCGTCGTGCCCGCCAGGGTGGCCGCTCGGTCCCGGGCGGGGCGCGGGGTGCTGGTCAGCAGTTCGGACATCTTCGAGCGGTGGTCGCGCAGCCCCTGGAGCGCCCCGAGCCCCACGGCGAGCGGCCACAGGAAGATCAGCAGGTACCGGGTCCACAGGGCCATGGAGGTCCACTGGGCCGTCCACAGAGCCGTTCCCTTCGACCACGGTCCGGGGATGAGATGCAGGAACGCGAGCGCGGCCACCAGGATGACGGCGCCGGCCCATGGGGCGACGGAGCGCCGTAGTTCGATGCGCAGGATACGGGTGTTCACCAGGCGCTCCTCGTCTGTGCGGGGTCGGCCAGCAGGGCCGAGTAGCCGCGCTCCAGCGGGCTGTCGCCCACGTGTTCCGGGCCGCCCGCCGCCGCCAGCTCGTCCGGGGTGCCCTGGAAGACCAGCCGTCCCTCGGCGAAGAGCACCACATCGGTGCAGGCGGCGGCCACGTCCTCCACCAGGTGGGTCGAGACGACCACGCAGGCGTCCGTCCCCAGCTCCTGGAGCAGTTCACGGAAGCGCAGCCGCTGTGCCGGGTCGAGGCCGACCGTCGGCTCGTCGAGCAGCAGGACCGAGGGGTCGTTGACGATGGCCTGGGCGATGCCGGCCCGTCGCACCATTCCGCCCGAGAGGGCCTTCATCCGTTCGTCGGCGCGGTCGGCCAGGCCGACCCGCTCCACGGCGCGCTGTGTCGCCGCGGGGATGTCCGCCTTGGGCACCTCCTTGAGCCAGGCCATGTACTCCACGAACTCCCGCACGGTGAAGCGCTTGTAGTAGCCGAACTCCTGCGGCAGATAGCCGATCCGGCGGCGCAGTGCCCGGTGCTCGCCGAGCCCGCCCACGGACTCCCCGAGCAGTTCCAGCTCACCTCCGGCGGGGCGCAGCACGGTGGCCAGCGCCCGGATGAGGGTGGTCTTGCCCGCTCCATTGGGGCCGAGCAGACCGTGTACGCCGGTTCCCAGCGAGAGGTCGAGCCCGTTCACGGCCCATCGGTTTCTGCCGACCTTGACCTTCAGACCGGTCGCCCGGATCTCCCAGGCGTAGGCCGTGGGGGCCAGATCGGCCCTGCTCACTGCGGGCATGGTGCGCTTCCTGTTCTCGCGGGGGGTTCTTCGTACGGTGACCGTTCGGAGGTTCGTGCGGTGATCGTTCGGGGTTCGCACGGTGACCGTTCGGGGTTCATCGGTGACCGAATCGGGGGTCATCTGTGGGCGCGCAGCACGGTGTACGCGCCCCTGCGGGCGATCACGACGGCGACGCCGAGCGCGAGGAGCAGTCCCCACACCGGCAGGCCGTCCGTTCGCAGGGCGGCGGCCGTACCGCTGGTGACCAGGGTCGGCGCCGCCACCACCGCACCCCATACGGCCACCAGGGCGACGGCGGCGCGGGTCACACCGATCAGCCCGCCGAGGGCCAGGGTCATCGAGGTGAAGGCCAGGCAGGGCAGCAGCCACTGCGCGGCCGTCACCCCTGTCGCCCATCCCCCCGCCAGCAGGGCGGGGATCACCACGACGAGCACGGAGGCGGTGCGCCGCAGCACCAGGTGCAGCCCCGCCCTCGGGGTGGAGGCCGTCAGCTCGTACGCCGGGTCCAGGCCGCGCGACCACGAGGCGGCCACCCCGCACACGGGCAGAACGGGGGCGAGCAGCAGCACCAGCGACACCTGACCGGAACCGGGTCCCGCCAGGTCCAGCAGCAGGGCGAGCAGTGTCACGGCCAGGACCATGGCCAGCCACGGCGTCATGGCGGGTGTCGTCCACGCCGACAGCCGGGTCCGGCGCCTGCGCGGCGGTGCCGGGACGGCCGCGGCCAGCTGGGGTTCGAGACCGGCCCAGACGGCTTCGGTCAGCGCCGCGACAGCGGGCGCCTCGGCCGTGACGGCGGCCGACAGCCGGTCACGGCAGACCCGGCACCCCTCCAGATGGGACTCAAGGGCCCACACCTCGTCCGCGACGAGGTCCGTACCGCCGCGGGCGTACCCGTCGATGAGCCGTGCCGACGCGTGTTCCACATTCATGCCAGCGTCTCCCGCATCGCGATCCGGGCCCGGCGGGCGCGGGTCTTGACCGTTCCCTCGGGCAGTCCGAGCAGGACGGCGGTCTCCCGGACGGACAGTCCGTCGAGCACCATGGCCTGCAGTACGTCTCTGAGTTCCGGCGCGAGGCACCGCAGCGCGTCCCCGACGTCACCGCCGACGGTGGCCACCAGCGCCTCGTCCTCCGCCGCGGGCGCCACGGGGTGCGGGGCGGCGGCGGGGGGCGGTTCCGCGTGGTGGGCCCGGCGCCGGAACGCGTCGACGAGGCGGCGGGCCGCGATCGTCCAGAGCCAGCCGACGGCCGTACCTCCGGCCCGGCTCCCGGCGAAGGAACCCGCCGCCCGCCACACCGCCAGATACGTCTCCTGCATGACCTCGGCGACGATCTGCGGGTCCGCGCAGCGACGGCTCAGCCGTACCGCCAGCCACGGTGACGTACGCCGGTACAGCTCCTCGAAGGCGGCCCGGTCACCCCGGGCCACGCGTCGGAGGAGCCGCTCCTCGTCCAGTTCCT
Organism: Streptomyces sp. NPDC001787; assembly: GCF_040297465.1. Taxonomy (NCBI): domain Bacteria; kingdom Bacillati; phylum Actinomycetota; class Actinomycetes; order Kitasatosporales; family Streptomycetaceae; genus Streptomyces; species Streptomyces sp. NPDC001787. The sequence goes on from NZ_JBEOZE010000025.1 coordinate 4,941, forward strand.
GCGGCGGTGCCGCCCCAACCCGTTTCACACCTGCTAGACGCCCGGCCGGGGCCGCGGGTTTTCCCTGGGGAGTGATCCAGGTCACATCCGCTCACCGGCCCCACCGGGCATTCCTACCCGACGGGTGCGCCCTCCCCGCCGGGCGCCCCCTCCCCCACGTGACCGAGCCCACCCCCCACTCCGTTAAAACTCCCGCAACAATGAAGTGGTGATCACTTCGCCGCCACGGAGCAGCCACCGTCGCACCGAGCACGCGCCGACGCCCTACGTCGACCTGTCACGCGCCGAGTGGAGCGCGCTGCGCGACAAGACCCCGCTGCCGCTGACCGCCGAGGAGGTGGAGCAGCTGCGTGGACTCGGCGATGTCATCGACCTCGACGAGGTACGGGACGTGTACCTGCCGCTCTCCCGGCTCCTCAACCTCTACGTCCAGGCCACTTCCGGACTGCGCGGCGCCCTGAACACCTTCCTGGGCGACGCGGGCAACGGCCACGGCGCACAGCGCGGCACCCCGTTCGTCATAGGGGTCGCGGGCAGTGTCGCGGTCGGCAAGTCCACCAGCGCCCGTATCCTCCAGGCCCTGCTGGCCCGCTGGCCGGAGCACCCGCGCGTGGAGCTGGTGACCACGGACGGGTTCCTGCTGCCGATGAAGGAGCTCCAGGCACGCGGCCTGATGTCGCGCAAGGGCTTCCCGGAGTCGTACGACCGGCGCGCCCTGACCCGTTTCGTCGCCGACATCAAGGCCGGCAAGGACGAGGTCACGGCACCGGTCTACTCCCACCTGATCTACGACATCGTGCCCGGCGAACGGCTCACCGTGCGCCGCCCCGACATCCTCATCGTCGAGGGCCTCAATGTGCTCCAGCCCGCCATGCCCGGCAAGGACGGCCGCACCAGGGTCGGTCTCGCCGACTACTTCGACTTCAGTGTGTACGTGGACGCGCGCGCCGAGGACATCGAGACCTGGTACCTCAACCGCTTCCGCCAACTGCGCGAGACGGCGTTCCAGAACCCGTTCTCGTACTTCCGCAAGTACACCCAGGTCTCCGAGGAAGAGGCCATGGACTACGCGCGCACCATGTGGCGGACCATCAACAAGCCCAATCTGCTGGAGAACGTCGCGCCGACGCGCGGCCGTGCCACCCTGGTGCTCCGCAAGGGGCCGGACCACAAGGTCCAACGGCTGTCCCTGCGCAAACTCTGACCCCGGGAGCGCCGTGCTGCATCTGCGTCTGATCGTGCCCGCCGACGCCACGGACAAGGTGGTCCGCCTGCTGGAGACCACCGTGGGCACCGCCCATCTGGCGGTACTGACGGGCGCGGCCCGCGACCCCGCCGGCGATGTGGTGATGTGCGACGTGGCCCGTGAGGCGGGCGACGAGCTGATCGGCGCGCTGCGCGACATGGGCATCGACAAGTCCGGTTCGATCACCGTCGAGAACATGGACCTGACGCTCTCCGCGCACGCGGACCGGGCGGAGAAGGCGGCGCCGGGCGAGGGCGCGGACGCGGTGCTGTGGGCGGAGCTGACGGAGGCGACCCACGAGGAGTCGACGTTCAGCGTCACCTACGTGGCGTTCCTCGCCGTCGCCACGATGCTCGCCGCCTGCGGTGTGATGCTCGACAACGCGATCCTGATCGTGGGCGCGATGGCGGTCGGCCCGGAGTTCGGCCCGCTGGCCGGGATCTCCACGGCCCTGGTCCGGCGCTCCCCGCACCTGGTGTGGCGCGCACTGTGGACGCTGATCGCCGGCTTCGCCATCGCGATGGTGGTGACGGCCGGGTTCGCCTGGCTGATGGACGCCTTCGGCCTGTTCACCCGCTCGATGGTCGAGGGTGACCGGCCGAACACGGCCTTCATCTGGAAGCCGGACTGGATGTCGTTCGTGGTGGCGTTCCTGGCGGGGATCGCCGGGACGCTCTCGCTGACCTCGGCGAAGTCCGGGGCGCTGATCGGCGTGGCGATCTCCGTGACGACGGTCCCGGCGGCGGCGAACGCGGCGGTCGCGTTCAGCTACTCGGACTACACCCAGACGATCGGCTCCACCCAGCAGCTGCTGGCCAACCTGGGCGGCATCGTCCTCGCGGGCACCCTGACCCTGCTGGTCCAGAAGGGCCTGTGGGCGCTTCACCGCCGCTCGGAAACCGCGGTGAGGCGCCCACCCGTCTGATCAGGCCCGGGGCCGACTCGTCTGATCAGGCCCGGGGCCGGCCCGGCCGGGCGGCACTGTCCTGGCCCGGCGCCGGGACACCGGCCCGGCCAGGACCCGTCCGGCCTGGCGCCGGAATCCCGTGCGCGGTCCGGAATCCCGGCCCGGCGCCGGAATCCCGGCCGCCGCCCGGCGTCCGTCCGCAGGCGTCCCCGTGCCCGTGCTCCCGTCCCCGTACCCGCCCCGGCGGTCCCGCGGTCGCTATCCGAGCGCGGACTTCACCACATCGGCCAGCCGGCCCGCCACGGCCCGCGCCTGCTCGATGTCGGCCGCCTCGACCATGACCCGTACCAGCGGCTCCGTACCCGACTGGCGCAGCAGCACGCGTCCGGTGGAGCCCAGCTCGCGCTCCGCCTCAAGCACCGCGGCGGCCAGTTCGGCGCACGTGGCCACCCGGGACTTGTCGACGTCCGGCACATTGATCAGGACCTGCGGCAGGCGCGCCATGACCCCGGCCAGCTCGGCGAGGCTCCGGCCGGTCGCGGCGACCCGGGCGGCCAGCAGCAGGCCGGTCAGGGTGCCGTCGCCGGTCGTGGCGTGGTCCAGGACGATGACATGGCCGGACTGCTCGCCGCCGAGCGCGAAGCCCTCGGCCTTCATCGACTCCAGTACGTAACGGTCGCCGACGGCGGTCTGGACGAGCTGGATGCCCTCCCGCTCCATGGCGATCTTGAAGCCGAGGTTCGACATGACGGTGCCGACCACGGTGTCCTTGCGCAGCTTCCCGGCGTCCCGCATGGCGAGGGCGAGCACGGCCAGGATCTGGTCGCCGTCGATCTCCTCGCCCGCCGCGTCCACGGCCAGGCAGCGGTCGGCGTCGCCGTCGTGCGCGATGCCGAGGTCGGCGCCGTGCTCGACGACGGCGGCCCGCAGCAGCTCCAGATGGGTGGAGCCGCAGCCGTCGTTGATGTTGAGGCCGTCGGGCTCGGCACCGATCGTGACGACCTCGGCCCCGGCGCGGGCGAACGCCTCGGGCGAGACATGGGCGGCGGCGCCGTGCGCCTCGTCCAGGACCACCTTCAGCCCGTCGAGCCGGTTCGGCAGGACCGCGATGAGGTGGGCGACGTAGCGGTCGAAGCCCTCCGTGTAGTCGGTGACCCGGCCGACCCCGGCGCCGGTCGGGCGCGCCCACGGCTCACCGGTGCGGTGCTGCTCGTAGACGGTCTCGATCCGGTCCTCCAGCTCGTCGGCGAGCTTGTGCCCGCCGCGGGCGAAGAACTTCACGCCGTTGTCCGGCATGGCGTTGTGGCTGGCGGAGAGCATCACGCCGATGTCGGCGCCGAGCGCGCCGGTGAGATACGCGACGGCGGGGGTGGGCAGCACGCCCACGCGCAGGACGTCCACGCCCGCGCTGGCGAGGCCCGCCACCACGGCGGCCTCCAGGAACTCTCCGGACGCGCGTGGGTCACGGCCCACCACGGCGGTCGGCCGATGCCCCTCGAAGGTGCCCGCCTCGGCCAGTACGTGCGCCGCCGCGACCGAGAGTCCGAGCGCGAGCTCGGCCGTCAAGTCCGCGTTGGCGACACCGCGCACGCCGTCCGTGCCGAAGAGTCGTCCCACTGGTGTCCTCCGAGATGCTCCGAAACCGCACAATCACAGCAACAAAAACGGGCAAAACGCAACAAGCCACGGCGGCGCGGTGCGCCACCGGACAGGGAAATGCCAATAAGCGTCTTATGCCGTTATACGCCCGCGAGGGGCGATAAACGAACGCCCCAGCAGCACGGAGTGTGCCGCCGGGGCGAACGTGTAAAACAGACGAGCAGGCGATTTAGCGCTTGCTGTACTGCGGGGCCTTACGGGCCTTCTTGAGACCGGCCTTCTTGCGCTCGACCGCACGGTCGTCGCGGGAGAGGAAGCCGGCCTTCTTCAGCGTGGCGCGGTTGTTGTCCACGTCCGCCTCGTTCAGCGCGCGGGCCACACCGAGGCGCAGGGCACCGGCCTGGCCGGAGACGCCGCCACCCGAGATACGGGCGATGACGTCGTAGCGGCCGTCGAGCTCAAGCACCTTGAAGGGCTCGTTGACTTCCTGCTGGTGCACCTTGTTGGGGAAGTAGTCCTCAAGGGTGCGACCGTTGATCTTCCACTTGCCGGTGCCCGGAACGATCCGGACGCGGGCGATGGCGTTCTTGCGACGGCCGAGGCCGGCCGCGGGCTGCGGGTCGCCGAAGCGGCCGGCGAGGGACTCGCTGGTGTACTCGCCCTCGACGGGAACCTCCGACTCGAAGGTGGTCACCTCGGCGAAGGTCTCTTCGCCCTCAGTTCCCTCGACGGGCGTCTCAACAGTGGTCTCGGCCACGATTCTCCTCAGATCTTTCTGTACGTCTTAGGGGGTGGCCGGAACTACTGCGCGACCTGGGTGATCTCGAACGGGACCGGCTGCTGAGCAGCGTGCGGGTGCTGGTCGCCCGCGTAGACCTTGAGCTTCGAGAGCATCTGACGGCCCAGGGTGTTCTTGGGGATCATGCCCTTGATGGCCTTCTCGACAGCCTTCTCGGGGTTCTTCGAGAGCAGCTCGTCGTAGCGCACCGAACGGAGACCGCCCGGGAAGCCCGAGTGGCGGTACGCCATCTTCTGGGTCTTCTTGTTGCCGGAGAGGTGAACCTTCTCGGCGTTGATGATGATGACGAAGTCGCCCATGTCCATGTGGGGGGCGTAGATCGCCTTGTGCTTGCCTCGGAGGAGGTTCGCAGCCGTGGTGGCCAGACGGCCCAGGACGATGTCCTGAGCGTCGATGATGTGCCACTGGCGCGTCACATCTCCGGGCTTGGGGCTGTACGTACGCACGGTCGTAGCCTTCGCTTCTTCAGTGGATGGGGGTCCAGACACATGGCACCTCTGAAGCGATCATGCAGCTGGGGCTCACAGTGCCGGGAACGCTGCCCGTATGCGAGCCACTGGTAACTGCTCCAGGGAACCTACGTAAGGGCCCTTCGCGTGAGAACGACGAAGCCAATACGCATAACAATCGCCGACGATACCCGCCCCGCCCCCGACGGGTCAAAACGCGCCGCCCCTACCGGGCCCGCTCCACCCTCCGCTCGTCCCACACCGGCTCGGTCGTCTCCCGGACCACCCCGTCCGAACCGAACACCAGATACCGGTCGAAGGACTTCGCGAACCACCGGTCGTGCGTGACGGCCATCACGGTGCCGTCGTACGCCTCCAGGCCGTCCTGGAGCGCCTCCGCCGACTCCAGGTCCAGGTTGTCCGTCGGCTCGTCCAGCAGCAGCGCCGTCGTACCCGCCAGCTCCAGGAGCAGGATCTGGAACCGCGCCTGCTGCCCGCCGGACAGCTTCTCGAAGGGCTGGTCCCCCTGCCGCTCCAGCTCGTACCGCCGCAGCACCGACATCGCCCCGCCCCGGTCCTTGGCGTGCTCCGTCCACAGGATCTCGACGAGCGTCTTGCCCAGGAGCTCCGGATGGGCGTGCGTCTGCGCGAAGTGTCCCGGCACGACCCGTGCCCCGAGCTTCCACTCCCCCGAGTGCGCCACCGGCTCCCCCGCCAGCAGCCGCAGGAAGTGCGACTTCCCCGACCCGTTGGATCCGAGGACGGCGACCCGCTCCCCGTAGAAGATCTCCAGGTCGAACGGCTTCATGAGCCCGGTCAGCTCCAGCCCCTTGCAGGTCACGGCCCGCACACCGGTGCGCCCGCCGCGCAGCCGCATCTTGATGTCCTGCTCGCGCGGCGGCTCCGGCGGCGGCCCGGCGTCCTCGAACTTCTTGAACCGGGTCTGCATCGCCCGGTAGCGCGAGGCCATGTCGGGGCTGATCGCCGCCTGCTGCCGCAGCCGGTGGACGAGCGCCTTCAGCCGGGCGTGCTCCTCCTCCCAGCGCCGCAGCAGCTCCTCGAACCGGGCGAACCGGTCCTTGCGCGCCTGGTGGTACGTGTCGAAACCCGCGCCGTGCACCCACACATCGCTGCCCGCCGGGCTCGGCTCCACGCTGACGATCTTCTCGGCGGCCCGGGACAGCAGCTCCCGGTCGTGGGAGACGAAGAGCACCGTCTTACGGGTCTCCTTCAGCTTCCCCTCCAGCCACCGCTTTCCGGGGACGTCCAGATAGTTGTCCGGCTCGTCCAGCAGCAGCACCTCGTCCGGCCCCCGGAGCAGCGCCTCCAGCACGAGCCGCTTCTGCTCACCGCCGCTGAGTGTCCGCACCTCCCGCCACTGCGCCTTCTCGTAGGGGACGCCGAGCGCGGCCATCGTGCACATGTCCCAGACCGTCTCGGCCTCGTACCCCCGGGCCTCCGCCCAGTCGCTCAGGGCCTGCGCGTACGCCATCTGCGCGGCCTCGTCGTCGACCGTGAGGATCAGCTCCTCGGCCACGTCCACGGCCTTCGCCGCTTCCCGGATACGGGGCTGGGCCACGGACACCAGCAGGTCGCGCACGGTCCGCTCGTCCCGTACGGAGCCCACGAACTGGGCCATCACGCCGAGCCCGCCGCTCACCGAGACCGTGCCGCCGTGCGGCTGGAGCTCGCCCGCGAGCAGGCGCAGCAGGGTCGTCTTGCCCGCGCCGTTCGCCCCGACGAGGGCGACGACGGCCCCGTCCGCCACCCGGAACGAAGCATCGCCGAGCAGCACCCGCCCGTCCGGTAGGTAGTACTCCAGGTGGCCTGCTTCAAGATGTCCCATACACAGCATTGTCACGTCCTGCGAAGCCCTGGCCCAACCGGTTTACCGAGGCTCCAGGACCGACCGGCAAATGGGGGCGGGAGAAGGAGCGGGGCTGGGTGCGTGCGGCTGCGAGGCGGAGGATTGAGGCAGATGGGGTCTCCCCTGCTCAAGCGCAGCCGAGAGCTTGGGGAAGGAGCCATGGTGATTGACGACAACGCCGCCCCCCATTTGCCGGTCGGTCTAAGATTCGCCGCATGAGCTTTGGGCAAGGGGGGCCCTCCTGGGGGCCGGGAGATCAGCACACTCCGGACTGGGCGGCACTGGCCGACGAGTCCGCCGCACGCGGCCGACGCAAGAAGTGGCTGATGATCGGCGGCGGGGCGCTCGCCACCGCCGTGGTCGGCGCGATCGTGGCCACGGCCGTCATCTCGACCAACAACGGCAACAAGCCGTCCGGCTCCGACAAGAACGCGAGCGAGCTGCCGGCCCCGGCCGAGCTGCCCTCGGACACCTCCGAGCCCGCGCCGTCCTTCTCCTCGGTGGCGCCGCCGCCCCCGCCGGATCCGAAGGACTACATATCCGACGCCAAGAAGGACAAGGCGCCGATCACCGTCGACGGCTTCTTCCCCGGCAAGAAGCTGACGATGGGCGACCGCGTCCACATCAAGGGCGCCACGAACCGCACCACCAGCTGCGCCGCGGGCACCCAGGGCGCGCTCGGCGCGATCCTCGCGAACAACGGCTGCGAGCAGCTCATCCGCGCCACGTACCGCAAGGGCGGCATCGCGGTCACCGTCGGCGTCGCGGTGTTCAGCACCGAGGCGCGGGCGCAGAAGGCCGCCAAGCAGGCCTCCGGCGGCATCGCGTCGCTCAGCGGCGAGGGCGTCCCCACCTTCTGCCGTGCCGGTACGGTCTGCCGTCGCACCGCCAACTCCTACGGCCGTTACGCGTACTTCACCGTCGGCGGCTTCACCGACGGCAAGCGCGTCACCACGGCCGACAAGAACGTGTACGCGGTCGGCGACGACCTGACCGACTTCACGTTCCGCCAGATCAGGCACCGGGGCGAGGTCCAGGCGTCCAACGCGGCGGCGGCTCCGGCCGGCTGACGCCCCGTCCGGGCACCGCTCGCAGGGGCGGTGCCCGGACGGCCGACGGCGCCGGAGCGGTTCAGCAGCAGCCCGCCCCCGGCAGCGTCCTGACGTTCCGCGCCTCCAGGGCTCGTGCGGCCAGCAACTCATCGGCCGGGTACGCCACTTCCTCCAGCGTCAGCCCGTGCGGTCGCACCACGTGCACCGCGGGGTCCCGCACCTTCGCCGCCAGCACCTCGGCGGGCCACCCGGCCGGCCGCCGCCCGTCGCCCACGAACAGCGCCGCGCCGATCAGCGCCCGCACCATGTTGTGGCAGAAGGCGTCGGCCTGCACGGTCGCCGTGAGCACCCCCGACGCCCCGTCCCGTACCCAGCTCAGCTTCTGGAGCGTACGGATGGTGGTCGCGCCCTCACGCTTCTTGCAGTACGCCGCGAAGTCGTGCTCCCCGACCATGAGGGCAGCCGCCTCGTTCATCGCGTCCACGTCCAACGGCCGGTCGTGCCACAGCACATGACCGCGGGTCAACGGGTCGACGCCGCCGGGGCGGTCCCCCACCCGGTAGGCGTAGCGCCGCCACATCGCCGAGAACCGCGCGTTGAACCCGGCCGGCGCCACCGCCGCCCGCCAGATCCGCACATCCAGCGGCAGCCGCCCGGCCATCCGCCGCAGCAGCTTCTCCTCGTGCTCGGCCCACACCTCGGCCGGCAGGTCGACATGCGCCACCTGCCCCCGCGCGTGCACCCCGGCATCGGTACGCCCGGCCACCGTCAGGTCGTAGGTGCGCGAGGACCGCGTCACGGTCCGCAGCGCGTCCTCGATCTCCCCCTGCACGGTCCGCCTGCTGGTCTGCTTCGCCCAGCCGGAGAAGTCCTTCCCGTCGTACGAAAGGTCCAGTCGCACCCGTACGAATCCGGGCTCCGCCTCGTCACTCACCACGCGTCCCCTCTCGAAACCCGTTCCACCCCGTCACAGCAGAACGGGCCCGCACCGCCCCGAAGGGTGATGCGGGCCCGTCCCGTGGTCCTCAGAACGCTCAGGCGTCCTTGGACTCCGCGTCGGCCTCGGCCGGCTTGGCGTCCTCGACGACCTCGGCCGGAGCCTCGTCCTTCTTGAGGGCGTCCTCCTTGACCGCACGCTTCGTCGCGGCCTCGGCCTCACCGGTGGCCTGCTGGGCCACGGTCAGCGCCTCGACCAGCTCGATGACGGCCATCGGGGCGTTGTCGCCACGACGGTTGCCGATCTTGGTGATGCGGGTGTAACCACCGGGGCGGTTCTCGTACCGCGGGGCGATCTCGGTGAAGAGCGTGTGCACGATGCTCTTGTCCGTGATCGTCTGCAGCACCAGGCGACGGTTGTGGATGTCGCCCTTCTTCGCCTTGGTGACCAGGCGCTCGGCGACCGGACGCAGGCGACGGGCCTTGGCCTCGGTCGTGGTGATGCGACCGTGCTCGAACAGCGACTTCGCCAGGTTGGCGAGAAGCAGACGCTCGTGCGCGGCGCTGCCGCCCAGACGGGCACCCTTTGCGGGACGCGGCATGGTGTTTCTCCTTGTGTGCTGCACCGGCCGTATCAGGTACCGGTGTCAGTTCCCGTGCGGCGGTCGCCACACGGAAGTCCAGGTGCTGGAACGAATCCCAGCCCGTCCGAGCCAAAAACCGACCCGTCCGGCGATTGAGGACAAAGCCCTCGCCCGGCCCGGGGCACCCAGCGATTCCGGGCACCCCTGCCGGAGGCGTACTAGTACTGCTCGGTCTCCACGAAACCGGCATCCGCGTCGTCGTCCGCGCCGAAGGCGTCCGCCGCGGCGGTCGGGTCGAAGCCGGGAGGCGAGTCCTTCAGCGCGAGGCCCATACCGGCCAGCTTCGCCTTGACCTCGTCGATCGACTTCGCACCGAAGTTGCGGATGTCGAGCAGGTCGGCCTCGGAACGCGCCACGAGCTCACCCACGGAGTGGATGCCCTCGCGCTTGAGGCAGTTGTACGAGCGGACCGTGAGCTCCAGCTCCTCGATCGGCAGCGCCAGATCAGCGGCCAGGGCCGCGTCCGTCGGCGACGGGCCCATGTCGATGCCCTCGGCGTCGATGTTGAGCTCGCGCGCCAGACCGAACAGCTCGACCAGGGTCTTACCGGCGGACGCCATGGCGTCGCGCGGGCGCATGGCCTGCTTGGTCTCGACGTCGACGATCAGCTTGTCGAAGTCGGTGCGCTGCTCGACACGGGTCGCCTCGACCTTGTACGTGACCTTGAGCACCGGCGAGTAGATGGAGTCGACCGGAATCCGGCCGATCTCCTGGCCCACCTGCTTGTTCTGGACGGCGGAGACGTAGCCGCGACCGCGCTCGACGGTCAGCTCCATCTCCAGCTTGCCCTTGCCGTTCAGCGTGGCCAGGACCAGGTCCGGGTTGTGGACCTCGACACCGGCCGGCGGGGCGATGTCAGCAGCGGTGACCAGGCCGGGACCCTGCTTGCGCAGGTACATCACGACCGGCTCGTCGTGCTCCGAGGAGACGACCAGCTGCTTGATGTTGAGGATGAGGTCGGTCACGTCCTCCTTGACGCCCGGCACGGTGGTGAACTCGTGCAGGACACCGTCGATCCGGATGCTGGTGACAGCAGCGCCGGGGATCGAGGAGAGGAGCGTGCGGCGCAGGGAGTTGCCGAGGGTGTAGCCGAAGCCCGGCTCCAGCGGCTCGATGACGAACCGGGACCGGAACTCGTCGACGACCTCTTCGGTCAGCGACGGACGCTGAGCGATCAGCATGAGGAGAATCCTTCAGTCGTGGGCACCCACTATTTGATGCCCGACAGATGAAACAAGGGTACGGGCGGCACACCCCCGAAGAGATGTACCGCCCGGTCCCACAGGTGCGCGTTACACGCGGACAGCCGTTACCGGCGTCCGTGCGTCAGACGCGACGACGCTTCGGCGGACGGCAGCCGTTGTGCGGCGTCGGGGTGACGTCCTGGATCGAACCGACCTCAAGGCCCGTGGCCTGGAGGGAGCGGATCGCGGTCTCGCGGCCGGAGCCCGGACCCTTGACGAAGACGTCAACCTTGCGCATGCCGTGCTCCTGCGCGCGGCGGGCGGCCGACTCGGCGGCCATCTGCGCGGCGAAGGGGGTGGACTTGCGCGAGCCCTTGAAGCCGACGTGGCCGGCGGAGGCCCAGGAGATCACGTTGCCCGAGGGGTCCGTGATCGAGACGATGGTGTTGTTGAACGTGCTCTTGATGTGCGCGTGGCCGTGAGCGACGTTCTTCTTTTCCTTGCGACGCACCTTCTTGGCTGCGCCCTGACGACCCTTGGGGGGCATGTCTTGACTCCAGATGGAGAGGGGAGGTGATCGGTCCTACAGCGAAGACCGCTGGATGCTGCGGATGTCCGGGGATCCGGACGCTCGCAGTACGTCCGCTGAGGACTACTTCTTGCCCGGCTTCTTCTTACCGGCGATGGCGCGACGCGGGCCCTTGCGGGTACGCGCGTTCGTGCTGGTGCGCTGGCCGTGGACCGGCAGACCGCGACGGTGACGGATGCCCTGGTAGCAGCCGATCTCGACCTTGCGGCGGATGTCGGCCTGGATCTCGCGTCGAAGGTCACCCTCGGTGCGGAGGTTGGCGTCGACGTACTCGCGGATCTTGACCAGGTCCTCTTCGGCCAGGTCACGAACGCGGGTGTTCGGGTTCACGCCGGTGGTGGCGAGGATCTCCTTGGACCGGGTGCGCCCGATGCCGAAGACGTAGGTGAGGGCAACCTCCACGCGCTTTTCGCGCGGGATGTCAACACCTGAAACGCGTGCCATTCAATGGCTCCAGTTGTTAGATCGGGGGTCTTCCGCAGTGCCGCTCCCGGCCGCCGACCTCTCGCTCGGAGAGGTGGTACGTCCGGGTCCCCGGCCCCCGCCGGAGGTGTCGTCAGCCGTGGCTTGGACGGGCTCTGCGTATGTACGTATTACGTGCGTCGCGCGAAGTGCTGCGAGATGCAGGTGGTCGTGCGTCAGCCCTGGCGCTGCTTGTGGCGCAGGTTGTCGCAGATGACCATGACCCGACCGTGACGGCGGATCACCTTGCACTTGTCGCAGATCTTCTTGACGCTCGGCTTGACCTTCATGGGATGTCAGGTTCTCCGGGTCAGTGCCATCACCGCGCCGAAACGGGGTGGGGGCAAGATCTACTTGTACCGGTAGACGATCCGGCCACGCGTCAGGTCGTACGGAGAGAGCTCCACCACGACCCGGTCGTCCGGGAGGATACGGATGTAGTGCATCCGCATCTTGCCGGAGATGTGCGCGAGGACCTTGTGACCGTTCTGGAGTTCCACCTTGAACATGGCGTTCGGGAGGGACTCGATCACGGTGCCCTCAATTTCGATGGCACCTTGCTTCTTGGCCACGCTTCGCCTTTCGAATCGGCTACCTTGATCGACTCTCGTCGCCGTATGCGGACACACGGATGCACGAGAGCCGACGAGTCAGTCTACGTCAGCGGACTCCAAAAGACGAATCCGTCAAGTTTGCCCCGTACGGATGATCCTTAGACCTGCGGAAGGCCCGCGGGATCAGCCCAGCGGGTCGGGGGCCGCCGTGATGCCGTACTCCGCGAGCTTGGCCCGGCCGCAGTCCACGGCCGTCAGGACCAGCGGGCCGTTCTCCGTCAGGGCGATGGAGTGCTCCCAGTGCGAGGACCAGGTGCCGTCCGTCGTCAGGACGGTCCAGTCGTCGCTGAGCACCTCCGTCTGCGCCGTACCGAGCGAGACCATGGGCTCGATGGCCAGGCAGACGCCGGGGACCAGCTTGATGCCCTTGCCGCGCTTGCGGGAGACGTAGTTCAGCAGGTGCGGGTCCATGTGCATCTCGGTGCCGATGCCGTGGCCGCCGTAGTCCTCGATGATCCCGTACTTGCCGGTGGCCGGCCGGGGCTGGCGGCGGATGTAGGACTCGATCGCCTTCGAGATGTCGACCAGCCGGTTGTTCACCTTCATCGCGGCGATCCCGGCCCACATCGACTCCTCGGTCACCCGGGAGAGCTCGATCAGCTCCGGAGCGTGACCGGTGCCGACGAAAGCCGTGTACGCGGCGTCGCCGTGCCAGCCGTCGATGATCGCGCCGGCGTCGATCGAGATGATGTCGCCGTCCTTGAGGACGGTCTTCTCGTCGGGGATGCCGTGCACGACGACCTCGTTGACCGAGGTGCAGATGGTCGCGGGGAATCCGCCGTACCCGAGGAAGTTCGACTTCGCCCCGTGGTCGGCGATCACCTTGCGCGCGACCTCGTCCAGGTCCTTCGTGGTGGCGCCCGGCACGGCCGCCTCACGGGTGGCGGCGTGAATGGCAGCGACCACCAGGCCGGCCTCGCGCATCTTCGCGATCTGCTCGGGGGTCTTGATCTGCACCATTGCTCGGCGCCTCTCTGCATCGAAGGATGGCGGCTGCGGCCGTACCCAACGATACGGCGCAAACAGTCGGCCGCGGCGCCCCTGGGGCGCCGCGGCCGACTGCGGAGGTGAAACGGGGCGTCGCTAGTCCTGGTCGGACTTCTGGAGCGCCTCCATGGCACGCGCGGTCACATCGGTGACCTTGCCGAGCGCGGAGATGGTCACCACCAGGCCCTGGGCCCGGTAGTAGTCGATGATCGGCTCGGTCTGCGTGTGGTAGACCTCCAGCCGGGTACGGACCGTCTCCTCGCTGTCGTCGTCCCGCTGGTACAGCTCGCCGCCGCAGGTGTCGCAGACACCCTCGGTCTGCGGCGGGTTGTACGTCACGTGGAAGACGTGCGCGCTGTCGCTGCGGCAGATGCGGCGGCCCGCGATCCGCTTCACGACCTCGTCCTCGGGGACCTCCAGGTCGAGGACCGCGTCCAGCTTTACGCCCTCGTCCTTGAGCATCGCGTCAAGGGCTTCGGCCTGGCCCACGTTGCGCGGGAAGCCGTCGAGCAGGAAGCCGTTCACGGCGTCCGGCTGAGCCATGCGGTCCTTGGCCATCCCGATGGTGACCTCGTCCGGCACCAGCTGACCGGCGTCCATGAAGGCGCGGGCCTGCTTGCCGAGGTCGGTGCCCCGGCTGATGTTGGCGCGGAAGAGATCGCCCGTCGAGATGTGCGGAATCGACAGGTTCTTGGCAAGGTACGCAGCCTGCGTTCCCTTGCCGGCACCAGGAGGCCCGACGAGGACGATTCGCATCAGCGGAGGAACCCTTCGTAATTGCGCTGCTGGAGCTGACTCTCGATCTGCTTCACGGTTTCCAGACCCACACCCACGATGATGAGGATGCTCGTCCCGCCGAACGGGAAGTTCTGGTTAGCGCCGCCGAAGCCTGCCAACGCCATCGTCGGCACCAGAGCGATCAGACCCAGGTACAGCGAGCCCGGCCAAGTGATCCTGTTGAGCACGTAGCTCAGGTACTCGGCAGTAGGTCGACCAGCCCGGATACCCGGGATGAAGCCACCATACTTCTTCATGTTGTCGGCGACTTCCTCGGGGTTGAACGAGATCGCCACGTAGAAGAAGGCGAAGAACACGATCAACAGGAAGTACGTCGCGATGTAGTACGGGTGGTCACCCTTGACGAAGTGGTCCTGGATCCAGGTCGCCCAGCCCGCCTGGGAACCGGAGAACTGGACGATCAGGGCCGGGATGTAGAGCAGCGAAGAGGCGAAGATGACGGGAATCACACCCGCCTGGTTCACCTTCAGCGGGATGTACGTGGACGTACCGCCGTACGACCGGCGGCCGATCATGCGCTTCGCGTACTGCACCGGGATACGGCGCTGGGCCTGCTCGACGAAGACGACGAGCGCGACCATCACGAAGCCGATGAGGATGACCGTGCCGAACTCGATCCAGCCGTCGGCCAGCTTGCCGCTCTCCTTGATGGCCCACAGGGCACCCGGGAAGCTCGCGGCGATCGAGATGAACATCAGGATCGACATGCCGTTGCCGATGCCGCGGTCCGTGATGAGCTCACCGAGCCACATGACGGCGGCGGTACCGGCGGTCATGGTGAGCACCATGACGACGGTGGTGAAGATCGACTGGTTCGGGACGATCTGGTCGCCCACGGAGCAGCTGCTGAACAGCGCACCGCTGCGGGCGGTTGCCACCAGACCCGTGCCCTGGAGGATGGCGAGCGCCACGGTCAGATAACGCGTGTACTGCGTGATCTTGGCCGTGCCGGACTGCCCCTCCTTCTTGAGTGCCTCCAGCCGGGGGATGACGACGGTCAGCAGCTGGAGAATGATGCTGGCCGTGATGTACGGCATGATGCCGAGCGCGAAGATCGTGATCTGCAGCAGTGCACCACCGCTGAACATGTTCACCAGGCCGAAGAGGCTGTTGTTGCCCTTGCTTGCCTGGTCAACACAAATCTGGACGTTCTCGTAGCTCACACCGGGCACCGGGATGTGTGCCCCGAGCCGGTAAAGCACGATGATGCCGAGCGTGAAGAACAGCTTCTTGCGCAGGTCGGGCGTCTTGAACGCCCGGGCGAACGCGGTGAGCACGGTGCCTCCTGCGACCCCCGCGCAATGCGTAGAGGTGACGGTCTTGAGGATCGACGAATACGAAACAGTCAAAGGTCCCCGGGCAGTTGCCCAGGGAGATAGCACAACAACGCACGCCACCTTACCGGCGACCATGCCCGCCTAGGAACGACCAACCGGGGATGCCCCAAATGAGAGGCATCCCCGGTCGGATGTTCAGTACATCGAGTTGTCCGAGTTGTCTCAGACGAGCTCGGTGACGGTGCCGCCGGCGGCGGCAATCTTCTCCTTGGCGGAGCCGGAGACGGCGTCAACCGAAACCTGCAGCGCCACGGAGATCTCGCCCTGGCCAAGGACCTTGACGAGGTGGTTGTTGCGCACAGCGCCCTTGGCGACCAGATCGGCCACCGTGACCTCTCCACCCTCGGGGTAGAGCGTCGCGAGCTTGTCCAGGTTCACGACCTGGTACTCCGTGCGGAACGGGTTCTTGAAGCCCTTGAGCTTCGGGAGACGCATGTGGAGGGGCATCTGGCCACCCTCGAAGCGCTCCGGAACCTGGTAACGGGCCTTCGTACCCTTGGTACCACGGCCTGCGGTCTTACCCTTGGACGCCTCACCACGACCCACACGGGTCTTGGCGGTCTTGGCGCCCGGGGCAGGCCGGAGGTTGTGGGCCTTCAGCGGGCTGTTCTCCGCCATGTCAGTCAACCTCCTCAACCGTCACGAGGTGGCGGACGGTGTGAACCATTCCGCGGAACTCGGGGCGGTCCTCCTTGACAACCGAGTCGTTCAGGCGCTTGAGCCCGAGCGAACGCAGGGTGTCGCGGTGGTTCTGCTTGCTGCCGATGTACGACTTCGTCTGCGTGATCTTGAGGCGAGCCATTACGCACCCGCTCCCGCACGTGCACGAAGCAGAGCCGCGGGGGCGACGTCCTCAAGGGGCAGACCACGGCGAGCCGCGATCTCCTCGGGACGCTGCAGGCCCTTGAGGGCCGCCACGGTCGCGTGCACGATGTTGATCGGGTTCGAAGAACCGAGCGACTTCGACAGGATGTCGTGAACGCCGGCGCACTCCAGAACGGCGCGCACCGGGCCACCCGCGATCACACCGGTACCGGGGGAAGCAGGCTTGAGCAGGACGACGCCCGCAGCCTTCTCGCCCTGGATCGGGTGAGGGATGGTGCCCTGGATACGCGGAACCTTGAAGAAGCTCTTCTTGGCCTCTTCAACGCCCTTGGCGATGGCCGCGGGAACTTCCTTGGCCTTGCCGTATCCGACACCGACGGTGCCGTCACCATCGCCCACCACGACCAGCGCGGTGAAGCTGAAGCGACGACCACCCTTCACAACCTTGGCGACGCGGTTGATCGCGACGACGCGCTCAACGTACGCGGTCTTCTCGGCGGCGCTGGCGCCACCGTCACGGCCCTTCCGGTCCCGCCGCTCGCCGCCACCGGCACCGCTTCCGCGGCGCTGGGGTCCAGCCATTGGAATTACCTCTCTCTGTTACGTCCGCTGTGCGTAGGAACCGGGGCTTAGAACTTCAGCCCGGCTTCACGGGCGGCGTCAGCCAGAGCGGCAATCCGCCCGGCGTACTGGTTACCACCGCGGTCAAACACGACGGCCTCGACGCCTGCGGCCTTGGCACGCTCGGCGACCAGGGCGCCGACCTGCTGGGCCTGGGCGCTCTTGTCACCCTCGCCACCACGGATGGACACGTCCAGGGTCGACGCCGACGCGAGCGTGTGGCCCGCGATGTCGTCGATCACCTGAGCGACCATGTGGCGGTTGGAACGCGTCACGACCAAGCGGGGACGCTCCGGCGAACCGGAGATGTGCTTGCGGACGCGGATGTGGCGGCGCTTGAGAGCGGCACGCTTGTACGCGTCGCCCTTGGCGATCTTCACACCGTATGCCATGGCTACTTACCAGCCTTTCCGACCTTGCGGCGGATGACCTCGCCCGCGTACTTGACGCCCTTGGCCTTGTACGGGTCGGGCTTCCGCAGCTTGCGGATGTTGGCGGCTACCTCGCCGACCTTCTGCTTGTCGATGCCCTCGACGCTGAGCTTCGTGGGCGACTCGACCTTGAAGGTGATGCCTTCCGGAGCCTCGATGAGGATCGGGTGGCTGTAGCCCAGGGCGAACTCCAGGTTGGAGCCCTTCGCCTGGACGCGGTAACCGACACCGCTGATCTCGAGCGCCTTGCTGTATCCCTGGGTCACACCGGTGATCATGTTCGCCACCAGCGTGCGGGACAGGCCGTGGAGGGCCTTGTTCTGACGCTCGTCGTTCGGGCGGACGACGTTCAGAACGCCGTCCTCACCCTTGGAGACCTCGATCGGCGATGCGACGGTGTGCGTGAGGGTCCCCTTGGGGCCCTTCACCGCGACCGTGCGGCCATCGATGGTGACGTCCACACCGGCGGGAACCTGGATGGGGAGCTTGCCGATTCGCGACATGAGCTATTCCTCCGTTCCCGACTACCAGACGTAGGCGAGGACTTCCCCACCTACGCCCTTCTTGCTGGCCTGCTGGCCGGTCAGGAGACCGTGGGACGTGGAGATGATCGCCACGCCCAGGCCGCCGAGAACCTTCGGCAGGTTGGTGGACTTTGCGTAAACACGCAGACCCGGCTTCGAGATTCGCTTGATGCCGGCGATCGAGCGCTCGCGGTTCGGGCCGAACTTCAGCTCAAGGACGAGGTTCTTGCCGACCTCGGCGTCCTCGACCTTCCAGCCGGTGATGAAGCCCTCCTGCTGGAGGATCTCCGCGATGTGCGACTTGATCTTGCTGTGCGGCATCGCGACGTCGTCGTGATACGCCGAGTTCGCGTTGCGCAGACGCGTGAGCATGTCTGCGATGGGATCAGTCATGGTCATGAGTTGGCCTTCGGCCTCTCTCGCCGGGGTTTCCTGTATGCGCCATCCCTCTCCCCACTCAGTGGCGGGACGGGTGCGGTGCGGGGACCTACGGCGTAGTAAGTCGGTCTTGGGCGGCAGGCGCCCAACCCTTCAAGCCTACGGCATGAAAGGAGGGGCTCCTGCCGACCAGATGCTTACCGAGAGTCTCCGGGTAATCCCAACGCCCAAAGGGCGAGGGGAAATTACCAGGAGCTCTTGGTCACGCCCGGCAGCTCGCCACGGTGAGCCATCTCACGAAGGCACACGCGGCACAGGCCGAACTTGCGGTAGACGGAGTGGGGCCGGCCGCAGCGCTGGCAGCGGGTGTACCCGCGAACGCCGAACTTCGGCTTGCGGGCGGCCTTAGCGATCAGAGCCTTCTTCGCCACGGTCAGTTCTCCTTGAACGGGAAGCCGAGGTGACGAAGGAGGGCACGACCCTCGTCGTCGTTGGTCGCCGTGGTGACCACGGTGATGTCCATGCCCCGGACCCGGTCGATCTTGTCCTGGTCGATCTCGTGGAACATGACCTGCTCCGTGAGACCGAAGGTGTAGTTGCCACGGCCGTCGAACTGCTTGGGCGACAGGCCGCGGAAGTCACGGATACGCGGAAGCGCGAGCGACAGCGTACGGTCCAGGAACTCCCACATCCGGTCACCGCGGAGGGTGACGTGGCAGCCGATGGGCTGGCCCTCGCGCAGCTTGAACTGCGCGATGGACTTGCGGGCCTTGGTGACGGCCGGCTTCTGACCGGTGATCGTGGTGAGGTCCTTGACGGCCCCGTCGATCAGCTTGGAGTCGCGGGCGGCGTCGCCCACACCCATGTTGACCACGATCTTGACCAGACCGGGAACCTGCATGACGTTCTCGTAGGAGAACTCCTCACGCAGCTTGCCGGCGATTTCCTCGCGGTAGCGCGTCTTCAGACGCGGCGCAGTGGTGGTAGTCATCAGATGTCCTCACCGGTGCGCTTGGCAACGCGGATCTTGTTGCCCTCGTCGTCAAAGCGGTAGCCGACGCGAGTAACGACCTTGTTGCCGTCCTTCTCAACAACCAGCTGCACGTTGCTGACGTGGACGGGAGCCTCGGTCGTCACAATGCCACCGGTCTGCGAACCGCGAGCGGTCTGACCGGCCTTCGTGTGCTTCTTGACCCGGTTGACACCCTCGACGAGGACGCGGTCCTGAGCAGGGTAGGCAACGATGACCTTGCCCTGCTTGCCCTTGTCCTTACCGGTGATGACCTGAACCAGGTCGCCCTTCTTGATCTTCATGCTTACAGCACCTCCGGCGCGAGCGAGATGATCTTCATGAACTTCTTCTCGCGCAGCTCTCGGCCAACCGGGCCAAAGATGCGGGTGCCGCGGGGGTCGCCGTCGTTCTTCAGAATGACGGCGGCGTTCTCGTCGAAGCGGATGTACGAGCCATCCTGACGACGACGCTCCTTGACGGTGCGAACGATGACGGCCTTGACGACGTCACCCTTCTTCACGTTGCCACCGGGGATCGCGTCCTTGACGGTGGCGACGATGACGTCACCGATACCCGCGTAGCGGCGACCCGAGCCACCGAGAACACGAATGGTGAGAATTTCCTTCGCACCCGTGTTGTCGGCGACGCGCAGTCGCGACTCCTGCTGGATCACGTCTATCTCCTGATCGTCTGCCGGTTCCCGGCGGGGAGTTCCATGAGTGACTTACGAGGACGTAAGCGACTTACGGAGACTCCCCACCGAGCCTGGCGGAACTTGCCTGAGGGGAATGCCCCTCAGGAATTACTTGGCCTTCTCGAGGATCTCGACGATGCGCCAGCGCTTCGAGGCGGACAGCGGCCGGGTCTCCATGATGATGACACGGTCGCCGACGCCGGCAGCGTTCTGCTCGTCGTGGGCCTTGAGCTTGTTCGTACGGCGGATGACCTTGCCGTACAGCGCGTGCTTGACACGGTCCTCGACAGCGACGACGACGGTCTTGTCCATCTTGTCGCTGACGACCAGACCCTCACGGGTCTTGCGGAAACCGCGGTCGGTGTTGGTCTCAGTCACAGTCTTCTCGCTCATCAGACGCTCTCCACCGTCTCGATGCCCAGCTCGCGCTCACGCATCAGGGTGTAGATCCGGGCGATGTCCTTACGGACGGACTTGAGCCGGCCGTGGTTCTCGAGCTGACCAGTCGCCGCCTGGAAGCGGAGGTTGAACAGCTCTTCCTTGGCCTCGCGAAGCTTGTTGAGAAGCTCCTCGTTGCCCAGCTCGCGCAGCTCGGACGCCTTGGTACCGGCCGACATCACGACTCACCTGCCTCGCGCCGAACGATCCGGCACTTCATCGGAAGCTTGTGAGCAGCGCGGGTAAGCGCCTCACGAGCAATCTTCTCGTTCGGGTAGGACAGCTCGAACATCACCCGACCGGGCTTGACGTTCGCGATCCACCACTCGGGAGAACCCTTACCGGAACCCATGCGGGTCTCGGCAGGCTTCTTCGTCAGGGGGCGGTCCGGGTAGATGTTGATCCAGACCTTGCCGCCACGCTTGATGTGGCGGGTCATCGCGATACGAGCTGCCTCGATCTGGCGGTTCGTCACGTACGCCGGAGTCAGCGCCTGGATGCCGTACTCGCCGAACGCAACCTGCGTGCCACCCTTGGACATACCGCTGCGCTTCGGGTGGTGCTGCTTGCGGTGCTTGACCCTACGGGGGATCAGCATTTCGGTCAGGCCTCCGTTCCGGTGCTCTCAGCAGCCGGAGCAGCGGCGGCGGGAGCGTCGGCCTTGGGGGCCTCGGCTGCCGGCGACTGCTGCGGCTTGCGGCCGCGACCGCCACGCTCGCCACCACGGCCACCGCGGCCGGCCGGGCGGTCAGCGCCGCCACGAGCCGGACGGTTGCCGGCGCGGGCTGCGGCGTTCTCGGCGCGGACCTCGGCGATGTTCTTGACGTCGCCCTTGTAGATCCAGACCTTCACGCCGATGCGGCCGAAGGTCGTCTTGGCCTCGAAGAAGCCGTAGTCGACGTTCGCACGGAGCGTGTGCAGGGGCACGCGGCCCTCGCGGTAGAACTCCGAGCGGGACATCTCGGCGCCGCCGAGGCGACCGCCGCACTGGATCTTGATGCCCTTGGCGCCGGCCTTCATCGAGCTCTGCATGCTCTTGCGCATGGCACGACGGAAGGAGACGCGGGAGGAGAGCTGCTCGGCGACGGCCTGGGCCACCAGCTGAGCGTCCACCTCGGGGTTCTTGACCTCGAGGATGTTCAGCTGGACCTGCTTGCCGGTCAGCTTCTCCAGCTCGCCACGGATGCGATCGGCCTCGGCGCCGCGGCGGCCGATGACGATGCCCGGACGGGCGGTGTGGATGTCAACGCGGACGCGGTCGCGGGTGCGCTCGATCTCGACCTTCGAGATGCCGGCCCGCTCCATGCCCTTCGTCATCATGCGACGAATGGCGACGTCTTCCTTGACGTAGTCCTTGTACAGCTTGTCGGCGTACCAACGGGACTTGAAGTCCGTGGTAATGCCGAGCCGGAACCCGTGCGGGTTTACCTTCTGGCCCATTACCGGGTTCCTTCCTTGCTGCTGACGACCACGGTGATGTGGCTGGTCCGCTTACGGATCCGGTAGGCACGGCCCTGAGCACGCGGACGGAACCGCTTCAGGGTCGGGCCCTCGTCCACGTACGCCTCGCTGATGACCAGCGAAGAGGCGTCGGTGTGGTCGTAGTTGTGTGCAGCGTTGGCAATGGCGCTGTCAAGCACCTTGCCAACCGGCACGCTCGCGGCCTGCGGGGCGAAACGCAGGACCGCCTGAGCCTCCGTGGCATCCATGCCACGGATGAGGTCCACCACGCGGCGGGCCTTCATGGGCGTGACGCGGATGTACCGCGCCTGGGCCCTGGCTTCCATGGTTGTCCCTTCGGTGTAAGTCATAGTCGTTTCCACCCCGCGCTAGCGGCGCTTCGACTTCCGGTCGTCCTTGACGTGGCCGCGGAAGGTGCGAGTCGGCGAGAACTCGCCGAGCTTGTGGCCGACCATCGACTCGGTGACGAACACCGGGACGTGGATCTTGCCGTTGTGCACCGCGATGGTGTGACCCAGCATGGCCGGGACGATCATCGAGCGACGGGACCAGGTCTTGATGACGTTCTTGGTGCCTGCCTCGTTCTGTACGTCCACCTTCTTGATGAGGTGGCCGTCGACGAAGGGCCCCTTCTTGAGACTGCGCGGCATCTAAACCCGCTCCTAGCGCTTCTTGTTCGTCTTGCGGCGGCGGACGATGTACTTGTTGCTCGCCTTCTTGGGAGAACGAGTACGACCCTCCTTCTGACCCCACGGCGAGACCGGGTGACGTCCACCGGAGGTCTTGCCTTCACCACCACCGTGCGGGTGGTCAACCGGGTTCATCGCGACACCGCGGACGGTCGGGCGAACGCCCTTCCAGCGCATACGGCCGGCCTTGCCCCAGTTGATGTTCGACTGCTCGGCGTTGCCGACCTCACCGATCGTGGCGCGGCAGCGGGCGTCGACCAGGCGGATCTCACCCGACGGCATACGAAGGTGGGCCATGGTGCCCTCCTTCGCCAGCAGCTGCACGGAGGCACCCGCGGAACGGGCGAACTTCGCGCCGCCGCCGGGCCGCAGCTCGATGGCGTGGATGGTCGTACCGACCGGGATGTTGCGCAGCGCCAGGTTGTTGCCCGGCTTGATGTCTGCGGTCGGACCGTTCTCGACACGGTCACCCTGCGACAGGCCACGGGGAGCGACGATGTAACGCTTCTCGCCGTCCGCGTAGTGCAGCAGCGCGATGCGCGCGGTGCGGTTCGGGTCGTACTCGATGTGCGCGACCTTGGCCGGCACGCCGTCCTTGTCGTGACGACGGAAGTCGATCACGCGGTAGGCGCGCTTGTGGCCACCACCCTGGTGGCGAACGGTCACACGACCGGCGTTGTTACGGCCGCCCTTGCTGTGCAGGGGGCGGACCAGCGACTTCTCCGGCGTGGACCGCGTGATCTCGACAAAGTCGGCGACGCTGGAGCCACGACGGCCCGGGGTCGTCGGCTTGTACTTGCGGATACCCATTTCTCAGTCCTCGTCCGATTCCGGACGACTCGACCTCCGTCAGGAGGTCGGGCCGCCGAAGATGTCGATACGGTCGCCCTCGGCGAGGGTCACGATGGCGCGCTTGGTGTCAGCACGCTTGCCGAAGCCGGTCTTGGTCCGCTTGCGCTTGCCCTGCCGGTTGATCGTGTTGACCCCGGTGACCTTGACCGAGAAGACCGCTTCCACGGCCTGCTTGATCTGGGTCTTGTTGGAGCCGGGCGCGACGATGAACGTGTACTTGTTCTCGTCGAGCAGCGCGTAGCTCTTCTCGGAGACCACGGGCTTGACGAGAACGTCACGCGGGTCCGAGTACGTCTTGCTGGTAACGGTCGCCTCGCTCATCAGGCGTCGCTCCCTTCGGTCTCAGCGGTCTGGGGGCCAGACACGAAGGACTCGAAAGCGGCCTGGGTGAAGACCACGTCGTCAGAGACGATCACGTCGTACGTGTTCAGCTGGCCCGGCTCCAGGATGTGCACCTGGGGCAGGTTGCGTGCGGACAGCCACGCGGCCTCGTCGGCGCGGTCGACGACCAGGAGCACGTTGTTGCGCTCACTGATCTTGCCGAGCAGCGTCTTGGCGGCCTTCGTGGAGATCGCACCCTCGACCACGCCGGTGACGACGTGGATACGGGAGTGACGCGCCCGGTCGGAGAGGGCACCGCGCAGGGCGGCGGCCTTCATCTTCTTCGGGGTGCGCTGCGAGTAGTCACGCGGCTGCGGGCCGTGGACGACGCCACCGCCGGCGAACTGCGGCGCACGGGTCGAACCCTGGCGCGCGCGGCCGGTGCCCTTCTGGCGGTACGGCTTGCGGCCACCGCCTCGGACCTCGGCGCGGGTCTTGGTCTTGTGCGTGCCCTGACGGGCAGCTGCCAGCTGTGCGACGACGACCTGGTGGATCAGCGGAACGCTGGTCTTGGCGTCGAAGATCTCCGCGGGGAGCTCGACGGTACCGGCCTTGTCGCCTGCCGGCGAAAGGATGTCAATGGTGCTCATTACCTCAAGCCCCCTTGGCCGCGGTACGGACCAGGACGAGGCCGCCGTTCGGACCGGGGACCGCGCCCTTGATGAGGAGCAGACCCTTCTCCGCGTCAACCGCGTGGATGGTCAGGTTCTGGGTGGTGACCCGCTCGTTGCCCATGCGACCCGCCATGCGCATGCCCTTGAAGACACGGCCGGGGGTGGCACAGCCACCGATGGAGCCGGGCGAACGGTGCTTGCGCTGCACGCCGTGGCCGGCGCCGAGGCCCTTGAAGTTGTGACGCTTCATGACACCGGCGAAGCCCTTGCCCTTGCTCTTGCCCGTGACATCAACCTTGATGCCGGACTCGAACACCTCGGCGGTGATCTCCTGGCCCAGCGTGTACTCGCTGGCGTCAGGGGTACGGAGCTCCACCAGGTGGCGGCGCGGGGTGACGTCGGCCTTGGCGAAGTGACCCTTGAGGGGCTTGTTCACCTTGCGCGGGTCGATCTCGCCGAAGGCGATCTGGACCGACTCGTAGCCGTCGTTGTCGTTGGTGCGGACCTGGGTCACGACGCAGGGCCCGGCCTTGACGACGGTCACCGGGACAACCCGGTTGTTCTCGTCCCAGACCTGGGTCATGCCGAGCTTCTCGCCCAGGACGCCCTTAATGTTCTTAGCCATCTCGCGCGTCACCTCAGAGCTTGATCTCGATGTCGACGCCCGCCGGCAGGTCGAGACGCATGAGCGAGTCAACCGTCTTCGGCGTGGGGTCGAGGATGTCGATGAGGCGCTTGTGCGTGCGCATCTCGAAGTGCTCGCGCGAGTCCTTGTACTTGTGCGGCGACTTGATGACGCAGTACACGTTCTTCTCAGTGGGCAGCGGCACCGGGCCCGCGACCGACGCACCAGTGCGGGTCACCGTCTCGACGATCTTCTTCGCCGAAGAGTCGATGACCTCGTGGTCGTAGGCCTTGAGCCGGATGCGGATCTTCTGTCCCGCCATGGCTACTAGTAGTCCTGTCTCTCGAAACGCTCTGGAACCCGGGGGTTCTCGTAACTCCTCCGCCGACCCACGCGGTCGGGCGTGTCGCATCCCCTCTACGAAAATCTCCCGAAGGAGATCCCAACCAAGGGGGTGCGGGCCCGAGGACCGCGGAACCGGGGGCGGAACACCCACCGGGTGCCTGGCCGGCGCCCTGCTTTGCTTCCCGGAAGATTCCCGTACGTCCGGCCCGCATGGGGCCGACGAGTACTGTGGGACTCGCTTCCGGTCCTCCCGGCGGGAGGCGCGCAGCATTGACACTCAACCGAGCAACCTGGTCAGTGTGCCATACGGGGTGTGAGCCTGGCCAATCGGGCCCAGGATCTTACCCCCCGCGAGGGAGCGGTCAAACGCGGGCGCGCATTCGGCGCGCCCCCGGCCCGGCGACGACCATGGGCTGGGGCGCGCGCAGAGGGGTCAGTGCCCGGCGGCGTACGGGACGAAGCGCACCCACGCGGCGGGAGTAACGGCGAGACGCGGGCCCTGGACGTCCTTGGAGTCGCGGACGTGGACGGTACCGAGGGCGGTCGCGACCTCGACGCAGTCGTTGCCGTCGCCACTGCTGCTGTAGCTGCTCCTGAACCACTCCAGCGCGGAAGCGTCCCAGGCAGTCGGCTTACGGATCATGTCGCCCCCACTCCTGAAGAGGTCAATGCCCGGCGGCGTACGAGACGAAGCCAGCCCACGCGGCGGGAGTAACGGCGAGACGCGGGCCCTGGACGTCCTTGGAGTCGCGGACGTGGACGGCGCCAGGGGTGGTCGCAACTTCGACACACTCATTGCTGTTACTGCTGTCGCTGTAGCTGCTCCTGAACCACTCCAGCGCGGAACCGTCTCCGTCAGAGGCTTCGCTGATCATGTCTCTCCCAGCACTTGCTCGATGAACGCCATCGACTCCCCTGGAGTGAGAGCCTGCGCCCGGATGATGCCACACCGCAGCTCGATGATCCGGAGGTGTTTCGGGTCCGAGACCGGCCGACTCCCGAAGTCTCCCTCGGAGCGCCCCACCGCCGAGCCGTCCCCGAACTTCAGTACCTGCATCTCTCCGCCCATTCCAGCATGCTCATCGCGACCGGTTGGCATCACCTGAATTTCGACATTCCGCAACTGCCCGACCTCCAAGAGCCGTTCGAGCTGCTGGCGCAACACCATTCTGCCTCCGAGGGGGCGTCGCAGCGTCACCTCTTCTTGGACAAAGCTGAGCTCCGGGGCAGGCAATCGGCCGAAGATGGACTGTCGGGCTACGCGCGCGGCCACGAGCCTCTCCACCTCGTCCTGTGAGAACGAGGGCCTCCGCATCCCGAACAATGCCCGCGCATACTCTTCGGTCTGCAACAGACCGTGAATGTTGTGGCTCCCGAACGCCGAGAGCTCCACCGCCCGAGCTTCCAGCTTGGCCAGCTCCCGCACCTTCTTCGGGTACCGCACCTCCGCGACATCCGTCTTCATCGCCGCGAGCTTCCCGCCCGCCCCCAGCACCGCGTCCGCGCGGTCCAGGAACTCCGGACGGGGGATACGCCGGCCGCCCTCCACCTTGTAGACGAGATCCTCGCCGTACCCCATCTCCGCCCCGAGCTCGCACGCCCGCATCCCCGCCGCCTCGCGCCACGCCTTGATCTGGCGGCCCACGGCGGCGACCACCGCCACCCCCGACTCGTCGTCGGGATCGACGTCCCAGCCGGGCTCGTCCGCCCCGCCGTCCCCGTGCCCCGTACCGTCCCCGTGCCCCGTACCGTCGCCCATCACGCTCATGCGAGCTCCACCTCCGACGTGCGTGCCGTTCTCCCGTCAACCGCGTCCGTTCCCGGTGCGTCACGCCGGACAGTCAGGACAGCGCCGGACAAGCCCTGGACAATCACCGTACGCAAGGGCTCAGTCACTGGGCACGGTACGCAGAGGCGGCCACGCTGAGTGACATGAACCAAGAAATGGTCCGCACCCAACGCCCCGCCGCGAGCCGGACGTTCACCGTGCTGCTCTCGCCCACCCGGCGGGCGGCCAGGCTCGCCCGGCTGCTCACCGTGGCCCGTCTCGGCGCCTGGGGGCTCCCTTCGGAGTCGGCGGCGCACATCGTCGCTGAGCTGGCGGCGAACGCCTCGGTGCACGGCCGGGTACGGGGCCGGGACTTCCGGCTGCACCTCGCTGTCCATGGCGAGGCCCTGTTGCGGATCGAGGTGGCCGACACCCGGGGCGACAGCGTTCCGCCCGGTCCGGGGGCCGTCAAGGCGCCCGAGGACGACGCGGAGAGCGGGCGGGGCCTGCTCATCGTCGAGGCCCTGGCCGACCACTGGGGCGTCGTCCCCGGACCCGTACCGCTCAAGACGGTGTGGGCCGAACTCGACCTCGCGCGCTGACCGGCTCCACCGGATCGTGAAGCGCCACGACCCGGTACGCCCCCCACCGGATCGTGGGCGGCCACGACGCGGTGGTCCTCGACGTCAACTACGTAAAGAACCCGGAGAAATAACCCCACCCGACCCCACCCCGTCCACTACCTGAAGCACCCCGGGGGCTCGTCACTCACACGGGTGAGGTTTGCCAACTCCACTGGCTTTCGCGCTGGTTGGGAGGCATATGCTCGCGCCACCACACCAGCACATACGTCGGCCCCCGGCCGGGACAGCAATCCCGATCGAGGGCCTGACCAACGAGGAAGAGAACCGCTTCCCGATGGATACGCAGCAGAGTACTGCCCTCACCCGCGCCCTGGCGGAGGTTCCCGGACCTCTCCCGGCCTCCGGCGTGATCCACATCGTGATCCCGCACACCAGCCGCTTCACGGTCGTCGGCAACCACCTCGCCCAGCACCCCGGCCTCAGCTCCACCGCCGTGGGCATCGCCGTGCGCATCCAGTCGCTGCCCCCGGGGGCCGACGTGGGGATCAAGGCGCTCGCCGCCCGCTTCCCCGAAGGCGAGAGCCGCATCGCCGCCGCCCTGCGCGAGCTGGAGGCCCACGGCTACCTGCAACGGACACGTACCCGCCTGCCGGGGGGCAGGATCGTCACCCGCACCGTGTTCTGCAACCAGCCCGCAGAGCTTTTACGCTCACGCACGGCGGCGGCCCCACCACCGTCCACGCCCCTTCCAGGACGGGTCGCAACAGAATCACCGGCACCGGCACCGATGCCCGAGCCACTCGCGCCACCCACGCCACAGGCACCCGCAGCTCCCGCCGTACCGGAAGCGCCCGGCCCCGACGCCGCACCGGAGCCCCACGAGTCGGTCCCGGCCCCGGCCAGCACACCGGCCCCGGCACCCGCCCCGCCGTCACCGCCCTGCGCTCCCCCACGCACCTCACGCTTCGTACCGCCGCCGACCGCGCCCAGGCCGCCGCCCCCACCGCTCCCCCGGCCCCGCGAGCTCACCCCGGAACTGCACCGCACCGCCACCGCGCTCGTCACCGGTCTGCGCCGCCATGCGCCCCAGCTCGCGCTGTCCGAGAACGACGTCCGCCATCTGGCACCCGGTGTCGCGGCCTGGCTCGAACGCGAGGCTCACCCCGACACCATCCGCCACGCGCTCACCAGCGACCTTCCCCATCCGCTCAGGCACCCGGCGAAACTTCTCAGGCACCGGCTGACCGCCCTGCTGCCCCCACCGCTCCCCGGCGCCCACGACCTCGCGCCGCCCCGCCGCCGTGTCACGGTCACCCCGTTCCAGACCTGCGACGGCTGCGACCGCGCGTTCCGCTCCCACAGCCCCGGCCACTGCCGCGACTGCCGAACCGAACCGGCGCGGATCGCCGCCTGAGAACTGCCCGCCGGGCGCTCGCAGCCGCCCGCCCCGCCCTATCCGTACGTGATCGCGGTCCCGTAGGCCACTACGTACCAGGAACCGGCGTCCACCCCTTTCTGGATGGACGTCAGGCGCGCGCCGATGACCTCACCGGCCCCGACCTGGGCCGCGTTCACGCTCAGGGACGAGAACGCTTCGCCGGGGAAGACCTGTTGGTCGCCCCAGACGACCCAGCTGTTGGTAACGGGGCGGTTGATCTGCTGGGGGGTGTCGACCGTGAGTACCGGGACCGGAAAAGAGAGTCTTCTCGCCATAACCACGGCATGGTGCCAGGGTCCGACCCGTTCGACAACGGACGGTGCACACGCGTGACCGGGCGGTAGGGCGGCGATGTTCCCTCGGGTGGGTGCATCAGCCCGCCTGAGAGAATCCGGTCATGTCTACGCGCACGAAACCCGGCTGGGCCTTCCGCACCGCCACCCCCGAGGACATCGAGCCCCTGGCCGAACTGCGGGCCCTCGTGATGCGCCCCGACCTGGAGCGTCTGGGGCGGTACGACGAGCACCGCGTACGGCAGCGGCTGCGCGACGCGTACGCCCCGGAGCACACCTCGGTGATCCTCGTGGACGGAGCGCTCGCGGGCTGCGTGTCCCTGCGCCCCGGTACGGACGGCACGACGGACGGCACCGCGGACCACGCGCCGGACGGATGGTGGCTGGAGAACTTCTACCTCTCCCCCGCGCTCCAGGGCCGCGGCATCGGCACCGGCGTACTGCGCTCCCTGCTGGAGCGGGCCGACCGGGAGGGCGCCCGCGTGCGGCTGGTCGTGCTCCGGGGCAGCGCGGCACGGGCCCTGTACGAGCGGCACGGCTTCGTCGAGGAGCGCCGGGACCCGGTCGATGCGTTCATGGTCCGCGAGCCGGTGGCCTGACACCACTTTCCCCGTTCGCCCGGACCTGTCCGGCCCGGCGGCCTAACCTGGTCCCCCACAGCTCTCGGGGGAGGCTCGGTGCGTCTGCTGATCGATGTCGTTGAAGGTGACTGGGCCGCCTTCTACGGCCGCTACGGGGACCGGACCGCATGGCGGCTCAAACGCCTGGAATCCTTCTGCTCCGATACGGGCACCGCCTCGTCCGACACCGCCTCGTCCGGCAGCGCGGACGACGCCTCGGCCCGCTGGCACGAGCTGCACGACGCCGCGCTCGGCGAGGCCTTCGAGATCTCCGTACCGCCGTCCATGACCGTGGCCGACTGCCGGAGACTCGCGCTGGGCGAGGCCCGTCGGCGCGGTGTCGCCCGGCCGGATGCGGGGCCTCCGGCGGACGGGAGGGACCCGTTCGCGGACCGGGTCCTGCGGACCTGGCTGGCCGACCCCGTCACCGACGAACGGTTCGACGAGGGGCTGACGCTGGAGCGGGCCGGTCTCGGCGAGGACGACCTCGTCGTCCTGTGCATCGAGCGCACCGCCAAGGGCTGCTACGCCATGGGCCCGGCCATGAACCCGGCCGTCCTGCTGGAGCGGATGCAGCTCGCCATGAACGGGACCGCCCCCGACGACGGGCCGAGGCTGTGGGGCGTACTCCTCTACACCACGGCCGACGTGGAGCTGGCGACGTACGTCCGGACGCACTTCGAGGACCTCAACGCCCTGTCCGGGCCGAACACCCGGGTCTTCGTCGTCGAGCGGCAGGCCAGATGGGCCGAGGCACGGAAATACTGGCGCGCGCACCTGGAGCCGGAGCTGTACCGGGTGCTCTCGTCGATGCGGTGGCTCCACTGGCAGCCGTACGACCCCCAGGGCGCGTACGAGATCGCCGCGCAGCTCAAAGTGGACCCGGAGCATGTGCCCTGCCTGGTCTTCTTCGACGGCCGGCCGGGACTGCCCTGGGGCGAGCGAAGGATCGTCTTTCCGGTGGAGGACGTCACCCCGAGGTACTTCCGTACTCTCTTCGGCCGCATCACCAGAGCTCTCGAAACAGCCCCTCCGCTGGGGGAGGCACCCCCGGGCGGCAGCTACTACGGACCGCTGTCGTACGAGAGCGATCGGAACAGCGCCACGAGCGACAGCCGTACCGTACTGGGCGCACTGCTGCGCAGCGGCCGGGGCGGCGACGCCGCGGCCTTCGCCTCGGTCGAAGCGGCCCAGCGGGCGATCAGGGCGGCCCTGCGGCCGGCCCCCGCGCCGAGCACCGATTACCACCTCGACAACTGCCGGGTCATTCTCACGCCAGGAGCATCCGTGACCGAGAATTTCCACTTCCACGGGCAGAACACCACCTTCATCAACCGCCCCGTGAACACCGTCGTCCAGGACTTCCAGAACCAGCACGGAACGGGCCTGTGCCACGAGGAGCTGCGCAATCTGCTCCGGCTGACCCTCTCCAGTACGGACCTCGCCGACGCCGACCGCGACGAGGCCGCGGCGGCCGTGCACGACCTGGCCCGGCTCTCCGCGGAACCCGAGCCGGACGGGCCCGCGGTCCGGCTGCGGGCGGAGCGGCTGCGGGAAATGCTCGCGGGGGCCGCCGATATCGCGCAGCCCGCCCTGGCGATCATCGCCTCGGTCGTCGCGGCCGTGGCCGGGTAGCGGGCGCCCGCACAGCCGTACGCCCACACCCCGCCGCCGCACTCCACGCGCGGGGCGGGTACCGGGAGGCAGGTACCCGAGGCAGTTACCGCGAGGCAGGTATAACGCCGCGTTGTGTCCAACCGTTAGTACCCGGTTCACTCCGTCTTCGGGACCCTGGGGCCGACCGACCCCCACAGACACGCCCACCGGCGTGCCTCCCCCGAAACGAGGAACCATGCGAATAGCCAGGCTCGTGCCCGCCGTCGCCGCCGCGGCGGTCTCCGTCCTCGCCCTTCTCGCACCCACCGCCTCGGCCTCCCAGGCCACCCCGCCCCCCACGGCCCAGGCCGTCCAGCCGATCATCGGCGGCGGCTACGCGCAGAACGCCCCGTGGGCCGCGCGTCTCTTCTCCAACGGCCAGGAGACCTGTTCGTCGACGATCATCGCGCCGACATGGATCCTCACGGCGAAGCACTGCGTCACCGGCGGCGGGCTGTCGTTCCGGATCGGCAGCCTCGACCAGCACAGCGGCGGCACGGTGGCCAACGGTGTGCAGACCTACACCCACAGCTCGGACCTGGCGCTGGTGCGGCTGGACCGGTCCGTACAGGGCACGTACTCCCCGCTCGGTCAGCCCGGATCGGTGAGCGTCGGGCAGAGCGTCCAGGTGTTCGGCTGGGGCGCCACCTCGCAGTGCGGCTCCGAGATCAACTGTCAGTCGCGCTATCTGAAGGTGGCCAATGTGACCGTCAGCGGCGGCTGCACCGACGCGTACGGCGGCTCGGCGATCTGTGCGCGCCGCGGCAACGGCATCACCGCCGGCGGGGACTCGGGCGGCCCGATGACGGCGGGCGGTGTCCAGGTGGGCGTCGCCTCGACGAGTGACCGGCAGACCACGACCGCGTACACGAACGTCACCGCGTACCGCTCCTGGATCCGGTCCATCGCGGGCGTCTGACCTTCGGCCGTACGGGTTCCCCCCCAGCACAGAGCGAAGGGCCCCCTACCTCTCTCACGAGAGGTAGGGGGCCCTTCTTGCAGCTCAGCGAGCTACCAGGTCAGACGATCAAGCAGAAACTACTTGATGATCTTGGTGACCTGGCCGGCGCCCACGGTCCGGCCACCCTCACGGATGGCGAACTTCAGGCCCTCTTCCATGGCGACCGGCTGGATCAGCGCGACGTCCATGAGGGTGTTGTCACCCGGCATGACCATCTCGGTGCCCTCGGGGAGGGTCACAACGCCCGTTACGTCCGTGGTACGGAAGTAGAACTGCGGGCGGTAGTTGTTGAAGAACGGGGTGTGACGGCCACCCTCGTCCTTCGACAGGATGTAGGACTGCGCCTGGAACTCGGTGTGCGGCGTGACCGAACCCGGCTTGATGATGACCTGGCCGCGCTCGACGTCCTCGCGCTTGATGCCACGGAGGAGCAGACCGACGTTCTCACCGGCCTGGCCCTCGTCGAGCAGCTTGCGGAACATCTCGATGCCGGTGACCGTGGTGGTGGTCTTCTCGGTCTTGATACCGACGATGTCGACGGTCTCGTTGACCTTCAGGACACCACGCTCGATACGGCCGGTGACGACCGTACCGCGACCGGTGATCGTGAAGACGTCCTCGATGGGCATGAGGAACGGCTTCTCGACGTCACGCTCGGGCTGCGGGATGGACTCGTCGACGGCGGACATCAGGTTCAGGACCGACTGGCCCCACTCCTTGTCGCCCTCAAGAGCCTTGAGCGCCGAGACACGCACGACCGGAAGGTCGTCGCCCGGGAACTCGTACTCGGAGAGGAGCTCACGGACCTCAAGCTCGACGAGCTCCATGATCTCCTCGTCGTCCACCATGTCGGCCTTGTTCAGGGCGACGACGATGTACGGGACACCGACCTGGCGGGCCAGGAGCACGTGCTCCTTGGTCTGCGGCATCGGGCCGTCGGTGGCCGCGACCACGAGGATGGCGCCGTCCATCTGCGCCGCACCCGTGATCATGTTCTTGATGTAGTCCGCGTGACCCGGGCAGTCGACGTGCGCGTAGTGACGCGACTCCGTCTGGTACTCGACGTGCGCGATCGAGATCGTGATACCGCGCTGGCGCTCCTCGGGAGCCTTGTCGATCTGGTCGAAGGCCGAGGCCTCGTTCAGGTCCGGGTACGCGTCGTGCAGCACCTTGGTAATGGCGGCCGTGAGGGTCGTCTTACCGTGGTCAATGTGACCGATGGTGCCGATGTTGACGTGCGGCTTAGTCCGCTCGAACTTTGCCTTCGCCACTGGGTCCTCCTGCGGAGTGGTTCTGTACGCCTTGCTTCATCGGCGCCAGGTGATCTTTGCTGGGATGCCGGGGCCGGGGGCATTCGGCACATTGCTTGCGCTATGTGCCGAATGCCGCACCGGGCTCCGGTGACAAGCCTAAAGCGTGAACTCGGGAGAGTTACTCGCCCTTGGCCTTCGCGATGATCTCCTCGGCGACGTTCCGCGGAACCTCGGCGTAGGAGTCGAACTGCATCGAGTAGCTTGCGCGACCCGAGGTCTTGCTGCGGAGGTCTCCGACGTAGCCGAACATCTCCGAGAGGGGCACGAGGCCCTTCACGACGCGAGCACCGCTGCGCTCCTCCATGGCCTGGATCTGGCCACGGCGGGAGTTCAGGTCGCCGATGACATCGCCCATGTAGTCCTCGGGCGTGGTGACCTCGACGGCCATCATCGGCTCAAGGAGCACGGGAGAGGCCTTGCGGGCACCCTCCTTGAACGCCTGCGAACCGGCGATCTTGAATGCGAGCTCCGAGGAGTCGACCTCGTGGTAACCACCGTCGAGAAGGGTGACGCGGACGCCGACCATCTCGTAACCGGCCAGGATGCCGAACTGCATGGCTTCCTGAGCACCCGCGTCCACCGAGGGGATGTACTCACGGGGGATGCGGCCACCGGTGACCTTGTTGACGAACTCGTAGGAGGCGTCGCCACCCTCGATGGGCTCAAGGGCGATCTGCACCTTCGCGAACTGGCCGGTACCACCAGTCTGCTTCTTGTGCGTGTAGTCGATGCGCTCGACGGCCTTGCGGATCGTCTCGCGGTACGCGACCTGGGGCTTGCCGACGTTCGCCTCGACGCGGAACTCGCGCTTCATGCGGTCGACGAGCACCTCAAGGTGAAGCTCGCCCATACCACCGATGATGGTCTGGCCGGTCTCCTCGTCGGAGTGCACCTGGAAGGAGGGGTCCTCCTCCGAGAGGCGCTGGATGGCGACACCCAGCTTCTCCTGGTCACCCTTGGACTTGGGCTCGATGGCGACCTGAATGACCGGCGCCGGGAAGTCCATGGACTCCAGGATGACCGGGTTCTTGTCGTCACACAGCGTCTCACCGGTGGTGGTCTGCTTCAGGCCCATGACGGCGATGATGTCACCGGCGCCCACCGACGCGATCTCCTCACGCTTGTTCGCGTGCATGCGGTAGATCTTGCCGATGCGCTCCTTCTTGCCCTTGACCGAGTTCAGCACCGCGGTGCCGGCCTCAAGGCGACCGGAGTAGATCCGGACGAAGGTGAGCTTGCCGAGGTGCGGGTCGCTCGCGATCTTGAACGCCAGGCCGGAGAACGGCTCGTCGTCCGAGGGCTTGCGCGAGACGACCTTCTCCGGGTCCTTCACGTCGTGGCCCTCGATGGCCTCGACGTCCAGGGGGGAAGGCAGGTAGCGCACAACGGCGTCGAGCAGGGGCTGGACGCCCTTGTTCTTGAACGCCGTGCCACAGAACACCGGGGTGATGGTGACCGAGTCGGCACTGCCCTTGGACGCCAGCGTGATCCGACGGATCGCCGCGTGCAGCTGCTCCTGGGTGGGCTCGTTGCCCTCCAGGTACAGCTCCATCATGGCGTCGTCGTTCTCGGCCACGGCCTCAAGGAGCTTGCCACGCCATTCGGCGGCGCTCTCCTTGAGGTTGTCCGGGATCTCGGTGACGTTGTACATCTCGCCCTTGGCGGCCTCTTCGGGGTACACGAAGGCCTTCATCGACACGAGGTCGACGACACCCGTGAAGTCGGCCTCCGCGCCAATGGGGAGCTGCATGACGATCGGGGTCGCGCCGAGGCGGTCCACGATCATGTTGACGCAACGGAAGAAGTCCGCACCGGTGCGGTCGAGCTTGTTGACGAAGCAGATACGCGGCACGCCGTAGCGGTCCGCCTGACGCCACACGGTCTCGGACTGCGGTTCGACGCCGGCCACACCGTCGAACACGGTGACAGCACCGTCGAGGACGCGGAGCGAACGCTCCACCTCGACGGTGAAGTCGACGTGACCCGGGGTGTCGATGATGTTGATGGTGTGGTCAACATCATTGAGCGGCCAGTGACAGGTCGTCGCGGCGGACGTGATCGTGATGCCGCGCTCCTGCTCCTGCTCCATCCAGTCCATCGTGGCAGCGCCGTCGTGGACTTCACCGATCTTGTACGAGACGCCGGTGTAGAACAGGATCCGCTCAGTGGTGGTCGTCTTGCCCGCGTCGATGTGGGCCATGATCCCAATGTTGCGGACCTTGGCCAGGTCAAGCGAAGTGGTGGCCATAAGGCTCAATCTTCTCTCGGTCTCGATGTGGGTAGCGACTACCAGCGGTAGTGCGCGAAGGCCTTGTTCGACTCGGCCATCTTGTGGGTGTCCTCACGCTTCTTGACCGAAGCGCCGAGGCCGTTGGAGGCGTCGAGCAGTTCGTTCATGAGGCGCTCGGTCATGGTCTTCTCGCGGCGGGCGCGGGAGTAACCGACGAGCCAGCGCAGAGCGAGGGTGGACGCGCGACCGGGCTTGACCTCGATCGGCACCTGGTAGGTGGCGCCACCGACACGGCGGGACTTGACCTCGAGCGAGGGCTTGACGTTCTCAAGCGCGCGCTTCAGCGTGATGACCGGGTCGTTACCGGTCTTCTCGCGGAGGCCTTCCATGGCGCCGTACACGATCCGCTCGGCGGTGGAACGCTTGCCGTCGAGGAGGATCTTGTTGATCAGCGAGGTGACAAGAGGAGAGCTGTAGACCGGGTCAATGATGACCGGGCGCTTCGGGGCGGGGCCCTTACGAGGCATTCTTACTTCTCCTTCTTGGCGCCGTAGCGGCTGCGGGCCTGCTTGCGGTTCTTGACACCCTGGGTGTCAAGGGAACCGCGGATGATCTTGTAACGAACACCCGGCAGGTCCTTCACACGGCCACCACGCACGAGCACGATGGAGTGCTCCTGCAGGTTGTGTCCCTCACCCGGGATGTAGGCCGTGACCTCGATACCGGAGGTCAGACGCACACGCGCGACCTTACGGAGTGCCGAGTTCGGCTTCTTCGGGGTGGTCGTGAACACACGCGTGCAGACGCCGCGGCGCTGGGGCGAACCCTCGAGCGCGGGCGTCTTGTTCTTCTCGACCTTGTCCTGCCGGCCCTTCCGGACCAGCTGCTGGATCGTAGGCACTACTTCTCCGGTTTCTGTGTGCCGTTCGTGAAACTAACCTGGAACATCGCCGACCCACGCGGTCGGGTGTGTCGAATACTGCAGGCTCCTGCCCTGAGGCAGAAGGGGCGCAGATTGCGGTGGCCACTTACGGACTCGCCATGCGGTTGAGGACACGCACCCGAGCCCAGGCACACCCCAGGCACAAGGCTTGAGCGTACCTACCTCACGGACTCCGGTCAAAACAAATGCTGTCCATCACGACACGCCGGGGCTCATTCATGATCCAGTACTTCGCGGTCCAGGTGCTTCTGGATCAACAGAATGTCCTTCAGGTCCTTCTCGCGCAGCGCGGTTCTCTTCCATTCCAGCACCTCCCGCAGCGGGCAGAAAGGGAGGCCTTGTATCCATTCGGCGCCCGCGATGAGCGCGTCGGGTCCGGGCGTTCCCGGAAGCCATCGGTCGAAGATCTCCAGGCCACCGTCGAACAGCAGCACCATCAGCCCGTACCCGGAGGGGGCCGGCACCGGATCGGCCAGTTCGGTGGCCCGCTTCCAGGCGTCGCCCCTGGCGACGATGTCCAGATCGCCCACTGAACTCCTGAGCCCGTGTGCCAGCAGCGGTCCGCTGCCCGCCACCACGAAGTCACCCCGTTCCAGCCCGAGCGATATGAGCTTTCCGACCAGCGGGTGATCGCAGAGATCCAATGGTTCCCCTTCCGGAGGGCCGGCAGATGCCGCCGTCCCGAAAGAGACCTGTGCCGTGTCCATAGCGCTCCCCCACCGTCCCCGAGCCCCGACTTCCCTCCACGTCCGTCCTCGGAGCCCTGAGCGGCCCCTGGTGGCGCGGAGAGGTGTACCGGAGGCCCCTACCCACGCCACAGGGCGGCCACCCCGTGTCCGGGGTGACCGCCCTGTGGTCAGTCGCAAACGACTCGCTTACTGGTTGTACGGACCGTAGTCGTAGTCCTCCAGCGGAACGGCCTGGCCGGAGCCCGTGCCGAACGGCGAGTAGTCGATGTCGTCGTAGCCGACGGCCGAGTACATCGCGGCCTTGGCTTCCTCGGTCGGCTCGACCCGGATGTTGCGGTAGCGGGACAGACCCGTACCGGCCGGGATGAGCTTACCGATGATGACGTTCTCCTTGAGGCCGATCAGGGAGTCCGACTTGGCGTTGATCGCCGCGTCGGTCAGAACCCTGGTCGTCTCCTGGAAGGACGCCGCCGACAGCCACGACTCGGTGGCGAGCGAGGCCTTGGTGATACCCATCAGCTGCGGACGGCCGGAGGCGGGGTGACCGCCCTCGGTGACCACACGACGGTTCTCGGTCTCGAACTTCGACCGCTCGACCAGCTCGCCCGGCAGGAGCTCCGCGTCGCCGGACTCGATGATCGTCACCCGGCGCAGCATCTGCCGGATGATGATCTCGATGTGCTTGTCGTGGATCGACACGCCCTGCGAGTTGTAGACCTTCTGGACTTCGCCGACCAGGTGGACCTGGACCGCACGCTGGCCGAGGATGCGCAGCACGTCGTGCGGGTTGGTGGCACCCACGGTGAGCTTCTGGCCCACCTCGACCGGGTCGCCCTCGCCCACGAGCAGACGGGCACGCTTGGAGATCGGGAACGCCGTCTCCTCGCTGCCGTCGTCCGGGGTGACGACGAGCTTCTTGGTCTTCTCGGTCTCCTCGATCCGGACGCGGCCGGCCGCCTCCGAGATCGGGGCGACACCCTTGGGCGTACGGGCCTCGAAGAGCTCGACGACACGGGGCAGACCCTGGGTGATGTCGTCACCGGCCACACCACCGGTGTGGAAGGTACGCATCGTCAGCTGGGTACCGGGCTCACCGATGGACTGGGCGGCGATGATGCCGACCGCCTCACCGATGTCGACCAGCTTGCCGGTGGCGAGCGAGCGTCCGTAGCAGAAGGCACAGGTGCCGACCGCGGACTCACAGGTCAGGACCGAACGGGTCTTGACCTCCTCGACGCCGGCGCCCACCAGGGCGTCGATCAGGACGTCACCGAGGTCGACGTTGGCAGGCGCGATGACCTTGCCGTCGACGACGACGTCCTCGGCGAGCATACGGGCGTACACCGAGGTCTCGACGTCGTCCGTCTTGCGGAGCACGCCGTCGGCACCCTTGACCGCGATCTTCAGCTTGAGGCCGCGGTCGGTGCCGCAGTCCTCCTCGCGAATGATCACGTCCTGCGAGACGTCCACCAGACGACGGGTCAGGTAACCCGAGTCGGCGGTACGCAGGGCGGTGTCCGCCAGACCCTTACGGGCACCGTGCGTGGAGATGAAGTACTCCAGAACGGTGAGGCCCTCACGGAACGACGCCTTGATGGGACGCGGGATCGTCTCGTTCTTCGCGTTCGACACCAGACCACGCATACCGGCGATCTGACGCATCTGCATCATGTTTCCTCGGGCACCCGAGTCAACCATCATGAAGATGGGGTTCGTCTTCGGGAAGTTCGCGTTCATCGCCTCGGCAACCTCGTTGGTCGCCTTGGTCCAGATCGCGATGAGCTCCTGCGTGCGCTCGTCCTTGGTGATCAGACCGCGCTCGTACTGCTTCTGGACCTTCTCGTCCTGCTCCTCGTAGCCCTTGACGATGGCCTTCTTGGCCTCGGGCACGACGACGTCGGAGATGGCCACGGTGACGCCGGAACGCGTCGCCCAGTGGAAGCCCGCCGCCTTCAGGTTGTCGAGCGTCGCCGCCACGATGACCTTGGGGTAGCGCTCGGCCAGATCGTTGACGATCTCGGAGAGCTGCTTCTTGCCCACCGAGTAGTCGACGAACGGGTAGTCCTCGGGCAGCAGCTCGTTGAAGAGCGCGCGGCCCAGGCTCGTACGCAGCCGGAAGGTGTCACCCGGCTGGTACTCGGGCTCGCCCTCCTCGGCGACCGGCGGCACCCAGCCACGCGGCGGCATGGTGCCGACCGGGAAGCGGATGTCGACCTTCGCCTGGAGCGAGAGCTCCCGGGCGTCGAAGGCCATGATCGCCTCGGCCGTGGAGCCGAAGGAACGGCCCTGGCCGATGACCTTGCGCTCCTCCTCGTCCGTGGTGAGGAAGAACAGGCCCAGCACCATGTCCTGGGTCGGCATGGTGACGGGACGGCCGTCGGCCGGCTTCAGGATGTTGTTCGAGGACAGCATCAGGATGCGGGCCTCGGCCTGCGCCTCCGCGGAGAGCGGCAGGTGCACGGCCATCTGGTCACCGTCGAAGTCCGCGTTGAACGCGGTGCAGACGAGCGGGTGGATCTGGATGGCCTTGCCCTCGACCAGCTGCGGCTCGAAGGCCTGGATGCCGAGGCGGTGCAGCGTGGGCGCACGGTTCAGCAGCACCGGGTGCTCGGCGATGACCTCTTCGAGGACGTCGTACACGACGGTGCGGCCGCGCTCGACCATGCGCTTGGCCGACTTGATGTTCTGCGCGTGGTTCAGGTCCACCAGGCGCTTCATCACGAACGGCTTGAAGAGCTCCAGCGCCATGGCCTTCGGCAGACCGCACTGGTGCAGCTTGAGCTGCGGGCCGACGACGATGACGGAACGCGCGGAGTAGTCCACACGCTTGCCGAGCAGGTTCTGACGGAAACGGCCCTGCTTGCCCTTGAGCATGTCGCTCAGGGACTTCAGCGGGCGGTTGCCGGGACCGGTGACCGGGCGACCGCGGCGGCCGTTGTCGAACAGCGCGTCGACGGCCTCCTGCAGCATCCGCTTCTCGTTGTTCACGATGATCTCGGGGGCACCGAGGTCGAGGAGACGCTTGAGGCGGTTGTTGCGGTTGATCACACGGCGGTACAGGTCGTTCAGGTCGGAGGTCGCGAAGCGGCCACCGTCCAGCTGCACCATCGGACGCAGGTCCGGCGGGATGACCGGCACGCAGTCGAGCACCATGCCCTTGGGCTTGTTGCTGGTCTGCAGGAACGCGGAGACGACCTTGAGGCGCTTGAGCGCACGGGTCTTCTTCTGGCCCTTGCCGGTGCGGATGATCTCGCGAAGCCGCTCGGCCTCTTCATCCAGGTCGAAGGACTCCAGGCGCTTCTGGAGCGCCGCGGCGCCCATGCAGCCGTCGAAGTACGTGCCGAAGCGGTCACGCAGCTCGCGGTAGAGCAGCTCGTCGCCCTCCAGGTCCTGGACCTTGAGGTTCTTGAAGCGGTTCCACACCTCGTCGAGGCGGTCGATCTCGCGCTGCGCACGGTCGCGCAGCTGCTTCATCTCACGCTCGGCACCTTCGCGCACCTTGCGGCGTACGTCGGCCTTGGCGCCCTCGGCCTCCAGCTCGGCCAGGTCGGTCTCGAGCTTCTTGGCGCGGGCCTCCAGGTCGGAGTCGCGACGGTTCTCGGTCTGCTGGCGCTCGACGGAGACGTGGGCCTCCAGCGAGGGAAGGTCGCGGGTACGACGCTCCTCGTCGACGAACGTGATCATGTACGCGGCGAAGTAGATGACCTTTTCCAGGTCCTTCGGCGCGAGGTCCAGCAGGTATCCGAGGCGCGACGGGACGCCCTTGAAGTACCAGATGTGGGTGACGGGAGCGGCAAGCTCGATGTGGCCCATCCGCTCACGACGCACCTTGGCGCGAGTGACCTCGACGCCGCAGCGCTCACAGATGATGCCCTTGAAGCGGACACGCTTGTACTTGCCGCAGTAGCACTCCCAGTCCCGGGTCGGACCGAAGATCTTCTCGCAGAAGAGTCCGTCCTTTTCGGGCTTGAGCGTGCGGTAGTTGATGGTCTCCGGCTTCTTCACTTCGCCGTGCGACCAGGTCCGGATGTCGTCCGCGGTGGCAAGGCCGATCCGCAGCTCGTCGAAGAAGTTGACGTCGAGCACTTGTCGTCAATCCCTCTTTCGGGGGTTCGAGCCCCTCGCGTCAAAGCGAGAAATGGGGCACTTCAGCAATGGTCTGAACGGGTCCGGGGAGAGCCGGCCGGATCACAGGGATCCGGCCGGCCAACCCGTCAGACCTCTTCGACGCTGCTCGGCTCGCGCCGGGACAGGTCGATACCGAGTTCCTCCGCCGCGCGGAAGACGTCCTCGTCCGTGTCACGCATCTCGATGGACATACCGTCCGAGGACAGCACCTCCACGTTGAGGCAGAGCGACTGCATTTCCTTGATGAGCACCTTGAAGGACTCAGGGATGCCCGGCTCGGGGATGTTCTCGCCCTTGACGATCGCCTCGTAGACCTTCACGCGGCCGGTCACGTCGTCGGACTTGATCGTCAGCAGCTCCTGGAGGGCGTAAGCGGCGCCATAAGCCTCCAGCGCCCACACCTCCATCTCACCGAAGCGCTGTCCACCGAACTGAGCCTTACCACCCAGCGGCTGCTGGGTGATCATGGAGTACGGACCGGTCGAACGAGCGTGCAGCTTGTCGTCGACCAGGTGGTGGAGCTTGAGGATGTACATGTAGCCGACCGAGACCGGCTCCGGGAACGGCTCGCCGGAGCGGCCGTCGAACAGGTTGGCCTTGCCGGAGGGCTGGACCATCCGGTTGCCGTCGCGGTTCGGGATCGTGGACTCGAAGAGGCCGGAGATCTCGTCCTCGCGGGCACCGTCGAAGACCGGGGTCGCGACGTTGGTGCCGGCGGCGACATCGTCGGCGCCGATCGACTTCAGCCGCTCCATCCACTCCTCGCTGCCCTCGACCTTCCAGCCCTGGCTGGCGAGCCAGCCGAGGTGGATCTCAAGGACCTGTCCCGGGTTCATTCGGGACGGGACACCCAGCGGGTTGAGGATGATGTCGACCGGGGTGCCGTCCTCCAGGAACGGCATGTCCTCGATCGGCAGGATCTTCGAGATGACGCCCTTGTTGCCGTGACGGCCGGCGAGCTTGTCACCATCGGTGATCTTGCGCTTCTGCGCGACGTAGACGCGGACCAGTTGGTTCACGCCCGGCGGCAGCTCGTCGCCCTCTTCGCGGTCGAAGACGCGGACGCCGATGACCTTGCCGATCTCGCCGTGCGGGACCTTCAGCGAGGTGTCGCGCACCTCGCGCGCCTTCTCACCGAAGATCGCGCGGAGCAGGCGCTCCTCGGGGGTCAGCTCGGTCTCACCCTTGGGCGTGACCTTGCCGACGAGGATGTCACCGGCGACGACCTCGGCACCGATACGGATGATGCCTCGCTCGTCGAGATCCGCGAGGACCTCTTCGGAGACGTTCGGGATGTCCCGGGTGATCTCCTCCGGGCCGAGCTTGGTGTCACGGGCGTCGACCTCGTGCTCCTCGATGTGGATCGAGGAGAGGACGTCGTCCTGCACGAGGCGCTGCGACAGGATGATCGCGTCCTCGTAGTTGTGACCCTCCCACGGCATGAACGCCACGAGCAGGTTCTTGCCGAGGGCCATCTCACCGTTCTCGGTGGCCGGACCGTCGGCGAGGACCTGGTCGGCGATGACCCGGTCGCCCTCGGAGACGACAACCTTCTGGTTGACCGAGGTGCCCTGGTTGGAGCGCATGAACTTGGCGATGCGGTACGTGGTGTACGTGCCGTCGTCGTTCGTGACGGTGATGTAGTCCGCGGAGACCTCCTGGACCACACCGTCCTTCTCCGCCTTGAGCACGTCACCGGCGTCGGTGGCGCAGCGGTACTCCATACCGGTGCCGACGAGCGGGGCCTCCGACTTGATGAGCGGCACCGCCTGCCTCATCATGTTCGCGCCCATGAGGGCACGGTTGGCGTCGTCGTGCTCCAGGAAGGGGATCATCGCGGTGGCGACGGACACCATCTGGCGCGGCGAGACGTCCATGTAGTCGACGTCCGTGCCGGGCACGTAGTCGACCTCTCCGCCACGGCGGCGGACCAGGACGCGGGGCTCGGTGAAGCGCAGCTCGTCGGAGAGCGTCGCGTTCGCCTGGGCGATGACGTAGCGGTCTTCCTCGTCGGCCGTGATGTAGTCGACCTCGTCGGTGACCTGGCCCTCGACGACCTTGCGGTACGGCGTCTCGATGAAGCCGAACGCGTTGACGCGTCCGTACGAGGCGAGCGAACCGATCAGACCGATGTTCGGGCCTTCAGGGGTCTCGATCGGGCACATGCGTCCGTAGTGGGACGGGTGCACGTCACGGACCTCGAAGCCGGCCCGCTCACGGGAGAGACCACCCGGGCCAAGAGCCGACAGGCGGCGCTTGTGGGTGAGACCCGACAGCGGGTTGTTCTGGTCCATGAACTGCGACAGCTGGCTGGTGCCGAAGAACTCCTTGATGGAGGCGACGACCGGCCGGATGTTGATCAGGGTCTGCGGCGTGATCGCCTCGACGTCCTGGGTGGTCATGCGCTCACGCACGACGCGCTCCATACGGGCCAGACCCGTGCGGACCTGGTTCTGGATGAGCTCGCCGACGTTGCGCAGACGACGGTTGCCGAAGTGGTCGATGTCGTCGGTCTCGACGACGATCGAACGACCGGACTCGCCGACCGTCTCGGTCTCCCCGGCGTGCAGCTTGACCAGGTACTTGATGGTCGCGATGACGTCGTCGGTGGTGAGCACCCCGGCGTCCAGCGGCTCATCGGCGCCGAGCTTCTTGTTCACCTTGTAG
Organism: Streptomyces sp. NPDC001787; assembly: GCF_040297465.1. NCBI lineage: Bacteria > Bacillati > Actinomycetota > Actinomycetes > Kitasatosporales > Streptomycetaceae > Streptomyces > Streptomyces sp. NPDC001787. Next base: position 49,591 of record NZ_JBEOZE010000025.1, read on the forward strand.
CGGCCGACCTTCGCGAGGTCGTAGCGCTTCGGGTTGAAGTAGAGGTTCTCGAGCAGCGTCTGAGCGGCCTCGCGCGTGGGCGGCTCGCCCGGGCGGAGCTTGCGGTAGATGTCGAGCAGCGCGTCGTCCTGGCCCTGGGTGTGGTCCTTCTCCAGGGTGGCGCGCATGGACTCGTACTCGCCGAACTCTTCGAGGATCTGCTCGGTGGTCCAACCGAGAGCCTTGAGGAGGACGGTCACGGACTGCTTGCGCTTGCGGTCGATGCGGACACCGACCATGTCGCGCTTGTCGATCTCCATCTCCAGCCAGGCACCCCGGGACGGGATGATCTTGGCGGAGAAGATGTCCTTGTCGGACGTCTTGTCGATGGAGGAGTCGAAGTAGACACCCGGCGAGCGGACCAGCTGCGACACGACGACACGCTCGGTGCCGTTGATGACGAAGGTGCCCTTGTTGGTCATGAGCGGGAAGTCGCCCATGAAGACCGTCTGGGACTTGATCTCGCCGGTCTCGTTGTTGGTGAACTCGGCCGTGACGAAGAGCGGTGCGGCGAACGTGAAGTCGCGCTCCTTGCACTCGTCGATCGAGTTCTTCGGGGGCTCGAAGCGGTGGTCGCGGAACGTGAGCGACATCGACCCGGAGAAGTCCTCGATCGGTGAGATCTCCTCGAAGATCTCCTCCAGGCCGGACTTGGTGGGGACGTCCTGTCCACTGTCCAGAGCAGCCTCGACGCGAGCCTTCCAGGCGGCGTTGCCGAGGAGCCAGTCAAAGCTCTCGGTCTGCAGCGCGAGGAGGTTCGGAACCTCGAGGGGCTCCTTGATCTTTGCAAAAGAGATGCGCAGCGGGGCGGTGCTGGCACCGTTGTTCGTATTCGCGGTCGAGGCGTTGCGCGAGGCGGCCAAGAGGGGGTCCTTCCGAGGGCTCGGACTCACTACGCGCGTACCGGTCCCAAGTTGGACACAAAGACAGATATCCCAGGTCAGGGAGGATCGGTCATCGGTGCTCAAGCGTGGGCATGCCCCTGGTGACGGGCAGGAGGCAGCTAACAGGCAGCGCAAAGGGTCAGTGTAGCCAAGTGCCACACTGATGTCCAGTCGGGGTTCTCAGAGACCCACGTTGCCATCAACAGCTGTTCTCAACACCTATGCCTAGCCCTTGCGCGGGGTGCGCTCTTCTTTACTGCCCTCTTCGCACTCGATCCATGCCTCGGATTCGGATCGATGTGATGACGCGTCCTGAGAATTGCGCGCCTCGTGCGGTTCGTCAAGGCCCCCCAGCCGGGACGAACCGTCGGCAACCCTCACCAGCCGCCCCTGGAGCCCGTGGGACGCCTCCGAGAGGCGCACGGCGAAGATCACCATACTCGCCGCCGCCGGAAGAGCAAGGCAGGTGCCGAGGGCACGCCAAAGGGCGACCACCCGGATGGGTGATCGCCCTTTGCGATGTGACATCCCCGCCTCGCGGCAGAGACGGTCCTGAGGAGTCAGATGACTCGCAGGGTCACTTGACCTCGACGGAAGCGCCGGCGGCCTTGAGGGACTCGGCAGCCTTCTCGGCGGCCTCCTTGGCGACCTTCTCGAGGACCGGCTTCGGGGTGCCGTCGACGAGGTCCTTGGCCTCCTTCAGACCCAGCGAGGTCAGCTCACGCACGACCTTGATGACCTGGATCTTCTTCTCGCCGGCGCCGGTGAGGATGACGTCGAACTCGTCCTGCTCCTCCGGGGCGTCCGCGGCGGCGGCAGCGCCACCGGCGGCGGCGACGGCGACCGGGGCGGCAGCCTTGACGTCGAACTTCTCCTCGAAGGCCTTGACGAAGTCAGCGAGCTCGATGAGGGTCAGGTTCTCGAACTGCTCGAGCAGGTCTTCCTGGGACAGCTTCGCCATGATGGCGTCCTTCCACTAAGTCGGCAGGTGCCGGGTGTATATGAAGGCGGGCGTACGGGCCCGCTGCGAGCCGTGGAGCGGAGGGTTACTCCGCCACCTCGGCGTCGGCGGGAGCCGGCGTACCGGCACCGCCCTGCTCGACCTTGGCGCGAAGGGCGTCCGCGGTGCGGACGAACTCCGACAGCGGGGCCTGGAACGTCGCCGCGGCCTTGGCCATCGACGCCTTGATTCCACCGGCCACCTTGGCGAGCAGAACCTCGCGGGACTCGAGGTCCGCGAGCTTCTTGAACTCATCGGCGGACAGCGCCTTACCGTCAAGGACACCGCCCTTGATGATGAGGTTGGGGTTGTCCTTGGCGAAGTCACGAAGACCCTTCGCCGACTCCACCGGGTCACCGGTGACGAAGGCAACCGCCGTCGGACCCGTGAACAGGTCGTCCAGCGTGTCGATCCCGGCCTCGTTGGCCGCAATCTTGGTCAGCGTGTTCTTCACCACGGCGTACTGGGCGTTCTCACCGAGCGAACGGCGCAGCTCCTTGAGCTGTGCCACGGTGAGACCCCGGTACTCGGTCAGCACGGCGGCGTTCGAGCTGCGGAACTGGTCCGTCAGCTCGGCTACCGCGGCAGCCTTGTCGGGCCTTGCCATGAGCGTCGGCCTCCTTCCGGGTGATGAGGACCGCTCAGAAGGGGCCGGAAAAGACGAAACGCCCCAGCACAAGTGCCAGGGCGTAGCTCGACCGGACGAAGTCCGGGAGCTTTCCACAGTCACCTGCGCAGGTCGTCCGTTCTCAGCGGATCCTTCGGTCGTTGTCCCCTCTTGCGAGAGCACAGCGACGACCAGCGGTCTTTGGCTTCTTCAGGAGAGTACGCGACCGGAGCCGCGCCGAGCAAATCCGTCCCGGTTCGGGTGGGTGGGGAAGGTTCCGTACGCCTCTCAGGACGCGTCCGCGCCCGCTCCCGCCGCGGCGTCCTGCTGCTGCTTCATGATGTCCTTGAAGTCGACGGTGTCGGAGGCCGACGGCTTCTGCACCGCGGCCTCGGTGCCGTAGTCGCTGTAGAAGACGGTGGAATTGAGCTCCCCGGTCTTCATCGTGCCGCGCTCGGTCTTCTTCACCAGCAGGTTGTTCTTGTCGACCCAGATGTCCACGGTCTCCGTGGTGATGCCGGCCTGGTCGAGCTGCTTCTTGAGCGTGGCGAGCTGCGCGGCGTCCAGGCCCGCGTTCTTGCCGGTGAGCTCCGCCACGTCGACCGTGCCGGAGTAGTGCGTCGTGGCCACCCCGCGCACCTCCTCCTGGCCGACCTTCTTCACATCGCCGGAGGCCAGGAGCGCCTTCACACCCTGCTCGGGGGTGCTGTTCTCTACCTGGCCCTTCATCACGTCGCCGGAGGCGCCGGACACGGCGGCCAGGTCCTTGTACGCGTAGCGGATCCAGTGCTTGCCCCCGATGTTGGCGGCGAAGGCGTCGCCCATGTTGGCGAAGTACTCGTCCTTGAGGTAGCGGGCCTCCATCGAACCGTCGCCACCGGTCTGCTTCAGGGCCTCGCCCATCGTGCCCCCGGTGTACGTGATCTTCAGGGAGCCCTTGAGGCCGTCGCTCCAGTCGATGACACCGCTCTGCGTCATCGACATGTCGGTGCCGATCTTCGTGGAGCCCTCGATCCTGGCCGACTTGGCTCCGCCGGTCTTCTCCTGCACCTGACGCAGCGCGGTGATCTGTTCGTTCTTCACCGCTCCGCCCGCACGCGTGCCGTCCTTGCCCGCGCCGCCGTCGTCGGACCCGCTGCAGGCCGCCACCGACGTCAGTGCCGCCACCGAAGCGAACGCCACGCACACCCGTCGTACAGTCCTGGTCGTCATCTGCCGCTCCACCCTCGTCTCGTCCTGTCGCCCCACACTGGCACAGGGCACCGACAGTTACTCGTACTATCGCCCGCATCCTTCGGATACGAGGACGGGCCCCGCACCTCGAAAGGTTGCGGGGCCCGTCAGCGAGCACGCGTGTGACGCGGCTACCGGGTGAGCGCGGTGGCTCAGACGGCGGCCGGGTCCTCCTCGACGAGGAGGTTGCGGGTGCGGTTGGCGTCCAGCGGGATGCCGGGGCCCATCGTGGTGGCCAGCGTGGCCTTCTTGATGTAGCGGCCCTTGGCGGCGGACGGCTTCAGACGGAGGATCTCCTCCAGCGCCGCTGCGTAGTTCTCCACCAGCTTGGTCTCGTCGAAGGAGACCTTGCCGATGATGAAGTGCAGGTTCGAGTGCTTGTCGACGCGGAACTCGATCTTGCCGCCCTTGATGTCGTTGACAGCCTTGACGACATCGGGGGTGACGGTGCCGGTCTTCGGGTTCGGCATCAGACCACGCGGACCGAGCACGCGGCCGAGACGGCCGACCTTGCCCATGAGGTCCGGGGTGGCGACGACGGCGTCGAAGTCCAGACGGCCCTTCGCCACCTCGTCGATGAGCTCGTCGGCGCCGACGATGTCGGCGCCCGCGGCTTCCGCGGCCGCAGCACGGTCACCGGTCGCGAAGACCAGGACCCGGGCGGTCTTGCCGGTGCCGTGCGGGAGGTTCACGGTGCCACGGACCATCTGGTCGGCCTTGCGAGGGTCAACACCCAGGCTGAACGCGACCTCGACGGTGCCGTCGAACTTCGTGGCGGAGGTCTCCTTGGCGAGCCGGACGGCCTCGAGCGGGGCGTAGTTGCGCTCCCGGTCGATCTTGGCGTCCGCAGCGCGGAGGGTCTTGCTGCGCTTCACTTCTACTCCTGTGGTTTCAGAGTGTGGAGTCGTGGTGCGGACCAGCGCTTGGTCCTACCACTGAGGGCTACGGGGCTGAATCAGCCTTCGACCGTGATGCCCATGGAACGGGCGGTGCCAGCGATGATCTTCGACGCGGCGTCGAGGTCGTTGGCGTTCAGGTCGGGGAGCTTCGTCGTGGCGATCTCGCGGACCTGGGCAGCCGTGAGCTTGGCGACCTTGGTCTTGTGCGGCTCGCCGGAGCCCTTGTCCACACCTGCGGCCTTGAGGATCAGCTTGGCGGCCGGCGGAGTCTTGGTGACGAAGGTGAACGAACGGTCCTCGTAGACCGTGATCTCCACCGGCACGACCATGCCACGCTGCGACTCGGTCGCGGCGTTGTAGGCCTTGCAGAACTCCATGATGTTGACGCCGTGCTGACCGAGCGCGGGGCCGACCGGCGGGGCCGGGTTCGCCGCACCGGCGTTGATCTGGAGCTTGATAAGCCCCGTGACCTTCTTCTTCTTGGGAGGCATTGCTCTCTCCGGGTCCTAGTGAGAGTGTTTCGCCGCCGTTCCGGTCATCCGGATGGAGGCATACCGCACAACGATAACGGGTATAGCTGCGCGACCAAAAACCAAGCAGGTCAGACGGGCTGCGAAGCCCCTCTGACCTGCTGGGTAGGCATGTGTCCAGAAACCGGCGGGAAGCGCTAGTTCTTCTGGATCTGGTCGAAGCTGAGCTCGACCGGGGTCTCGCGACCGAAGATCTCGACCAGGCCCTTGACCTTCTTCGAGTCGGCGTTGATCTCGTTGATCGTCGCCTGCAGCGTCGCGAACGGGCCGTCGGTGACGGTGACCGAGTCGCCCACCTCGAAGTCCAGCACCTGGACCTCGACCTTGCGGGACGGAGCCGGCTTGCCCTCGGCCTCGGCCGCCTCGCGGGCCGCCTTCTCCTCGGCCTCGGGGGCGAGCATCTTGACGATCTCGTCCAGGGTCAGCGGGTACGGGTCGTAGGCGTTGCCCACGAAGCCGGTGACGCCGGGCGTGTTGCGGACGACGCCCCAGGACTCGTTCGTCAGGTCCATGCGCACCAGGACGTAACCCGGGAGCTTGTTCTGGCGGACGTTCTTGCGCTCACCGTTCTTGATCTGGACGATCTCTTCCTCGGGCACTTCGGCCTGGTAGATGAAGTCCTCGACGTTGAGCGAGACGGCGCGCTGCTCCAGGTTGGCCTTCACGCGCTTCTCGTATCCGGCGTACGTGTGGATGACGTACCACTCGCCGGGAAGACCGCGGAGCTCGTCGCGCAGGGCGGTGACGGGGTCGACGGCGGGGGCCTGCTCGGCCTCTTCCTCGTCGGACTCGTCGGCGCTCTCGTCGTCGGAGGCCTCGGCCTCGTCGTCCTCGTCCGCCTCGGCGCCGTCCTCCTCGGACGGTGCCTCGACATCGTCGGACTCCTCCGACTCGACGTGCACGGCGGCCTGCTCGGCGGGCTCGCCCGCGGCCTCGTCGGCCGCTTCGGCCTGGTCCGGCTCCACGGAATCAGCAGCCTCAACGATGTCGAGCTCGTCCTTGGCGGACTCGAAGGCGCCAGCCTCGGGCTCGACGGCGTCGTTCAGGTTCGGGTCAGACACGATGGCTGCTTCTTCCTGGATACAAAGGGGTGGAACATGCGAAAGGGGCGCCGGTTCGGACGCCTTCCGCGGATCAGCCGAAGACGTACTTGATGACCCGCGCGAATCCCATGTCAATGACGGTAACAAGACCAATCATGACAACGACGAACACGATCACCACGGTGGTGTAGGTCGTCAGCTGGTTGCGAGTCGGCCAGACAACCTTGCGGAGCTCGGCGACGATCTGGCGGTAGAACAGCGCGAGGCGCCCCAGAGGGCCCTTCTTGCCGCGCTTGCCGCCCTTCCGGGTCTTCTTCTTCGACTCGGGGACTTCATCCTCGGCATCAGGCATGTCGATGGAGCCCACGGCGTCCGTCACGCTACTCACCTGATTCCGGGTCGTGGCCGTGCCGCGCCCGGTGGAGCCGCACGGCTGTGCAATGAAGTACGTACATGCGCACACATCCTGGCGAAGGAGTGTGTAGCAGGGCCGGAGGGACTTGAACCCCCAACCGCTGGTTTTGGAGACCAGTGCTCTACCAATTGAGCTACGACCCTTTGTGGTTTCCACCAACCTACCGCATGCTCCCGGGTGACCGGATGCGTGAACGGTGCGGCTGGTGAAGGCCAACGACAGGTGAGTGTACGTGCTCGGGGCCGTCGCGTCGAACAGAAAGGAACCGACCGGTCCCGTCCGCATGCTGTCCACGTCCTGTCCGGTCCCTGAAACCCCTGTGCCGACGGCGATTCCTGTCTGGGACCATGGGGGCATGAGCGCTGCAACTTCTCCCTCCGAGCGCCGGGTTTCCGCCCGCATCGGTGCGATTTCCGAGTCCGCGACCCTCGCCGTCGACGCCAAGGCCAAGGCCCTCAAGGCCGCCGGGCGCCCGGTGATCGGCTTCGGCGCCGGTGAGCCGGACTTCCCCACCCCCGGCTACATCGTCGACGCCGCGGTCGAGGCCTGCCGCAACCCGAAGTACCACCGCTACACCCCGGCGGGCGGGCTCCCCGAGCTCAAGGCCGCCATCGCGGAGAAGACGCTGCGCGACTCCGGCTACGAGGTCGACGCCTCCCAGGTCCTGGTGACCAACGGCGGCAAGCAGGCCATCTACGAGGCGTTCGCCGCGATCCTCGACCCGGGCGACGAGGTCATCGTCCCCGCCCCGTACTGGACCACCTACCCCGAGTCGATCCGTCTCGCGGGCGGTGTCCCGGTCGAGGTCGTCGCCGACGAGACCACCGGCTACCGGGTCTCCGTCGAGCAGCTCGAAGCCGCGCGCACCGAGCGCACGAAGGTCGTCCTGTTCGTCTCGCCGTCCAACCCGACCGGCGCCGTCTACAGCGAGGCCGACGCCGAGGCGATCGGCCGCTGGGCCGTCGAGCACGGCCTGTGGGTGCTGACCGACGAGATCTACGAGCACCTCGTCTACGGGGACGCGACGTTCACCTCGCTCCCGGCGATCGTGCCCGAGCTGCGCGACAAGTGCATCGTGGTCAACGGCGTCGCCAAGACGTACGCGATGACCGGCTGGCGCGTGGGCTGGATCATCGGCCCGAAGGATGTCGTGAAGGCCGCGACCAACCTCCAGTCGCACGCCACCTCCAACGTCTCCAACGTGGCCCAGGTCGCCGCACTGGCCGCCGTCTCCGGCCCGCTGGACGCCGTCGACGAGATGCGCACCGCCTTCGACCGCCGGCGCAACCTCATCGTGCGGATGCTCAACGAGATCGACGGCGTGCTCTGCCCCGAGCCCGAGGGCGCGTTCTACGCCTACCCGTCGGTCAAGGAGCTGCTCGGCAAGGAGATCCGCGGCAAGCGCCCCGCCACCTCGGTGGAGCTCGCCGCGCTCATCCTGGACGAGGCCGAGGTGGCCGTCGTACCGGGCGAGGCCTTCGGCACTCCGGGTTACCTGCGGCTTTCGTACGCCCTGGGCGACGACGACCTCGTCGAGGGCGTCTCGCGGCTCCAGAAGCTGCTGGGCGAGGCCAAGGCCTGACCGGCACGCCCACCCCATGAGAAGTGCCCCCCGGCCGCGGCCGGGGGGCACTTTTTGTTCGATCGGTGCCCCAGGAGGGAAAGCGGCTTCCGCTCCGGGCCGCCCGTGCGGCAGGATCTTCCAATGGAGCGTGATGTACGTCTGTTGCCCAAGGCCCACCTGCACCTGCACTTCACCGGGTCAATGCGGCCCACCACCCTGCTCGAACTAGCCGACAAGTACGGCGTGCACCTGCCCGAGGCGCTGACCGGCGGCGAGCCGCCCAGGCTGCGGGCGACCGACGAGCGGGGCTGGTTCCGCTTCCAGCGGCTCTACGACATCGCCCGGTCCTGTCTGAGGTCGCCGGAGGACATCCAGCGGCTCGTGCGCGAGAGCGCCCAGGAGGACGTCGTGGACGGCTCCGGGTGGCTGGAGATCCAGGTCGACCCCACCTCGTACGCCCCGCTGCTCGGCGGACTGATCCCGGCCATCGAGATCATCCTGGACGCCGTGGACAGCGCCTCCCGGGAGACCGGTCTCGGGATGCGGGTGGTGATCGCCGCGAACCGGATGAAGCACCCGCTGGACGCCCGGACCCTGGCGCGGCTCGCCGTGCGGTACGCGGACCGGGGCGTCGTCGGCTTCGGACTCTCCAACGACGAGCGCCGGGGCATGGCCCGCGACTTCGACCGCGCCTTCGCCATCGCCCGTGAGGGCGGTCTCCTCGCGGCCCCGCACGGCGGTGAGCTGTCGGGGCCGGCCAGTGTGCGCGACTGCCTCGACGACCTCGGCGCCGCCCGGATCGGACACGGTGTACGGGCCGCCGAGGACCCCCGGCTGCTGCGCAAGCTGGCGGAGCGCGGGGTGACCTGCGAGGTCTGCCCCTCCTCCAACGTGGCGCTCGGGGTCTACGAGAAGCCCGCGGACGTACCGCTGCGCACCCTGTTCGACGCGGGAGTCCCGTTGGCCCTCGGGGCGGACGACCCGCTGCTGTTCGGTTCCCGGCTGGCCGCGCAGTACGACCTCGTGCGCCGCCACCACGGCTTCACCGACGAGGAGCTGGCTGAGCTGGCGCGGCAGTCCGTACGGGGGTCGGCGGCACCCGCGGACGTGGCGCAGAAGATGCTGACCGGGATCGACGAGTGGCTGACGGCTGTCCCGTAGCTAACCGATTCCGCCCAGCAGGGTGCGGGCGATCGAGGCGGCGAATTCATCGAGCGGCTGCGGCGGCGTGCGGCCGGGTGCCATCTCGTAGACGAAGGCGCGCTGGGCGCAGGCGCCCAGCAGCAGCGAGGCCGCGGCATAGGTGTCGGCGTCGCCGCGGACACGGCCCACCCGCTGTTCGGCCCGGAGATAGGCGTCGAGGCCCTGGATCGGCTTGTGCGGCCCGGTGTCCATCTCCCGCATGGCCTCCTCGTGGCGGCGCTTGAGCTGGGGCTCGGCGTACAGCGACGCGGCCATCGGGAAGCTCTGCTGGTAGAACAGCGCCGCCTGGCGGGCGATCTCGGTGAGGTTGTGCTCGATGTCCCCCTCCCCCGGTTCTGCCTCCAGGGCGCTCAGGAGGCTGCCGAGCTTGGGCAGCCTCTCGCCGAGCACCGTCACGAACAGCTCCTCCTTGCCGGAGAAGTACTTGTACAGCGCCGCTTCCGAGCAGCCCGCGGCCTTGGCGATCTCCTTGGTGGTGGTCCGGGCGAGGCCTATGCCGAGCATCAGTTCATGGGCGGCGTCGACGATGCGGACACGGGTCGGCCTCTGTTCCATGGGTGCTCCAACCAACCTTGACGAGAGGGTGAGTATCCACTCACCCTATGGGTGAGTGAGTACTTACCCACCCGAGGAGTGCACCATGAGGATCACCGTGTTCGGCTCGACGGGCGGCATCGGCCAGGAGCTCGTGCGCCAGGGGATCGAGACCGGCCACGAGGTGACGATCGTGGTCCGTGACCCGGAGAGACTCCCGGAGGGGCTGGCCGGGGCGGCGGTCCACGGCATCGTGCGGCTCGACGACCCCGACGCGGTGCGCGCGGCGGTGGCGGGCCGGGACGCGGTGCTCTCCGGGCTGGGGTCGCGCGGCCGGAGGGCCGGCGGGGTCGCGGAGCGGCTGACCGGGCTGGTGCTGGCGGCGATGGAGGCCGAGGGGGTGCGGCGGCTGCTGGTGGTGAGCGCGGCGCCGGTCGGGCCCGAGGCCGCCGGTGACCCATGGGTGGACCGGCTGGCGCGCAGGGCGGTCGGGGCGGTCCTCAGGGAGATCTACGCCGACCTGACGCGGATGGAGGAGGCCCTCGCCCGGTCCGCGACGGACTGGACGTCCGTACGGCCGCCGAAACTGACGGACGGGCCGCGCACGGGGGCCTACCGGACGGTCATCGGCGGCACCCCGCGCAGCGCCCGGTCCCTCTCACGGGCCGACGTGGCGCACGCGATGCTGGCGCTGATCGACGATCCGGCGGCCGTGAAGCAGGGCGTGGGTGTCGCCTACTGAGCGCCCGTCGGCTCCCCGTGCCGCCCCGCCCCGCTCCTACAGGCTCACGCCGACGGTCACGGGTTCGTTGACCAGGGTGACGCCGAAGGCCTCGTGGACCCCGGCGACGACCTCCCGGGCCAGGGCCAGCAGGTCCTCGGTGGTCGCCCCGCCCCGGTTGGTGAGGGCGAGGGTGTGCTTGGTGGAGATACGGGCCGGGCCGGTGCCGTAGCCCTTGGTGAAGCCCGCCCTGTCGATCAGCCAGGCCGCCGACGTCTTCGTACGGCCGTCCCCGGCGGGGAACGCCGGGGGCACCGTGCCGTCGCCGAGCCGTTCCCGTACACGGTCCAGGAATGCCTCGTACTGGGCCGGGCCGAGGATGGGGTTGGTGAAGAAGGAGCCGGCCGACCAGGTGTCGTGGTCCTCGGGGTCCAGCACCATGCCCTTGCCCGCGCGGAGCCGGAGCACCGTTTCGCGGGCGGCCGAGGCGGGAACGCGTTCGCCCTGCTCCACGCCCATGGCGCGGGCCGTTTCGGGGTACCTGAGGGGCGCGGACTGGCCTGCCGCCTCTTCCAGCTCGAAACGGACACGGAGCACCACGAAGCGATCGGGTTCCGCCTTGAACCGGCTGTGCCGGTACGAGAAGGCGCACTCCGCGTTCGGGATCGTGACCGTTTCACGCGTGTACCGGTCGTAGGCGACGACCTCCGTGATCGTGGAGGACACCTCCTGGCCGTACGCGCCGACGTTCTGGATCGGCGTCGCACCCGCGGAGCCCGGGATACCGGCCAGGCACTCGATTCCCGCGAGACCGGCCTCGACCGTACGGGCGACGGCGTCGGTCCACACCTCACCGGCCGCCAGCTCCAGCGTCGTACCGGACAGGGTGAAGCCCTCGGTCGCGATGCGCAGGGCGGTGCCGTCGAAGCCCTTGTCGCCGATGACCAGATTGGATCCGCCGCCGATGACCAGGAGCGGGGTGCCGCTCCCGTCGGCCTCGCGCACGGCGGCGATCACCTCGGCGTCGGTGGTGGCCGTGAGAAGGCGGGCCGCGGGGCCGCCGAGCCGGAAGGTGGTCAGGGGGGCGAGGGGGGCGTCGTGGATTTCCTGCACGGGGACAAGGGTACGGTCCGCGCCCCCGCCTCCTCGGCCGGGCCACGGACCGTACGTACGCGACGGGCTCTCAGGCGAGCCGGACGACCGCCCGGGACATGCCGAGCACCTTCTTGCCGTCGCACACGGCGACCAGATCGACCCGCACCTGGCGGTCGTCCAGCTTCGCGGCGACCTTGCCGCTGACCTCGATCAGCGCACCCTTGTCGTCGTTCGGCACGACGACCGGCTTGGTGAACCGCACCCCGTAGTCGACGACCGCACCCGGATCCCCGGCCCAGTCCGTGACCACGCGGATCGCCTCGGCCATCGTGAACATGCCGTGCGCGATCACATCCGGCAGCCCGACCTCGCGCGCGAACCTCTCGTTCCAGTGGATCGGGTTGAAGTCGCCCGAGGCACCCGCGTACTGCACCAGCGTCGCCCGCGTCACCGGGAACGACCGCGCCGGCAGCTCCGTGCCCACCTCGACCGACTCGTAACTGATCTTCGCCGTCATCACGCCTCCTCGGCGGCGCGCGCCACCAGCTTCGTCAGCGCCGTCACCACGAGCGCACCGGACTCGTCGTGCACATCGCCCCTGATGTCCAGGATGTCGTTGCCCGCCAGGGACTTGATGCCCTCGATCGTCGACGTGACCGTGAGCCGGTCCCCCGCCCGCACCGGGCGCACATAGGTGAACTTCTGGTCGCCGTGCACCACGCGGCTGTAGTCCAGCCCCAGCTGCGGGTCCTGCACGACCACTCCGGCGGCCTTGAACGTGATCGAGAAGACAAAGGTGGGCGGCGCGATCACATCGGAATGCCCGAGCGCCCGTGCGGCCGCCGGATCGACGTACGCCGCATTGACGTCGCCCACCGCCTCGGCGAACTCGCGGATCTTCTCCCGGCCGACCTCGTACGCCGGAGTGGGCGGATAGGTCCGCCCCACGAAGGACTGGTCGAGCGCCATGAGCTCGCTACCTCCTGATGAAAGACGAATAACAGCGGGGAACAGCCCCATACAACGACACGAGGCCGCCCCCCAAGGGGGACGGCCTCGTGTACGAGCCTGATTCAGCGCGTTTCGCGGTGCGCGGTGTGCGAGTTGCAGCGCGGGCAGTGCTTCTTCATCTCAAGACGGTCCGGGTTGTTACGCCGGTTCTTCTTGGTGATGTAGTTCCGCTCCTTGCACTCCACGCAGGCCAGCGTGATCTTCGGGCGGACGTCGGTGGCAGCCACGTGAGTGCTCCTTGGACGGACGGATGGACGGATGAACGCATAAAAGAGTAGCCGATCGAAGGACCGACCCCACAATCGGCTACCGTTAGTAGCGGTGACCGGACTTGAACCGGTGACACAGCGATTATGAGCCGCTTGCTCTACCGACTGAGCTACACCGCTTTGATGACGAGTCCCCCCGCCGAAGCGGGGTTTCCCGATCACCAGAGCCCCAATGCGGAATCGAACCGCAGACCTTCTCCTTACCATGGAGACGCTCTACCGACTGAGCTATTGGGGCGAGCGATGAAGACATTACACGGTCCTCCGCCGATCGCCCAAATCCGTTTCGGCGACCCGCGCCGGGCCCCGGAACCGCGCCCCGCCGAGCCCCCCGGGCGGGCCGTGAACAGCGCCGTGATCAGGGCCTTGATCGAGTTCCCGGCACCGCCCCGCCACAGCCTCGTAGCGGCACTCGGCACGCCCCACGAGCCACACCGGTACGACTATTCCGCTCCTCCTCGAAGCGGGCCCGGAGCCCCCCTAGGCTCGACCCACTCCAAGTGATCTTGTACCCCTCCCAGGAGCGCGATGCCCGACAGCCAGCCGCGGCGGCCCGACGACAACGTGCCCGGCGGCGCCGACGCGGCCACCGATGACGCCACCACCGGCGACACCCCCGCGCTCGTCCTCTCCGGCGCCCGGCTCACCGACGGCCGCACCGTGGACGTACGCCTCGGTGGCGGCCGTATCGAAGCCGTCGGCACCACGGGCAGCCTCGGCGCCCGTGGGCCCCGTGTGGACCTGCGCGGGTACCTCCTGCTCCCGGCCCCCGCCGAGCCCCACGCCCACAGCGACACCGCGCTCACGGCCGACAGCACGGGCCCCGGCAGCCCCGGCCCCGCCTCCCACCGCGCCGAGGACATCCAGCGCCGCGCCACCGAGGCCGCCCTGCTCCAGCTCGGCCACGGCGCCACCGCCCTGCGCTCCCACGTGCGCATCGGGGACGTCCAGGGCCTGGCCCGCCTCGAAGCCGTCCTCCAGGCCCGGCGGGCGCTGCGCGGTCTCGCCGATCTCACCGCCGTCGCCGTTCCCCGCCTGCTCACCGGCGTCGCGGGCGCCGACGGCCTCGCCATGCTCCGCGACGCCGTGAAAATGGGCGCCGGGGTCGTCGGCGGCTGCCCCGACCTCGACCCCGACCCCACCGGCTACACCGAGGCCGTCCTGGAGATCGCCGCCGAGCACGGCTGCCCCGTCGACCTGCACACGGACAGTGACGATCCCGCCCGGCTCGCCCGCCTCGCCGCCATGGCCGGCGGACTGCGCCCCGGCGTCGCCATCGGGCCGTGCGCCGGCCTCGCCCAGCTCCCCCACGACGCCGCCACCCGCGCCGCCGACCAGCTGGCCGCCGCCGGAGTCACCATCATCTGCCTGCCCCAGGGCGGCTGCTGCGGCGCGGAACGGCGCGGCACCACGCCCGTACGCCTCCTGCGCGCCGCCGGCGTACGCGTCGCGGCAGGCAGCGGGGCGCTGCGCGACGCCTCCAACCCCGTCGGCCGGGGCGACCCCCTCGAAGCCGCCTACCTCCTGGCCTCGCAGAACGGCCTGCGCGCCGAACACGCCTACGACGCCGTCTCCGTCACCGCCCGGGAGGCCATGGGCCTGCCCGAGGTGCGGGTCGAGGCCGGCTTCCCCGCCGAGCTCCTCGCCGTCCGGGGGGACACGGTCGCCGGGGTGCTCTCGCTCGCCTACAGCCGGATCGTGGTGCACCGGGGCCGGGTGGTCGCCCGTACCAGTGCCGTACGCGAGTACTGCGACTCCGAGACCACGGTCGCCCTCGGCCTTCCCCGCCAGGGCCGTCCCGACTCGCAGCCCGGCGGCAGGCCTTGAGCGCGCCGCCGCACTCCGGCGTACGGTCGTGAGTATGCGCATTGTCATCGCAGGTGGACATGGTCAGATCGCGCTGCGGCTGGAGCGTCTGCTCGCCGCGCGCGGAGACGAGGCCGCGGGCGTCATCCGTAACCCGCAGCAGAGCGAGGACCTGCGGGCGGCGGGCGCCGAACCGGTCGTACTGGACCTCGAATCGGCGTCCGTGGAGGAAGCCGCGGAAGCCCTGCGCGGCGCCGACGCGGCGGTCTTCGCGGCCGGGGCGGGCCCGAACAGCGGCTCGGAACGGAAGAACACCGTGGACCGGGGCGCGGCGGTGCTGTTCGCGGACGCGGCCGAAAGGGCCGGAGTGCGGCGCTACATCGTCGTCTCCTCCATGGGCGCCGACCCCGAACACCCGGGCGACGAGGTCTTCGACGTCTACCTGAGGGCGAAAGGGGCCGCCGACGCGGACGTGCGGTCCCGGGACGCACTCGACTGGACGATCCTGCGCCCCGGGATGCTGACGAACGACGCGGGCACCGGGCAGGTGCTGCTGGCCGCCTCTACCGGGCGTGGGCCGGTGCCCCGCGACGATGTGGCGGCGACGCTGCTGGAGCTTCTGGACACCCCGGCGACGGCCGGCCTGACGCTGGAACTGATCGCGGGAAGCGTGCCGGTGACGGTCGCGGTGAAACACGTCGCGGGCAACTGACCGGGCCACCGGGCACGGCCGCGAAAGGTGCGGCGCACCTGAACGGAAACGAAAGAGCCCCCGACCAGACGTGCTGGTCGGGGGCTCCGTTCGCGTGGCGGCGCCAGGGTTCGAACCTGGGTAGGCTGAGCCGGCAGATTTACAGTCTGCTCCCTTTGGCCACTCGGGCACACCGCCTCGAACGACGCGTCGGAACTCCACTCGGGTGCTCCTTGGCGACGACGTAAACGATACCCGATGCGTAGGGGTGCTCCGCCACCTGATTGATCAGCACTCGGGGCGGGCGGCGATAGCTAGGCTTTGGGCTGTATCCCAACGCATCGACACAAGGAGCCACACGTCATGGCCGACTCCAGTTTCGACATCGTCTCGAAGGTCGAGCGGCAGGAGGTCGACAACGCCCTCAACCAGGCCGCCAAGGAGATCTCCCAGCGTTACGACTTCAAGGGCACGGGCGCCTCGATCTCCTGGTCCGGCGAGAAGATCCTGATGGAGGCGAACGGCGAGGAGCGGGTCAAGGCCATCCTCGACATCTTCCAGTCCAAGCTGATCAAGCGCGGCATCTCGCTGAAGTCGCTGGACGCCGGAGAGCCGCAGCTGTCCGGCAAGGAGTACAAGATCTTCGCCACGATCGAGGAAGGCATCTCCCAGGAGAACGCCAAGAAGGTGGCGAAGATCATTCGCGATGAGGGTCCGAAGGGCGTCAAGGCGCAGGTCCAGGGCGACGAGCTGCGGGTCAGCTCGAAGAGCCGGGACGACCTTCAGGCGGTCCAGGCGCTGCTCAAGGGCCAGGACTTCGATTTCGCGGTGCAGTTCGCCAACTACCGGTAGACGGCTCACGCGGTTGTCCGGTCCGCGGCGGGCCGAGGGCGGGGCGGGCGTGCCGGTCGGCGCGGACCGCCCCGCGGGCGTTCCGGAGGCATCCCGGTCGCGGGGCCGGGTGGTGCGTCCCGGTGGAGGCCCTGGACGCGATGTCCGAATACCGCCAGTGGGGGTGCCGTGCACGGCGCAGACTGGTCGGTGCGGGCTTCGTGGCACAGGCCTCGGTTCGCCGGGCGAGGAGGAAGACACATCATGACGACCGTGTACGCGAAGGTCGGCAGCCCGCTGGGCGAGCTGCTGCTGGTCGGCGAGGTGCCGGCGGGCGCGGAGAACGCCGCGGCGGTGGGTACGGCGTCGGCGGCGGCGGGCGGTGTCGGACTGGTTTCGCTGTCCCTGCCCGGCCAGAAGGGCGGCGCGGTCGTCCAGGACGGCTGGCGGGAGGCTCCTGAGCTGTTCGACGGGATCGCCGCGCAGCTGGAGGCGTATTTCGCGGGCCGGCTGACACGCTTCGACATCCCGTACGCGGAAGGGGCGGGTACGCCCTTCCAGCGGCGGGTCTGGCGGGCGCTGGACGCGATTCCGTACGGCGAGACGGTGTCGTACGGGCAGATCGCCGAGCGGGTGGGTTCCTCCGGCGCGGGGGTGCGTGCGGTGGGGACGGCGATCGGGCGCAATCCCCTGCTGGTCGTGCGGCCGTGTCACCGGGTCATCGGGGCGGACGGGGCGCTGCGCGGGTACGCGGGCGGGCTGGAGCGCAAGGAACGGCTGCTGGAGCTCGAAGGCGCGTCGGCCCCGGGGCCCCGAGCCGCGGACCGCTGAGCCGTGGCCCGGTGAGCTGGCCGTTTTCGCCGTGCTCCGGTCGCCGTGCTCCGGGGGCCGCCGGGCTCCGGGGCCGCCGGGCTCCGGGCTGTGGTTCTGCGAGTGGTGTGGTGCGAGTGGTGAGGATGGTGGGGTGAGTGGTGTCGCGCGTGGATCCCCCACCGTCCGACGGTCTCTTTCCCCGGCCGCGGAGGGTCGTCGCACCGGGCGCCGTTCACGTACCGGAGTGGCTGTCACCGGACCTGCGGCGGGAGTTGGTGACGGCGTGCCGGGAGTGGGCGCTGGGGCCCGTTCCGCTGCGGCGTACGGTGCTGCCCGGCGGTGGGGTGATGTCGGTGCGGACGGTGTGCCTGGGGTGGCACTGGCAGCCGTACCGGTACGGGCGTACCGCCGATGATGTGAACGGCGCGCGGGTCGCCGGATTCCCGGAGTGGCTGGCGGATCTGGGGCGTGCGGCGGTGGCCGAGGCGTACGGGGACGCGGACGCCGCCGCCTCGTTCGCGCCCGACACCGCGCTGATCAACTTCTATGACGGCGCGGCGAGGATGGGCATGCATCAGGACCGGGAGGAGCGCTCCGGTGCTCCTGTGGTGTCGCTGAGCATCGGGGACACATGTGTGTTCCGGTTCGGGAACACCCGGGACCGGGGGCGGCCGTACACCGACGTGGAGTTGGCGTCCGGGGACCTGTTCGTGTTCGGCGGACCGTCACGTCTCGCCTTCCACGGAGTGCCGAAGGTGTACGCGGGGACGGCCGGCCCGGAGACGGGGCTGCGGGCCGGCCGGCTCAATCTGACGTTGCGCGAGACGGGGCTGGGCGATCGGTGAGGCACCGAGCGCCGCGGACCACGCCGCGTGTGCCGTGCGGACGGCTGGGTGTCAGCGGCGTCCGCGTGAGTTGCCGAAGAGCAGCCGGTAGGCGATGAGCAGGACGAGGGAGCCGGCGACGGCGGCCACCCAGGTCGCGGTGTCGTAGAAGTCGTTGCTGATGGGGCGGTCGAGGAACCGGCTGGACAGCCAGCCTCCGACGAAGGCACCCACGATGCCGATGAGGGTCGTTCCCACGATGCCGCCCGGGTCCCGGCCCGGGAGCAGGATTTTGGCTATGGCGCCCGCGAGCAGCCCCAGAATGATCCAACCGACAATGCTCATACCGCCGCACCTACCCCTTGCCTCGTCCTGGAATCCAAGACGCGGCCGAGGTGCTGCGGGTTGCCTGGCGCGGGCACGCGGTCCAAGGGCTATCCCAGGACGTGTTCGGGCGCTCCGGCGACACGGCGGGGTGCCGTGGCTGTCGTCGCGCGCCCGCCAGGGATGGCGGGCCGGCCCTCAGCGGCCGGCGAAGGGCTGGTCGGTGCGGACGATCTCCTTGCCGAAGGGCATGAGGGAGACCGGGATCAGCTTGAAGTTCGCGATGCCGAGCGGAATGCCGATGATCGTGACGCACAGGGCGATGCCGGTGAAGATATGGCCGAGCGCGAGCCACCATCCGGCCAGGATCAGCCAGAGGACGTTGCCGACGCAGGAGGGCGCCCCGGAGTCGCGGCGGTCCACGACCATGTAGCCGAAGGGCCACAGGGCATAGACGCCGATCCGGAAGGCGGCCAGACCGAAGGGGATGCCGATGATCGTGATGCACAGCAGGAGGCCTGCGGCGAGGTAGCCGAGGAACATCCAGAAGCCGCACAGGACGAGCCATATGACGTTCAGGATTGTCTTCACGGGCGATGACCTGCCATCTGCTCGAGTCGGGCGATGCGCTCCGCCATGGGCGGGTGCGTCGAGAACATCCTGGCCATGCCCCGGCCGGGGCGGAACGGGTTCGCGATCATCATGTGGCTCGCCGTCTCGATCTTCGGTTCGGCGGGCAGCGGAAGCTGCTTCGTACCGGCGTCGAGCTTGCGCAGGGCGCCGGCGAGTGCGAGGGGGTCGCCGGTGAGCTGGGCTCCGGAGGCGTCGGCCTCGTACTCGCGCGAGCGGCTTACGGCCAGCTGGATGACGGAGGCGGCGAGCGGGCCGAGAATCATGATCAGGAGCATGCCGAGGATGCCGGGGCCCTCGTCGTCGTTGGACCGGCCGACAGGGATCAGCCAGGCGAAATTGACGAGGAACATGATGACGGAGGCCAGGGCTCCGGCGACGGAGGCGATCAGGATGTCGCGGTTGTAGACATGGCTGAGCTCGTGTCCCAGGACTCCTCGCAGCTCTCGTTCGTCCAGGATCTGGAGGATGCCGTCGGTGCAGCAGACCGCGGCGTTGCGAGGATTGCGGCCCGTGGCGAAGGCGTTGGGTGCCTGGGTCGGCGAGATGTAGAGCCGGGGCATGGGCTGGCGGGCCTCGGTGGAGAGCTCCCGCACGATGCGGTAGAGCTGTGGCGCCTCGAATTCGCTGACGGGGCGGGCCCGCATGGCCCTGAGTGCCAGCTTGTCGCTGTTCCAGTACGCGTAGGCGTTGGTGCCGACGGCTACCAGGAGCGCGACGATCAGGCCCGTACGTCCGAAGAAGCTGCCGATGACGATGATGAGTGCGGACAGTCCCCCGAGGAGTACGGCGGTCTTCAGCCCGTTGTGCCGGCGGTGCACGGTACGCCCTCCAAGTGGTGCAGCAGGGGAACCCTTTGCTTGGTGGTGCTCCACTCTCCAGTGGAGCCTCCCGTACTGGTCAACGCCAGGCGAGGGGAGCTAGTTCCCTTGTGCGCACGGCCGGAGGGCGGGGTGTTCCCGGCCGCTCCGGCCTCTCTTCGGGCACCGTCGCCCGTACGGGACGGCCTTTAGGCCGTACGGGTGTCCCGGGGGGCCTGCGGGGGCCACGGGGGGCTTGCGGGGGCTGCGGGGGGCCTGCGGGGCCGCAGGGGGGTCAGCGCTGCGCGGGCAGCCCGGCGAGGGCGAGTGCCTCGGGGTCGGGCTGGACGTCACTGGTGCAGTGCCCGCAGCGGGAGGCGATGGCGGGGATCTCCGTGTAGCAGCGGGGGCAGTCGCGCACGGCGGCCTTGATGTCGGCCTTCTCGTCGTTCTTGGACGTGAAGCGGTTCTGGACCTTGGCCATGGGGACGACGACGCAGAAGTAGAGGACCGCGGCGGTGATGAGGAAGGCGATGGCGGCGGCGAGGAACTTGCCGTACGGGAAGATGGCGCCCTGGACCGAGAACTCCGCCGCGCTGAAGTCACCGACCGAGCCGGTGGCGAGGCCGATCAGCGGGGTGATGAAGGCGGTGCTGAAGCCGGTGACGACGGCGGTGAAGGCGGCTCCCACGGCGAGCCCGATCGCCATGGAGATGACGTTTCCGCGCAGGATGAAGTCCTTGAACCCGTTCAGCACTGCTCTTCGCTCCTCTGTACCCGCTACGTGACGTCCTTTACGTGACGTATGCAGGCATGAACCCTGCCCTGTGGGGGCCGCCGCGGGCAAACCGATCTTGGGGCTTCCGGGCGGCTCCCCGGGGGCGTCAGAAGAGACTGACCGCGGCGAACCTGAGGACGAGCTGCGGGGCACCCGAGAGGACCACGCCCGCGAGCGTGGTGAGAGCGATCGCGGTGACGAGGGGCGCGGGGGCGCGCAGCCGGTGCGGGGCGGGCCCCGGGGCGCCCTCGCCCGCCGTTTCGCCGGTCCCGGTCGCGGCATCCGCCCCGGCGGGGGCGGCGGCGTCGGTGGCGGCCGTGGCGGCGGTTTCCGGGCTCCGGAAGAGGACGGCCGTCCACTGAAGGTAGTAGTAGAGGGCGATCACGACGTTGACGGCCATGACCACGGCGAGCCAGCCGAGCCCCGCGTCGACGGCCGCCGAGAAGACGGTGACCTTGGCGAAGAGGCCGATGATGCCCGGCGGCAGCCCGGCCAGGCAGAGCAGGAAGAAGCCCATCGCCAGGGCGGCGAGGGGGCGGGTGGCGTACAGGCCCCGGTAGTCGGTGATCCGGTTGCCGGGGTTCGTACGCGCCACGAGGGCGGCGACGGCGAATGCGCCGAGGTTCACCACGGCGTACATGAGGGCGTACGCGACGGTGGAGCCGATCCGCTCGTCACCGGCGTACGCGGCGGCGGCGATCGGGACCAGGAGGTAGCCGGCCTGCGCGACGGACGACCAGGCCAGCAGGCGGACGGCGCTGCGGGCGCGGGTGGCGTTCTGGCGCAGCGCGGCGACATTGCCGATCGTCATCGTGAGTGCGGCGAGGACGGCGAGGGCCGGTCCCCAGACGTCGGCGTAGGCGGGGAACGCGACCACGGTGACGAGGATGAGGCCGGAGAACCCGACGGCCTTGCCGACGACGGAAAGATAGGCCGCGATCGGCAGGGGCGCGCCGACATAGGTGTCGGGGACCCAGAAGTGGAAGGGTGCGGCGGCCGTCTTGAAGGCGAAGCCGACGAGCGTGAGGGCGACGCCCGCCTTGGCGAGGGTGTCCAGCTGACCGGGTACGCCGTCGAGGCGGGTGGCCAGCTCGGTCAGGTGCATGGTGCCGGTCGCCGCGTACACGAAGCTGACGCCGAGGAGCATCACGGCGGTCGCGACGACGGAGGAGAGGAAGAACTTCAGGGCGGCTTCCGAGGAGCGCCGGTCGCCGCGCTTGATGCCGACCAGGGCGAAGGCGGGGAGCGAGGCGACTTCGAGTGCGACGACGAGCGTGGTGAGGTCGCGGGCGGCGGGCAGGAGCGCCGCGCCCGCCGCCGAGGACAGCAGCAGGAACCAGAACTCGCCCGCCGGGAGCTTACGGGTGTCGTCCAGGGAGAGCAGCGCGGTGAGGAGGGCTCCGCCGAGTACGAGTGCCTGGATGACGAGGGCGAAGTGGTCGGCGGTGTAGCTGCAGGCCCGGGTGGTCTCGGTGACGCAGAAGGTGGAGCGGTCCCCGGCGCGCAGCGGGACGAGGAGGGCGAGGGCCGCGAGGAGTCCGGCGATGGTGCCGTAGCCGAGGTACTGCTTGCGGTGCTCGGGGAGGAAGAGGTCGGCGACGAGGACGATCAGGGCGCAGGCGGCCACGATGACGGGCGGTGCGATGGCGAGCCAGTCGATGGACTGGACGAGGCTGGGGGTGCTGTCGGCCGCGGCGGTGAGCAGCCCCGGGACTCCCGCGCCTGCGCCCGTGCCTGCGCCCGTGCCTGCTGCTCCTGCTCCTGCTCCTGCTCCTGCGTCGATTGCCGGGCGGACGGCCCCGGCTGCTGTGGTCACGAGGTCCGCGGTCACGACTTGCCTCCTGCGAGGAGCTTCTGCACGGCCGGGTCGGTGAGGCCGAGGAGGACGGCGGGCCAGAGTCCGGCGAGGACGGTGAGGGCGGCGAGCGGGGTCCAGGCGGCGAATTCGTACGCCTGGATGTCGGCGAGCTGCCGGGTGCCGCCGGGGTGCTGGGCCTCGCCGGGATGCCGGGTCTCGGTGGGCTCACCCATGCAGACGCGGCGTACGACGAGGAGCATGTACGCGGCCGTGAGCAGGGTGCCGAACGCGCCGATGGCCATGAAGGTGCGGAACGCGGGGCGGCTGAGGCCCTCGGCGGGGTCGAACGCGCCGAACAGGGTGAGCATCTCGCCCCAGAATCCGGCGAGTCCGGGCAGCCCCAGCGAGGCGACGGCGGCGAAGGCGAGCAGGGCGCCCAGGCGGGGGGCCCGGCCGTAGAGCGCCGCTCCGGTGGCACCGGCGAGGGTGTCGAGGTCGGCGGTGCCGTACCGGTCCTTCACCGCGCCGACCAGGAAGAAGAGCAGGCCGGTGATGAGGCCGTGGGCGATGTTGGCGAAGAGCGCGCCGTTGACGCCGGTGGGGGTCATGGTCGCGATGCCGAGGAGCACGAAGCCCATGTGGCCGACCGAGGAGTACGCGATCAGGCGCTTGAGGTCGCCCCGGGAGCCGGGGCGGGCGAGGGCGAGGCAGGCGAGGGATCCGTAGATGATTCCGGCGACCGCGAAGGCGGCGAGGTAGGGCGCGAAGGTGTGCATCCCGTCGGGGGTGATGGGGAGCAGGATGCGGACGAACCCGTAGGTGCCCATCTTCAGCATGACCCCCGCCAGGAGGACGGAGCCGACGGTCGGGGCGGCGGTGTGGGCGTCGGGGAGCCAACTGTGCAGCGGCCACATCGGGGTCTTCACGGCGAGGCCGATGCCGATCGCCAGGACGGCGATGACCTGCACGGACGAGGTGAGACCACGGCCGTTGTCAGTGGCGAGTGCCACCATGTCGAAGGTGCCGCTCTTCAGTCCGATGAGGAGCAGGCCCAGCAGCATGACGACCGAGCCGAGCAGTGTGTAGAGGATGAACTTCCAGGCGGCGGCCTGCTTCCGGTCGCCGCCCCAGCGGGCGATGAGGAAGTACATCGGGATGAGGACCATCTCGAAGGCGAGGAAGAACAGCAGCAGATCGAGGACGGCGAAGGTCGCGAGGGTGCCGGACTCCAGGACGAGGATCAGGGCGACGAAGGCCTTCGGGGAGGGGCCGGAAGGCATGGAGAAGTAGCTGTACAGCGCGCAGAGGAAGGTCAGGAGCGCGGTCAGTACGAGAAGGGGGAGCGAGATGCCGTCGATGCCGAGGTGGATCCGCACGTCCAGCGCCGGGATCCAGCTGATGTCGGTGGTGGCCTGCATCTTCGACGGGTGGTCGTGGTCGAAGCCGGCGGCCAGGACGATCGCGGCGATGAGGACGACGCCGGTGACGGTCACTCCGTGGCGGAGCACCGCCTGGTCGGGGTTCCTGCCCCGCAGTCCGGGCGGTGCCGGGAGAAGGGCCGCGACGGCGCCGAGGAGCGGGGCGACGACGATGAACGCGAGAAGGAACTGCATCACGGATTCGCTGATATCGATCACGGCTCACGACCCGGCGTTGACGGTGGCAAAGACGACGGCGGCGATCGCCAGGACAAGGGAACCGGCGAGCAGTGCGCTGAGGTAGGTCTGCACGTTGCCGGTCTGGGCGCGGCGGACGGCGGTGCCGAGCCAGCGTGCGCCGGTGCCGGAGCCGCGTACATAGGTGTCGACGACCTCACGGTCCAGGAAGCGGACGACGCGGGCCGCGGCCAGCACGGGGCGGACGAAGAGCGTCGCGTACAGGGCGTCCAGGTGGAAGCCGGCGGCCGCGTGGCGGTGGAGCGGGCCGAGGAGCAGACGGCCGGGGTCGGCGGGATCGGGGGCGTCCCCGTCGTGGCCGTAGGCGGCGGTGTGCGAGGTCATCGCCTCGACCTCGACCAGGGCGGGCTCGGCGTCGGGGTGGGCGACGACCGCGCCCATCGGGGTACGGGCGGCCAGCGCCGTGCGGTGCCGCCAGGCGGCATAGGTGACCAGACCGCCGACGAGGCCGACGCCCGTGGAGAGGACGGCGGTGGCGAGGGAGGGGGTGAGGCTGTTGCCGTCGAACCAGTCGGAGATCGTGCCGACGGTGAGCCCGAAGGCGATGGTGGGGACGGCCAGGAGCCACAGGACCGAGGTCATGGCGACGGGCTGCCTGCCGTGGTCGGGGGCCTCGGCGCCGCGGCCCCGGAAGGCCAGCAGCCACAGGCGGGTGGCGTACGCGGCGGTGAGGACGGCGGCGAGGAGTCCGGCGACGAGGATCGTCCAGCCGGCGGCGGCCGGGGCGACGTCGCGGTCGCCGAAGGCGGTGTGCTCGGCGGCGACGAGGACGGCTTCCTTGGAGAAGAAGCCGGCGAACGGCGGGATCGCGGCGAGGGCGAGGAGGGCGACGGTCATCGTCCAGTAGGCGTCCGGGATGCGCTGGGACAGCCCGCCCATACGGGACATGGCGGCCAGTGAGTTCGTCCCGGCGGCGTGGATGACGACCCCTGCGGCGAGGAAGAGGACGGCCTTGAACGCACCGTGCGAGAGGAGGTGGAAGACGGCGGCACCGCGGTCGCCGACGGCCAGAGCACCGGACATGTAGCCGAGCTGCCCGATCGTCGAGTAGGCGAGGACCCGCTTGATGTCGTCCTGTGCCAGGGCCGCGATTCCGGAGCCGATCATCGTGACGGCGGCCATCACCGCGAGCACGACGAGGGCCGCGCCGGAGGCGGCGAAGACGGGGAGGAGCCGGGCCACGAAGTAGATACCGGCGGCGACCATCGTCGCTGCGTGGATGAGCGCCGATACGGGCGTGGGACCGGCCATCGCGTCGGGCAGCCAGGTGTGCAGGGGGAACTGCGCGGACTTGCCCGCGACGCCCGCGAGGAGCAGCAGGGCGATGAGGGTCGGGTGGTCGAGTCCGCCGTTCGCGACGGCTCCGAGGATGCCCGTGATGCGGAAGGTGCCGGTGTCGGCGGCGAGCGCGAACAGGCCGATGAGGAAGGGGACATCGCCGAGCTTGGTGACCAGGAAGGCCTTGAGCGAGGCCGCCCGCGCTTCGGGCGTCTCCCAGTAGTGGCCGACGAGGAAGTACGAGCAGATGCCCATGATCTCCCAGCCGACCAGGAGCACCATCAGGTCGCCGGAGTAGACGACGAGGAGCATCGCGGCGGTGAAGAGGGAGACGAGGGCCGCGTACGAGGGGTAGCGGGGGTCGTCGCGCAGGTAGGCGGTCGAGTAGATCTGCACGCAGGTCGCGACGAGCCCGACCAGAACGGCGACGAGGACGGCGAAGCCGTCGAGGTGCAGGGCGAGGTCGATGGGGACCGAGCCGGTGGGGGTCAGCTGGGTCGCGGCGTCGATGGCCCGGCCGCCGCCCTGGCGTGCGGCGACGATCACGGCGATGACGGCCGCGCCGAGGGTGGGGAGGATCGCGAGCGGGCGTACGTAACCGGGGGCGGTGCGGCCCAGGAGCAGGCCGGCCGCCGCGCCCAGGAAGGGGAGCAGGGGAACGAGGGCGGCGAGGGTCGTGGTGGTCACGCGGTGGCCTCCGCCTTCTTTGCCTTCCCTGCCGGAGCAGTGGCCTGGTCTGCGTCTTCGGCGGTGTCCGCCCGGTCCGCTTCTTCGGCCGCGTCCGTCTCGGCGGTGTCGCGGAGGCGGTCGATGTCGGAGCTGCCCCGGTTGCGGTAGACCGCGAGGACGATCGCCAGGCCGATGCCGATCTCGGCCGCGGCGATGGCGATGGTGAAGAGGGTGAGGGCCTGGCCGGAGTGGAGTGCGTCGCGGAGCCAGACGTCGAAGGCGACCAGGTTGAGGTTGACGGCGTTGAGCATCAGCTCGACGGACATCAGGACGAGAATCGCGTTGCGCCGGGCAAGTACGCCGTACAGCCCGGTGCAGAAGAGGAGGACGGCGAGCACGGCGGGATAGGCGAGGTGCATCAGCTCTTGTCCTCTCGGGCCGTGTTGTCCTTGCGGGACAGGACGATCGCGCCGACGAGGGCGGCGAGCAGCAGGACCGAGAGCGCTTCGAAGGGCAGCACCCAGTGCCTGAAGAGGAACTCGCCCGATGCCCGGGTGGAGCCCTGGGCCGGTCCTTCCAGGTCGATCCAGGTGGTCCGGAAGGCATCCACGACCACCCAGACGAGGGCGGCAGCGGCAGCGGCGGCCACGCCGAGGGCGACCCACCGGTTGCCCGAGTCGGCGTCCGGGGAGCGGCCGATGGGCGCTCTGGTCAGCATCAGTCCGAAGAGGAGCAGGACGACGACGGAACCCACGTAGATCAGGACCTGGACCCAGGCGATGAACTCCGCGGTGAGCAGGAGGTACTCGACCGCCAGACCGCCGAGTGTCACGACCAGCCAGAGGGCGGCGTGGACGAGCTGCTTGGTCGTGACGGTGAGGAGTGCCGCGCCGAAGGTGGCGAGGCCGACCAGGAGGAAGGCGATCTCGACACCGGTCGGGGAGAGGAAGCCGGGGTGGTCCGCGGCGGTGGTGACGGTGGCAGCCGTCGTGGCGGCGGTGGCGGCGGTGGCGGCGAGGGTCACTGATCCCCCTCCTGCGTCGGTGTCTGCCGCGCTTCCCGCGTGGCCTGTGCTTCCTGCGCCTGCTGGGACTGCTGCGCTTCCTGGGCTGCCTGGGCTTCCTGTGCTGCCTGGGCGCGTTGGGTTTCGAGCTTCTCCGCGGTCTTGCGGGCCGCGGCGATCTCCTTCGGCTCCTCGGCCCCCGGGTCGAGTGCGGGCGGCTCCGGCACGGTCCACATCCACTCGCGGAGCTTGTCCCGCTCGTGGGTGAGTTCGTGGATGTCCGTCTCCGCGTACTCGAACTCCGGCGACCAGAACAGCGCGTCGAAAGGACAGACCTCGATGCAGATACCGCAGTACATGCAGAGCGAGAAGTCGATCGCGAAGCGGTCGAGGACATTGCGGCTGCGTTCACGGCCGCCCGGGGCCGCCGCGGGCACCGTCTCCTTGTGGGAGTCGATGTAGATGCACCAGTCGGGGCACTCCCGGGCACAGAGCATGCAGACCGTGCAGTTCTCCTCGAACAGGCCGATGACGCCGCGGCTGCGGGGCGGCAGCTCGGGCTGGACGTCGGGGTACTGCGCGGTGACGGTCTTCCTCGTCATCGTGCGCAGGGTGACGGCGAGGCCCTTGGCCAGGCCGGAGCCAGGGATCGGAGGCACTAGTTGATCGCCACCTTCACGATGCCGGTGAGCGCGATCTGCGCGAGAGCGAGCGGGATGAGCGTGGTCCAGGCGAGCTTCTGCAGCTGGTCCTCGCGCAGGCGGGGATAGCTGACGCGCAGCCAGATGACGACGAAGGCGAGGATGCCGGTCTTGAGGAGGGTCCAGACCCAGCCGAGCCCGTCGGCCCCGAGCGGACCGTGCCAGCCGCCGAGGAACAGCACCGTGGTCAGGCCGCACAGGACGACGATGCCCGCGTACTCGGCCAGGAGGAACAGGGCGAAACGGAGCCCGGTGTACTCGGTGTACGCGCCGAAGATGATCTCGGAGTCGGCGACGGGCATGTCGAACGGGGGACGCTGGAGTTCGGCGAGTCCGGCCACGAAGAAGACCAGGGCTCCGACGATCTGCCAGGGGAGCCACCACCACTCGAAGGCGTTCAGGATGCCGGGGAGCGAGACGGTGCCCGCCGCCATGGCCACGGAGGCGGCGGCGAGCAGCATCGGCAGTTCGTAGGCGAGCAGCTGGGCGGCGGTCCGGAGTCCGCCGAGCAGCGAGAACTTGTTGGCCGAGGCCCAGCCGGCCATCAGCGAGCCGAGCACCCCGATGCCCATCACCGCGAGGACGAAGAAGATGCCCGCGTCGACGACCTGGCCGACCGCGCCCTCACCGGGGCCGATCGGGATGGCGACGAGGACGAGGAGGTACGGCAGGAGCGCGACGGCGGGCGCGAGCTGGAACACCCGGCGGTCGGCCTCGGCCGGGACCACGTCCTCCTTCTGCGCGAACTTCACGCCGTCCGCGACGAGCTGGGCCCAGCCGTGGAAGCCACCGGCGTACATGGGGCCGAGGCGTCCCTGCATATGGGCCATCACCTTGTGCTCGGTCTGGCCCACGACGAGCGGGACGACCATGAACACGGCGAAGACGATGACGAGCCGGAGGGCGACGTCGAGTACGTCGTTCACGCGGAATCCCCTCCGGCGGGACGGTCGGGACGGTCGGCCTGATCGGGACGGTCCGGGCGGGTTTCTGTGCCGGGGTCCGGCTCGGCGTCCGGCTCGGCGTCATGCTCGGGAGCGGGCGTGCCGCCGGTCGACCGGGACGTACCGGCCCCGCCGCCGTCGGTGTCGTCGAACGCGGGGCGGGCGTCGTGCCAGGGGGCGTCGGTGCTGCGCGGGGGGCGCGGGGCGCGCGGGGGCGTGGCCCCGGGAGCGCTCGCCGTGTCGTCCTGCGCGGACGCAGTGCTCGGCCCGGCCCCGGTGTCCTGCCCTGACGCGGTGTCCGGTTCAGGGGCCGGGGGTGTCGCCGCGCGCTGCTGGCTCGCCGAGCCCTCGGACACGCTGCGCGAACGCCGCGGCCGGGCGGCGGGAGCCGCAGGGGCCACGGGAGCCGCAGGCGTCGCGGACTCTCCGGCCGCACCCGCCGCCGTGTCCGCCGCCGCCTCCGTGCCCGTCGCCGCGCGCTGGGCGGCCGAGCCCTCGCTCGCGCTGCGGGCCCGGCGTACGGGGCGGTCGCCCGCCGCGGCGCGGGCGCCGCGGGCCGGGCGGGAGGGGGCGGGCGGGAGCTGGCCCTTGAGCGGGCCCCATTCGTTCGGGTCGGGGACGCCGGGCGGCAGCATCGTGCGGCGCTTGGGACCTCCGTGCTCGGACTCGCCCGGCTCCTTGGCCCCGGGCCATGCCTTGGCGACCCGGGCGGCCAGGACGAAGTCCTTGCGCAGCGGGTGGCCCTCGAAGCCCTCGGGCAGCAGGAGCGGGACGAGATGAGGGTGGCCCTCGAAGCCGATGCCGAACATCTCGTGGGTCTCGCGCTCGTGCCACTCCGCGCCCGCGTAGACGCCGATGGCGCTGGGCAGGACCGGGGCCTCGTGCGGAACGGTCGTACGGATCAGGAGGCGGCGGACCGTACCGGTTCGCGGGGCCGCGACATGGGCGCAGACGCGGAAGCCGGTGCCGGGTTCGTCGACGGCGCTGAGCCAGTCGAAGTAGCCGCAGCCCAGTCGGTCGCGGGCCGTTTCGAGGGCGTCGATCCACGAGGCGGCGGGAACGTCGACGGTCAGCAGGTCGTAGGCACGCTCGGCGGTGGCGTCCGCGCCGAAGATCTCGGTGACGGCGTCCGGCAGCCGGTCGTACGCCTCCGGACCGGCCGGGACCGCCGGAGTCGTGTCGGCGGGCGGGGCCGCTGACGTCGCGTCGGCGGGCGTGGCTCCGGAGGCGGGATCGGGGTTGGTCACTTCCCCTCCTCCCCCGGTGCGGTGGGGGCGGCGACCGGTGCGCTGCGCAGCGCGGCGGTGGACGCACGGCCCGTACCGGCGCCCTCGGGGGCGTCCGGCCCGGTGGCGTACCGCTCGGCGAGCGACTCGCGGGCGATCTTCTCCTGGAGCTTGAGGATGCCCTGGAGCAACGCCTCGGGCCGGGGCGGGCAGCCGGGTACGTACACATCGACCGGGATGATCTGGTCGACGCCCTTCGTGACGGAGTACGAGTCCCAGTAGGGGCCGCCGCAGTTGGAGCAGGCGCCGAAGGAGATGACGTACTTCGGCTCGGGCATCTGCTCGTACAGGCGCTTGACGGCCGGGGCCATCTTGTCCGTCACCGTGCCGGACACGATCATGAGGTCGGCCTGGCGGGGGCCGGGCGCGAACGGGATCACCCCGAGCCGGATGAAGTCGTGGCGGGCCATCGAGGCGGCGATGAACTCGATGGCGCAGCAGGCGAGTCCGAAGTTGAAGACCCAGAGGCTGTAGCGGCGGCCCCAGTTGAGGACCACCTTCATCGGCTCGGGGGCGAGCCGGGAGAGCACTCCGAGCCGCTTGGGCTCCGGCAGCGGGACCGGCTGCGCGACCGGCGTCGCGACCGGAGCCGAGGCCGGTGGCGAGTCCGGGGTGGATGCCTGTCGCGGCGTCGGACCGGGCTGCGGTTCCGGGGTCGTCCGGCTCGTCACGCCCATTCGAGGACGCCCTTCTTCCATGCGTAGAGCAGTCCCACGGCCAGGAAGCCGAGGAAAATGAACATTTCCACCAGCGTCGTCGCACCGTATCCGGGGGCCGCGAATACCGTCGCCCACGGAAAGAGGAAGATCGAATCGACGGCGAAGATCACGTACAGGAAGGCGTAGACGTAATAGCGCACCTGTGTGTGCGCCCATCCCTCCCCGACGGGGTCCACGCCGCACTCGTAGGTAAGGAGTTTCTCCGGCGTCGGAACCACGGGCCTGAGCAGTCGGCCGGCCCCGAAGGCGACGGCGACGAACAGCACGCCGATCAGGGCGAGCAGTCCGACCACTGAATAGCTCTGGAAGTACTCCGACGCGAGAACGGTCGATTCGGTCCTCACGTCCGCCCCTCGCTCCCTCGAACACACCGGTCCGGCCATCTGTACGCACGGGAGTCTAGGCCCTGTTAAAGAACTGGTAAGCAGCCGCGTCGGGCAACGGGGTGGGGTTATCCCTACTTCACGCCGCCCACGAGCCCCATGGCGTGCGCGTGCGCGGCCCGGCAGGCTGGTCGTATGACCATGAGCCCCTCTGTACCCGACAACGACCGGCCGCCACCCGCGCGCTTCGCCTTCGACCGGTGGACCTGGAAGGAGATCGCGTACCTCCTGGCCAACCTGCCCATGACGATTGCCGGTTTTGTCTACGCGGTGTTCATGCTCGGTGTCGGCGTGGGGTTCTCCGTCACGGTGATCGGCCTGCCCCTGCTCACCGTCGGGCTCCAGGGCGCCCGGCTGCTGGGACGGGCGGAACGGGGCCGGGCGCGGGCCCTGCTGGGTCTGCACGTCGAGGAGCCGAGCTCGATGGCGCGCAGCCGCCGGGACGCCGGGTTCCTCTCCTGGCTGTGGACGGGGCTGAAGGATCCGGTGGGCTGGCGGGCGCTGCTGTTCGCGTTCGTCCGGCTGCCGTGGGGCATCGTGACGTTCGTGGTCACCCTGGTGAGTCTGTTCGTCCTGTGGCCGGTGCTGCCCTTCATCGCGCGGGCGCTGAGCAACGCGGACCGGGCGATGGTACGGGGGCTGCTCTCGCCCTCCGACGAACTGGAACGCCGAATCGCGGAGCTGGAGTCGGACCGGGGGGTCGTCGTGGACACCGCGGCGGCCGACCTGCGCCGCATCGAACGCGACCTCCACGACGGCGCACAGGCCCGGCTCGTCGCCCTCGCCATGGACCTCGGCCTCGCCAAGGAAAAACTCACCGCCGACCCCGAAGCCGCCGCCCGCATGGTCGACGAAGCCCACGGCGAGGTCAAAGTCGCCCTCCAGGAACTCCGCGACCTCGCACGCGGCATCCACCCCGCCGTCCTCACCGACCGAGGACTCGACGCCGCACTCTCCGCCATCGCCTCCCGCTGCACCGTCCCCGTGAACGTGTCGGTCGAGCTGCCGGGGCGGCCCGCCGAGGCGATCGAGGGGATCGCCTACTTCACCGTGTCGGAACTCCTCCAGAACGTCAGCAAGCACAGCGGCGCCCGGTCGGCGTCCGTCGAGGTGTGGCGGGCGGCGGACCGTCTGATGCTCCAGGTGCGCGACGACGGGTCGGGCGGCGCGCGGATGGACGGCGGTACGGGAATGGCGGGTCTCGCGGAGCGCCTGGGGGCGGTGGACGGGCTGTTCGTCCTGGACTCCCCGGTGGGCGGACCGACGACCGTCACCGCGGAGCTGCCCTGGCGCGACCGTACGGAGCCCGCGAAGGCGGTGTGAAGGCGGCTGCGGCGCGGAGGAACCGGGCCGAGGCCGGCTTACGGGCGCTACGGGCACGGAGGGCGCCGAGGGCGCCACGGGCGCGGCCAAGGCCGTTACGGCGCGGACGCGTTGCGGCTCCACCACGCCATCCGCCCCCGGGGGGTGGGGAAAACCCCCGGGCGGATACGGAGACCCCCCTCATGGTGCGAGACCCCCGCGGCCCCGCACCCTGGTACCAGTTGAGAAGCCACATGCCGCGGAGAACGAGCCGCTGCGACAGAGACGGAACGGACGGACCTCATGGCCACGGCATACGGACCGGACACGCGGGACCTCCAGAGGTCCGGTTCCGGCGCCGGGGACCACCCCCCGGTCAAGCACTTCCTCCCGGCCGCGCTGCGTGCGCCGCTGGAGGCTCGGGCGTGGCGCGAGCTTCTGTACCTGGTGCTGAGCCTCCCGATCAGCATCACGCTGTTCGCCCTCTCGATCACCATGATCTCGATGGGCTTCGGCCTGCTGATCACATTCCTCGGCATTCCGGTACTCGCGGTGGGGCTGGCGATGTGCCGGGGCTTCGGCGCGCTGGAGCGGGTCCGGGCGCGCGGGCTGCTGAAGCTGGACGTGGCGTCCCCCGCGCCGGCGCGGGGGAAGACCGGCGGCATGATGTCGTGGGTCGGCGCGGTACTGAAGAGCGGGGTGTCCTGGCGGCACCTGCTCTACTCGCTCCTGCACTTCCCGTGGGCGATCTTCGCCTTCGTCGTGGCCATCACGTTCTGGTCGGTCGGGTGGACGATGTTCACCTATCCGCTGTGGCACTGGGTCTTCCCGGCGTACACGGGTGCCGGCGGGATCCAGCTGTACGGCGACGACAACCACCAGATCTACCTCGACTCCCCCTACGAGCTGGCCGTGACCAGTGCGATCGGCCTGGCCGTGGTGCTGGTCACGCCGTGGGTCGTGCGGGGCCTGGTGTCCGTGGACCGGCTGCTGGTCTCCGGTCTGCTCGGCCCGTCCCGGCTGGCCACCCGCGTCACCGAGCTGGAGTCGGACCGGGGGGTCGTCGTGGACACCGCGGCGGCCGACCTGCGCCGCATCGAACGCGACCTCCACGACGGCGCACAGGCCCGGCTCGTCGCCCTCGCCATGGACCTCGGCCTCGCCAAGGAAAAACTCACCGCCGACCCCGAAGCCGCCGCCCGCATGGTCGACGAAGCCCACGGCGAGGTCAAAGTCGCCCTCCAGGAACTCCGCGACCTCGCACGCGGCATCCACCCCGCCGTCCTCACCGACCGAGGACTCGACGCCGCACTCTCCGCCATCGCCTCCCGCTGCACCGTCCCCGTCAAGGTCGAGGTGGACCTGACGACGAGGCCCGCCCAGGCCATCGAGGGCATCGCCTACTTCACCGTGTCCGAGCTCCTCCAGAACGTCAGCAAGCACGCACACGCGACCCGTGCCACGGTCGACGTGTGGCGGGCGGCGGACCGCCTGATGCTCCAGGTCACGGACAACGGACGGGGCGGCGCCGATGTGACGTCGGGCAGCGGTCTGGCCGGGCTGACGGAGCGGCTGGACGCGGTGGACGGCATCCTCGTGGTCGAATCCCCGGTGGGCGGCCCGACCACGGTCACGGCCGAGCTGCCCTGGCGCGGCTGAGCCCGCCCCGCAGCCCCCCGCAGCCCCCCGCACCGCCCGCAGCCCCCCGCAGCCCCCGCACCGCCCGTCAGCCAAGGCACCGCACAGCGGTGGCCCCCGCTCCGCCCCGGACGCCCGGTCCGTGGCGGAGCGGCGGGCTGTCCCGCCCCGGACCGCGCGGCCCCACGTCCAGCCCCGCGCCCGTCCCCCACGTCCGTCCCCCACGTCCAGCCCCGCGCGTCCGGACGCTCCGTCGGACCGGCCGGACCCCAGCCCGCCGCCGGGCGGCCTCCCCGTGATCGCCTGCCCGGTCACCCGTACCACCACCTGGTGAAACTCCCGACACGCTGCGTGTCCACCCCCGAATCGGGGAAACCTCACCAAGTCGTACCCCCTTCCCGGCGCCGTCCCATCCGCCCGCCGGTCCTGGGATGCTGGGGACGACAGAAGCTGGACACACATCAACAACAGTGGGGGGACACAGCGTCGTGGAGGACAGGGTGCGGGTGGTCATCGCCGAGGATTCGGTACTGCTCCGGGAAGGACTCACCCGGCTGCTCACCGATCTCGGGCATGACGTCGTCGCGGGGGTGGGGGACGCCGAGGCGCTGATCAAGACCGTGGCCGACCTCGACGCGCAGCAGGCGCTGCCCGATGTGGTGGTGGCCGATGTGCGGATGCCGCCCACCCACACCGACGAAGGGGTGCGGGCCGCGGTGCAGCTGCGCAAGGACCACCCCGGGATCGGGGTGCTGGTGCTCTCGCAG
Source organism: Streptomyces sp. NPDC001787 (assembly GCF_040297465.1). Classification (NCBI taxonomy): domain Bacteria; kingdom Bacillati; phylum Actinomycetota; class Actinomycetes; order Kitasatosporales; family Streptomycetaceae; genus Streptomyces; species Streptomyces sp. NPDC001787. The sequence goes on from NZ_JBEOZE010000025.1 coordinate 84,299, forward strand.
TACGTCGAGGAGCAGTACGCCACCGAGCTGCTGGCCGGAAGCAGCCGGGGCGTGGGCTATCTGCTGAAGGACCGGGTGGCGGAGGTCCGGGAGTTCGTGGACGCCGTCGTACGGGTGGCGCAGGGCGGGACGGCGCTGGACCCGGAAGTGGTCGCGCAGCTGCTGGGCCGGAGCCGCAAGCAGGACGTCCTGGCCGGGCTCACACCGCGCGAGCGGGAGGTCCTCGGTCTGATGGCCGAGGGCAGGACGAATTCCGCGGTGGCCAGACAGCTGGTGGTGAGCGACGGCGCGGTGGAGAAGCACGTCAGCAACATCTTCCTGAAACTGGGCCTCTCCCCCAGTGACGGAGATCACCGGCGCGTTCTGGCCGTCCTGACCTACCTCAGATCCTAGAGAACTGACACTCTGTCAGATCTGCCGGGGATGTCGAGGACCTAGCACCAAAGAATGAGCACGCAGCGTTTCGGGCGAACGACTGGGGGGCTTGGAAATAATGTCAAATCGGGCCAAATGGGTGTCTCAAAAGGGCGTCCACCATATGACCGGTCCCTGGAGGGCGACCCCTGCGGAAGTAGGGTGGGCCCTGGGACCACCGGCGGACCGGACGGTCCCGAACCGCCGCCCCGAGGGAGGTCCAGTTCAGTGACCAGCCAGGTCAGTAGCCCGGCCGAAAGGGCCGATGAAGCCGGCGAGGCCGTCGTCGGGGAGCAGCGAGCCCCCCTGTCAGGAGCCACAGGCGCCGGCGGGAAGGAGGTCCGCCGCCTGGACCGGGTGATCATCCGCTTCGCGGGCGACTCCGGCGACGGCATGCAGCTCACGGGTGACCGGTTCACCTCCGAGACGGCCTCCTTCGGGAACGACCTCTCGACCCTGCCGAACTTCCCCGCCGAGATCCGGGCCCCCGCCGGGACCCTGCCGGGCGTCTCCTCCTTCCAGCTGCACTTCGCCGACCACGACATCCTCACGCCGGGCGACGCGCCCAACGTGCTGGTGGCGATGAACCCCGCCGCGCTGCGGGCGAACATCGCCGATGTGCCGCGCGGCGCCGAAATCATCATCAACACCGATGAGTTCACCAAGCGGCCGATGGCGAAGGTGGGGTACGCGACCAGCCCGCTGGAGGACGGCTCGCTGGAGGCGTACAACGTCCATCCGGTGCCGCTGACCACGCTCACGCTGGAGGCGCTGAAGGAGTTCGGGCTCCCCCGCAAGGAGGCCGAACGCTCGAAGAACATGTTCGCGCTGGGCCTGCTGTCGTGGATGTACCACCGGCCGACCGAGGGCACCGAGAGGTTCCTCCGGCAGAAGTTCGCGAAGAAGCCGGAGATCGCCGAGGCGAACGTGGCCGCGTTCCGGGCCGGTTGGAATTTCGGTGAGACCACCGAGGACTTCGCGGTCAGCTACGAGGTGGCGCCCGCCACACAGGCGTTCCCCACCGGGACGTACCGCAACATCTCCGGGAACCTCGCGCTGTCGTACGGGCTGATCGCCGCGAGCCGGCAGGCGGACCTGCCGCTCTACCTCGGCTCGTACCCCATCACCCCGGCCTCGGACATCCTGCACGAGCTGAGCCGCCACAAGAACTTCGGCGTGCGGACCTTCCAGGCCGAGGACGAGATCGCGGGCATCGGCGCCGCGCTGGGTGCCGCCTTCGGCGGTTCGCTGGCGGTCACCACCACCTCCGGTCCGGGCGTGGCGCTGAAGTCGGAGACCATCGGGCTCGCCGTCTCCCTCGAACTGCCGCTGCTGATCGTCGACATCCAGCGCGGCGGACCGTCGACCGGGCTGCCCACCAAGACCGAGCAGGCCGACCTGCTCCAGGCGATGTACGGGCGCAACGGCGAGGCCCCGGTGCCGATCGTGGCCCCGCGGACCCCGGCCGACTGCTTCGACGCCGCGATCGACGCCGCCCGGATCGCGCTGACGTACCGGACTCCGGTGTTCCTGCTCTCCGACGGCTATCTGGCCAACGGTTCCGAGCCGTGGCGGATCCCCGAGGTCGACCTGCTCCCCGATCTTCGGGTGCGGTTCGCCACCGGACCCAACCACGAACTGGCCGACGGCACCGAGGTGTTCTGGCCCTACAAGCGCGACCCGCAGACCCTGGCCCGCCCCTGGGCGGTGCCCGGCACCCCGGGCCTCGAACACCGTATCGGCGGCATCGAGAAGCAGGACGGCACGGGCAACATCTCGTACGACCCCGCCAACCACGACTTCATGGTCCGCACCCGCCAGGCCAAGATCGACGGCATCGAGGTCCCGGACCTGGAGGTCGACGACCCCTCGGGGGCGCGGACGCTGGTGATCGGCTGGGGCTCGACCTACGGGCCGATCACCGCCGCCGTACGCAGGCTGCGCGGCGACGGGCACTCCATCGCCCAGGCGCACTTGAGGCACCTCAACCCCTTCCCGAAGCACCTCGGCGAGGTGCTGGGGCGCTACGACAAGGTGGTCGTACCGGAGATGAACCTCGGGCAGCTCGCCATGCTGCTCCGGGCGAAGTATCTGGTCGACGCCCACAGCTACAACCAGGTCAACGGAATGCCGTTCAAGGCCGAGCAGCTCGCGACGGCTCTCAAGGAGGCCATCGATGCCTGACACCAACGAGCTGTTGCAGCTGGTGCCGAAGGCCGAGGCGAAGCAGTCCATGAAGGACTTCAAGTCCGACCAGGAAGTGCGCTGGTGCCCCGGCTGCGGCGACTACGCGGTCCTCGCCGCCGTGCAGGGGTTCATGCCCGAGCTGGGCCTGGCGAAGGAGAACATCACCTTCGTCTCCGGCATCGGCTGCTCCTCCCGGTTCCCGTACTACATGAACACCTACGGGATGCACTCCATCCACGGCCGCGCCCCGTCCATCGCCACCGGGCTCGCCACCTCGCGCCGGGATCTGTCGGTGTGGGTCGTCACCGGTGACGGCGACGCGCTGTCCATCGGCGGCAACCACCTGATCCACGCGCTGCGCCGCAACGTGAACCTGAAGATCCTGCTGTTCAACAACCGGATCTACGGGTTGACGAAGGGTCAGTACAGCCCGACCTCCGAGGTCGGCAAGATCACCAAGTCGACGCCGATGGGTTCGCTCGACGCGCCCTTCAACCCGGTGTCGCTGGCGATCGGCGCGGAGGCGTCGTTCGTGGCCCGCACGGTCGACTCCGACCGCAAGCACCTGACCGGTGTGCTGCGCGCGGCGGCCGACCACCCGGGCACGGCGCTGGTGGAGATCTACCAGAACTGCAACATCTTCAACGACGGCGCGTTCGAGGTCCTCAAGGACAAGGAGAAGGCGCAGGAAGCGGTGATCCGGCTGGAGCACGGGCAGCCGATCCTCTTCGGCGCCGAGGACACGAAGGGTGTCGTTCGGGATCCGGCGACCGGTGATCTGCGGGTGGTCGCGGTCACCGAGGAGAACCGTTCGCAGATCCTGGTCCACGACGCGCACGCCGCCTCGCCGACCACGGCGTTCGCCCTCTCCCGGCTCGCCGACCCGGACACCCTGCACCACACCCCCATCGGGGTGCTGCGCAGCGTCGAACGGCCGGTCTACGACAGCCAGATGTCCGACCAGCTGGACTCCGCGGTCGAGCGCAACGGCAAGGGCGACCTGGCCGCGCTGCTCGCGGGCAACGACACCTGGACGGTCATCGGCTGACGACGGCCGGCCGGCACGCCGGCCCCTCCACCGCGGACAGCGGCACCCCGACGAGGCCCGGACCCGAACCCTCAGGTCCGGGCCTCGTCGTAGGCCTCGCGTGCCGCCCGCACCGCGTCCACCCGGCGCTCGGTCCAGCGCGCCAGCTCCCACACCTGCTGGGCGGCCTCCCTGCCCAGCTCGGTGAGCGAGTAGTCCACCCGCGGCGGGATCACCGGTTTGGCGTCCCGGTGGACGAAGCCGTCGCGCTCCAGCGTCTGAAGGGTCTGGGCCAGCATCTTCTCGCTGACGCCGCCGACCGTACGGCGCAGCTCGCTGAAGCGGTACGAGCGCTCCAGCAGCGCGGCCAGCACGAGGACACCCCAGCGGCTGGTGACGTGTTCCAGCACCAGGCGGGAGGGGCACATCGCCTGGTTGACGTCCGGGTCCCGCCTCATTTCACTTACTCCCATGCCAGTACCTTACTTCAAAGTGGGTACTTTCTCTTGGTTAGTGCACATCGTAGGGTGAGTTCCAGACGGCCCGGAAGCGGACCGAACCCCCCGAACAGGAGAAACCCCCATGAGCATCGTCGTCACCGGAGCCACCGGAGAGCTCGGCCGCCTCGTCGTCGAGCAGCTGCTGACCTCGGTCCCCGCGGACCGCATCGCGGCGGTCGTCCGCGACAAGGAGAAGGCCGCCTCCCTCGCCGCCCGCGGCGTCGAGCTGCGCATCGCGGACTACGACCGCCCCGAGACCCTCGCCGGGGCCTTCCGCGCGGGCGACCGGGTGCTGCTGATCTCCGGCAGCGAGGTGGGCAGGCGGGTGCCGCAGCACACCGCCGTCATCGACGCGGCCCGCACGGCCGGCGTCGCCCGGCTCGCGTACACCGGAGTCCTGGGCGGCCCCGACGCCGACTTCGACCTGGCCGCCGAACACAAGGTCACCGAGCGGCTGATCCTCGACTCGGGGCTGCCGTACACCTTCCTGCGCAACGGCTGGTACACCGAGAACTACACGGCCAACCTCGCCCCGGTCCTGGAGCACGGCGCGGTCGTCTCCAACGCGGGCGACGGGCGCGTCGCCTCCGCCACCCGGGCCGACTACGCCGCCGCGGCGGCGGCCGTGCTCACCGGCGAGGGCCACCTGAACACCGCGTACGAGCTGAGCGGCGACACCGCGTGGTCGTTCGCCGAGTACGCCGCGCTGCTCTCCCGGGCGACCGGCAGGGAGATCGCGTACAACAACGTCCCCGCCGCCGTCCACCAGGAGATCCTGGTCGGCGCGGGACTGCCCGAGGCCTTCGCGGCAATCCTCGTCGACGTCGACGAGGCGATCGGGCGCGGCCGGCTCGCCCCGACCGGCGGCGACCTGGCCCGGCTGATCGGCCGCCCGACGACACCGCTCGCCGAGACGGTGACCGCGGCCCTCGCCGCCGCCTGAACACACCCCCGTACCGCGGCCCGGCCCGAACGCTCCCCTGTCATGAGCGTCTCCCTGAGACGGCTATGACACCGGGGCCTTCCGGCGCTACCTTCGTGCAGTCGGCCGATCCGTCGACACACGTACGCCGGGAGGGCCCGTGCAGGGGAAGAACGAACAGCGGGCAGGTCTGCTGTACGGAATCGGCGCATACGGGATGTGGGGCGTCGTCCCCCTCTTCTGGCCGCTTCTGAAGCCGTCCGGGGCGATCGAGATCCTCGCCCACCGGATGGTCTGGTCACTGGGCGTCGTCGGCGTCGCCCTGCTCGTCGTGGGCCGCTGGGCCTGGCTGGGCGAACTGATCCGCAACCCCCGCAAGCTCGGCCTGATCGCCCTGGCGGCGGGGGTCATCACGGTCAACTGGGGCCTGTACATCTGGGCCGTCAACAACGGCCAGGTCGTCGAGGCCTCGCTCGGCTACTTCATCAATCCGCTGGTCACCATAGCCATGGGCGTCCTGCTGCTCGGCGAGCGGCTGCGCCCCGTCCAGTGGGTCGCGGTCGCGACCGGCTTCCTCGCCGTGCTGGTGCTGGCGATCGGGTATGGACGCCCGCCCTGGATCTCGCTGGCGCTGGCCTTCTCCTTCGCGGCGTACGGCCTGGTGAAGAAGAAGGTCAACATGGGCGGGCTGGAGTCCCTGGCCGCCGAGACCGCCGTACTGTTCCTGCCCGCGCTCGGGTTCCTGCTCTGGCTCGGGGCGAGCGGCGGGGCGACGTTCACCGCCGGGGGCGCGGACCACGGGGTGCTGCTCGCCGCGACGGGCGTCGTCACGGCGGTGCCGCTGGTCTGCTTCGGCGCGGCGGCGATCCGGGTGCCGCTGTCCACGCTGGGGCTCCTGCAGTATCTGGCCCCGGTCTTCCAGTTCGCGCTCGGCATCGTGTACTTCCACGAGGAGATGCCGCCCGAGCGGTGGGCCGGGTTCGCGCTGGTCTGGCTGGCGCTGTCCCTGCTGACCTGGGACGCGTTGCGCACGGCGCGGCGGAACCGGGCGGAGGCGGTGCGGCTGGCACGTACGGTCGCGGCACAGACCGGAACGCGAGCCGGGGCCCCGGCAGGCGCTCAGGCCGGTACACACCCCGGGACGCACTCCGGGACAGAGCCAGCGGCGGCGGTGCCGGAGGCGAGGACGCCCGGCAGCGAGATCGCCGCCGCCCGCGCCTCGTACGACGCGCGGGCGACCGAGAAGGACGGCTGACCTCCCTCCCCACTGCCCACCCGCCGACAGAACCCGCCGACGGAAACCCACCCACCCATAAATACCGTTACTCGGTTGCTTTTTTAACTCGGTTGCGATTTCCTTGGTCTCCGGAAACGCGGACCGAGGAGCAGGCATGACCGACGTACTGATCGTGGGCGCGGGCCCGACCGGGCTGACCCTGGCGTGCGATCTCGCCCGGCGCGGCACCGCCGTACGGATCGTCGACAAGTCCCCCGCGTACCCGCGCAGTTCACGGGCGAAGGGCCCCAACCCCCGCTCCCTCGAAGTCCTGGCGGACCTGGGCGTCGTCGATGAGGTGCTGGCCGCCGGTTCGGCGCCCCTGCCGATGCGCAAGTACCGGGGCGGGCTGCCGGTCGCGGACACCGACCCCTACGCGGAGTGCGCCCCGACGCCGGACGCGCCCTACGACCGGGGCTGGCTGATCCCCCAGTGGCGGCTGGAGGAGATCCTGCGCGACCGCCTGGACACGTACGGCGTCCGGGTCGAACCGGGCACCGAGGCCGTGGCGCTCGGCGACACGGACGGCGGCGGGGACGGACGCGTGGGCGTGACGTTCGCCGCCGGGCCGCCCGTCCGGGCGCGGTACGTCGTCGGGTGCGACGGCGCCCACAGCTCCGTACGCAAACTGCTCGGCATCGCCTTCGAGGGGGAGAGCGACGCCGGACTGGCGATGGTCTGCGGGGATGTCGCCCTCACGGACGGTGTGCTGGCCCGCGACCGCTGGCACCAGTGGTTCGACGAGGACGGCGCGGTCATGCTCTGCCCCATCCCCGGCACGCCCTCGGGCTGGTGGTTCCAGGCCGGGCCCGAACGCGACCGTGAGGGCCGGCCGCTGGCCCCCTCCCAGGAAGGGTTCAGACGGCTGCTCACCCGGCACACCGGCATTCCGGGCAGCCACCTCACCGACGCCACCCTCCTGTCGATGTACCGCGTCAACGTCCGCATGGCCGACCGCTACCGGGCGGGCCGGGTCCTCCTCGCCGGGGACGCGGCCCATGTGCACCCGATCGCGGGCGGACTCGGGATGAACACCGGCATCCAGGACGCCTTCAACCTGGGCTGGAAGCTCGGGCAGGTGCTGGCGGGCCGGGCCGCGCCGGAGCTGCTGGACACCTACGAGGAGGAGCGGCTGCCGGTCGCCGCGTGGACCCTGGACATCACGTCGGAGAGCCTGCGGGCCACCCTGACGGCGATCAGGGAGCCCGGCGGCGGCCTGGACTCCGCGATCACCCCGGAGACGGCCGGACTCGGCGTGGGCTACCGGTGGAGCTCACTGGCCGCCGCCGCGGACGCGGACACCGCCCCGGACGCCGGCGCCGGGGGCGGCGGTCCGTGCTCCGGGGACCGGGCGCCCGACGCGCCCTGCCTCGACGCCGCGACCGGCGCGCCGACCAGCCTGTTCCGCACCTTCGCCGGACCGCACCTCACGGTGCTCGGCTTCGGTCCCGGGAGCGCGCGGGCCCTGCGGGAGACGGCCGCGGCGTACGGGGACGCCGGCACGGTACGGACCTGCCGGGTGTACGGGGCGGACGAGGTGCCCGGGGACGGCGCCGCCGGGGTGATCGACGACCGCGGGCACGCACGGGCCGCGTACGGTACGGGCGGCGCGGACACGGTCGTGGTGATCCGGCCCGACAACCACGTGGGGATCGTCGCCCCGGCGGATGCCGTACGTCCCGTACGCGAGTACCTGGGCCGGCTGCACCGGCCGGACGGTGCCGTCGGCATGGTGGACGCGGTGGGGCAAGGCTGATTGAGTGCCCGGATGGGGACTGTTCTCAAGGGCATGGGCGATGTTCGCTGGCACGATCTCCGGCATGCGTACGGTTCCGCCTCCCAGGTCCCCGGCACACTGTCGCGGATCGCCTGGGGGGACGCCCCGAACGCCGAGGACGCCCTGAACGACCTCGGGCACTGGATCGGTTCGATGGCGGTCTTCGACTCGACCGTCGCCGCGGTGCCGTTCCTGTGGGAGCTGGCCGGGACCGAGACGGTCAAGGACCGGGCCGGGGTGCTGGAGCTGCTCGGCGCGATCCTCGCCGCCGGGCACGCCCACCACCCGGAGTGGGCGCGCGGTGCGCACGACGCGGTCGTGGCGGGCCGGGCGACGGCCGAGCGGCTGGCCGCCGCGGCGAGGACCGAGGCGAAGGCCGCGGCCGAGCTGCTGGCGGCGATCGACGGGCACGCCTGCGCGGCCTGTCCCCCGAGCGGCACCGGCGAGGGCCGACCGGCCTGATTACCGGAACCCTCCGGTTCGCACAAGGGGCCATCCGTGTCCCTTCTAGGCTGGGCCCATGCCCATGCCACCCGCCCCTGCCCTGGTCGCCACGGACCTGGACGGCACGCTGCTGCGTCCCGACGACACCGTGAGCCCGCGCTCCCGTGCCGCCCTGGCGCTGGCCGCCTCGGCCGGGAACTCCGCGCGGCGGCCGACGAGGTGACGCTGTCGAACGAGGACGACGGCGTCGCGGTGGTGCTGGAACGGCTGTTCGGCTGAGCGCCGGAGGGCCTTGCGCTCCACGCGGCCCGGCCGAGGGGGCGGGTCGGAGGGGCGGGGCGGGGCGGTCTCAGTCCGCCGGGGCGGGGAGGCCGATGTCCTGCTCGGTCCACAGCGTCTTGCCCCGCGGGCCGTGCCTGGTCCCCCAGTGCGAGGCGAGCTGGGAGACGATGAACAGTCCCCGGCCCCCCTCGTCGGCCGACCGGGCGTGGCGCAGGTGCGGTGACACCGCGCTGCTGTCGTGGACCTCGCAGGTCAGCGTGGGGCCCAGCAGCAGGCGCAGCCGCAGCGGCGGGGTGCCGTAGCGGACGGCGTTGGTGACCAGTTCGCTGACGATCAGTTCGGTCGCGTCGATCGTCTCCTCGTCCAGGTTCCAGCCCTGGAGCCGGTCGCGTACGAGCACCCGCGCGGTGGAGGGCGTCGTGCGGTCGTGCGGCAGGTCCCAGGTCGCGACGCGGTGCGCCGGAACGGTGCCGGTGCGCACGAGGAGCAGGGCGGCACCGTCGGCGTGGGTGTCGGCCGGGAGTCCGTAGACGACGGCGTCGCTCAGGTCGTGAAGGCTTCGTTCCGGGGAGGCGAGCGCGCGGCGGATACGCGCGACGGCCTGTTCGTCGGGGAGCAGGGCCTCGGTGCAGAAGGCCAGGAGGCTGCCCTCCTCCAGGGTGAGAACGGCCGTCGCGAACGGCGCGCTGTCGGGGGAGAAGAGCCGGGGCCCCTCGGGCACGTCGACGGGCGGCGCGCTCCCGTCCGGCGCGATGACCACCGGCGCCGGGTTTCCGGCTCTCGCGAGGGTGCAGGTGCGGGTGAACGGGTCGTAGATCGCGTACACGCACGCCGCCGACAGCGGTTCGCCGTACAGGGCGTCGGCCCGGGGCAGGCCGGTCCGTTCGGCGGCGAGGCGTTCGGCGGTGTCGTTCAGCCGGGCCAGCATCTCGTCCGGCTCCAGGTCGAGACCGGCCAGCGCCTGGATGACCGTACGCAGCTGGCCCATGGCGATGGCCGTCTCCAGGCCCTGCCCCGCCACGCTGCCGACGACGAGGCCCGTGCGGGCTCCGGACAGCGCGATGGTGTCGAACCAGCAGCCGCTGTTGCGTCCGGGCAGCAGGACGTGGGCCGTCTCCACGGCGGCCTGGCCGCCCTCCTGCTGCGGGAGGAGCCGGCGCTGGACGGTCGAGGCGATCACATGGCTGCGCTCGTAGCGGCGGGCGTTGTCGATGCTCAGCGCGGTACGGGCGGCCGCCGTCCGCGCGACGAGCGTGTCGTCCTCGTCGAACGGCTCGCTGTCCCCGCACCGGTAGAGGCTGACCAGACCGAGGACCGCGCCGCGCAGCGTCAGGGGAACCACGATCAGCGAGTGGGCGCCGGCCGACTCGATCAGACGGGCGCTGTCGGGGTCCGCGGCCAGCCACACGGTGTCCGGACCGAGCTGGACGAGCCGCGGCCGGAGGTCCGACACCGCCAGCGCGTACGGCGTACGGAAGGGCAGCCGGCGGGTCCCGCCCTCCGGGTCGGCCCGGCGCAGCGGCACCTCGGGGCCGAGCGGGCCCACCGGCGGGTCCGCGCCGCGCAGGACGTCGTCGACCACCTCGACCACGGCCAGATCGGCGAACCCCGGCACCACGGCGTCCACGAGCGAACGGCAGGTCTCCGCGACATCCAGCGACCCGCCCACCCGCTCGCGCACAGCGGCCAGACAGCTCTCCCGCGCTCGCGCCCGTTCCCGTTCGGTGACATCGACGACCGCCGCCAGTACGCCCCGGGGCGCTTCGTCGGGGCCGTCGAGCCGGTACACGGACACACTGAAGCTGCGGTCCGGTCCGGGCAGCCGGCGCAGCCTGCCGCGGATCAGCCGGTCGCGTACGGGCCCCTCGCCCTCCAGCACGCTCCGCAGCACCTCGGCCGCCTGGTGCGGTTTGTCGAGGCGGTACACCTCGGTGAAGTGATCGCCGATCATCTCCCGGACGTGGGCGGCGTCGACGAGGGAGTTGGCCCGGACCACCCTCAGTTCGGGATCGAGCACGATCAGGCCGACCGCGGACTGGGCGAACAGCGTGTCCAGGAGGGCCGCGTCCAGACCGGCCGGGCCGCCGTCCCTGCCGTCCCCGGTGCCTCTGCCGCCTCTTCCGCCCCCGGCGCCTCCGCCGTCCTGGCCGCCCCCGGCGCCTCGGCCGTGCCGGTCGTCCGGCTCCGTCCCGGCAGCAACCGTTCCCTCGGTGTCCGACACGGTTTCACCCCGCCCTCAGGCTCTCCGGCACGCCGGGGAACCGCCGCGCGCCAGACCAGCATCACCCGGCGCACGCGCCCCGGCGACCGGATGGCGGCAGCCGGGTGGCGCCGGGCCGTGCCTCCGGCCCCGTCACGGCCGCCCCTCAGACGGGCGGCAGCATGGCGCGCCGGCCCGGGACGGCGGGCGACTGGACGGTCATGCCGCCGTCGACCACCAGGAGTTGGCCGGTCAGGTAGCGGGACTCGTCGGAGGCGAGGAAGACCATCGTGTGGCCGATGTCCTCGGGGGTGCCGAGGTAGGGCAGGGCGTTGTAGCCCTTGAGCGCCTCGATGACATCGGCGGGCAGGTTGTCCCGCAGGGCGGGGGTCATGACCGCTCCGGGGGCCACCGCGTTGCAGCGCACACCGTGCGGGCCGTACTGGACGGCGATCGACTTGGTGAGGTTGACGACGGCGGCCTTCACCGCGCCGTACGAGATCTGGAGGACGTCGCCGACCAGCCCGGCCACCGAGGCGGTGTTGATGATGGAGCCTCCCCCGGCCTCGATCATGTGCGGGACCGCGTGCCGGGAGCCGAGCAGGGTGCTGCGTACGTTGAGGGCGACGGCCCGCTCGAACTCGTCCATGTCCAGCCGCAGCAGGTCCAGGTCCTTGCGGGGATCGCTGCCGCCCACGTGGTTGCAGAGCACGTCCAGGCCGCCGAACTCCGCGACCGTCGCAGCCACCGCGTCGGCCATCGAGGCGTCGTCGGTGACATCGACGGTCACCGGGAGGGCCCGGCCGCCGGCGGCCTCGATCAGCCGGGCGGTCTCCTCCGCCGCGGCCGTGTCGTAGTCGGCGGCCACGATACGGGCGCCCTCCCGGCTCATCAGCCCGGCGGCGGCCCGGCCGATGCCGCTGCCGGCCCCGGTGATGAGTGCGGTCCTGTCCTTGAGACGGTCCATGGTCCTCTTCCTCGCTCGCTCGTCCAAAGTTGTCATCATTGATGACAACCGTAAGTCATCTATGATGACTTTCCCAACGAGCAACGGAGACCCCAGCCGTGACCGAGCCGCAGCGGGCCCCCAGGCCGCGCCGATCCGCAGCCCTGACCAGGCAGGAGATCCACGACGCCGCCCGGGAACTGTTCACGCGCGAGGGCTTCGGCTCGGTCGGCATCCGGGCGGTCGCGGCGCGGGCCGGCGTCGACGCGGCTCTGGTGATCCGCCACTTCGGCTCCAAGGAGCAGCTCTTCGTCGAGGCGATGGCCGTCGACCTGCCCGCGACCCGGATCATGGAGGGTCCACTGGAAGGGATGGGCCGGGCTCTGGTGGAGCATGTGGTGGGACTCTCGTCGTCCACCGCGGGGGCACTGGCCGTGGCCTCGCTCGCCGCGCTCTTCCGGGCCTCCGACCGGGCCGAGGTCCAGCGGACCCTGCGGGCGACGATCGAACGCTCCTTCGCCGCCCCGCTCGTGCACCGGCTCGACGGGGCGGACGCCGAACTGCGCGCCCACCTGGTGGCGGCCCAGATCGGCGGCCTGCTCACCTCCCTGCACGTGGTGGAGGACGCCGTGCTGACGGGAGCCGGCCCAGCGGCCCTGACCGCGCACTACGGCGACGCCGTCCAGCGGCTGATCGACGGCTGACCGGCGGCTGACCGGCGGCCGGCCGGTGGCCGGTCAACGGCAGGCCGGCACCACGACCGGCCCCACGACCGATCGGCCGGAACGCGCGACCGCTCACGCGGCGGCCCTCAGCGGCCCTCCGCCCCCAGCGCGCGCAGCACATGCGCCACCAGCGCGGCGACCGTCGCCTCGTCGTGGACCGGCCTGCGCAGCACATGGCGGTAGTAGACGGGGCCGTAGAGCATCTCCACCGCCAGCGGGAGGTCCGCGCCCGCCGGGATCTGCCCCTGCTCCTGAGCGCTCCGCAGCCGCGCCACCGCGGCCTCGAACCGGGGGTCGACCAGCTGCTCCCGCACCGCCTGCGCCAGCACGTCGTCGTGGTGGACCTCGGAGAGGATGCCCGCGTACGCGGGTCCGAACGGCGGTGTCGAGAGCAGCTTCACCGCGGCCGTCACATGGCCCCGCAGGTCGGCGCCGATGTCACCGGTGTCGACGAACGGGGTGGCGTCGACCAACGCCTCGGTGAACGCCTCCAGCAGCACCGCGCTCTTCGACGGCCACCAGCGGTAGATGGTCTTCTTGCTCACACCCGCGCGGGCCGCGATGGCCTCCACCGTGACCCGGCCGTACCCCTTCTCCGTACACAGGTCGAGCGCGGCCCGAAGGGTCGCGCGTCGTGATCTCTCGCTGCGGCGCAGGGAACTCGGCGATGTGATCATTCGGTGAGCATAGGGGTCTTCAAGCCATCTCTTGTTGACAGGTCGTCGCCAGAAGTCGAACAATACCGAGGCGGAAACGGAACGTACCGTGTCGTGTCGTTCCCGTTGTCCGCACCGTTCGTGCCGTTCGCGCCGCGACGAGCCGATCGGGGGACGGCTCGCCCGGCCGACGGTGCGGGCGGGCCCGTACCGTCCGGATCAAGCCAAGACCGCCTCGGGCACCCTGCGGCACTCCGCCCCTCCCGCCCGGCCGCCCGGCGCTTCCCGGGCCGTTCAGGCAGTGATGTCCTTGGCGGTGAAGCGGGCCCAGGCCGCCGAGCCGAACACCGCCGCGTACACCCCCTGAAGGCCCAGGTTCCTGACGATCTCGTCCCCGTGGACGGGGTCGCGCAGCAGGTCCGCGAAGGACAGCCAGTAGTGCGGGAAGAGATACGGGTGGACGGCGCTCAGCTGCGGGATCGAGCCCAGGATCTGCACCGTGATCAGCAGGCCGACCGTGGCCGCCATCGCCGCTATCCCGCTGCCGGTCAGCGTCGAGATGAACAGGCCCAGCGCCGCGAAGCCGGTCAGTGACGCGGCGACCACCACCGCGATCAGTCCGGCCCGCACCAGCCCCTCGCCGAAGCCGATCCGGGTCCCGGAGATCGTGGTGACCTCGCCGAGGGGGAAGAGCAGCGCGCCCACGGCCAGCGCCGACGCCGCCACGACCAGCGTCGCGACCAGGCAGAAGACGAGCACACTGGCGTACTTGGCGAGCAGCAGCCGGGTGCGGCCGGCCGGGGCGACGAGCAGATAGCGCAGGGTGCCGCCGTTCGCCTCGCCCGCGATCGAGTCACCCGCGACGACGCCGACGGCCATCGGCAGGAAGACCGGGAGCGTCGCGGCGAGGGCGGCGAAGACCAGGAAGAGGCCGTTGTTGGTGACCTGGGTGAGGAAGGCCGGGCCCGCCGGTCCCCCGGCCCCGCCCGAGGCGCCGTCGCCACCGCCGCCCGTCTCGATCCTGACCGCGATCCCGATCAGTACGGGTACGGCGGCGAGCACGCCGAGCAGGGCGAGGGTCCGCCAACGGCGCAGGGTGGTGGTGACTTCGGAGCGCAGGATCCCGAACGTCCACAGGAGGTTGCGGGCCCCCCGCACGCCGGTGGCATCAGTCGGTACGCCGGTGGCATCGGCCCGTACGCCGGTGGCATCGGCCCGTACGCCTGTCGGTTCAGCCCGCGACATCGAATCCCTCTCCGGTCAGTGCGACGAAGGCGTCCTCCAGCGAGGCCCGTTCGACGCCGAAGGCCCGTACCCGCACCCCGGCGCCCACCAGTGCCGCGTTGAGGTCGGCGAGTTCCGTACCGCCGGGCGGGGCGTCACCGGTCAGCCGGTCGCCGTCCGTCCGCAGTCCGGTGATCCCGTGCTCCTCAAGGACCCGGGCGGCGTCGCCCGGGTCCGGAGTGGTGACCGTGAGCCGGCCCCGGGTGCCCGCGGCGAGCTCGGCGACGGGTCCCTGGACGATCAGCCGGCCGCGGGCCATCACCGCGGCGTGCGTACAGACCTGCTCGATCTCGTCCAGGAGGTGGGAGGAGAGGAAGACCGTGGTGCCTTCCGCCGCCAGCTCCCGGACGAGGGAACGGATCTCCCGCATGCCCTGCGGGTCCAGGCCGTTGGTGGGTTCGTCCAGGACGAGCAGGCGGCGCGGCCCGAGCAGGGCGGCGGCGAGCCCGAGGCGCTGTTTCATGCCGAGGGAGTACGCCCTGGCCTTCTTGCCCGAGGCTGCCGCGAGTCCGACCCGGTCCAGGGCGTGCGCGACGCGGGCGCGACGGGTGCGGGGGTCGGCGGTCGGGTCGGCGGAGTCGTAGCGCAGCAGGTTGTCCCGGCCGGTCAGGAAGCCGTACGGCGCCGGGCCCTCGATCAGCGCGCCGACCTGCGGGAGCACGGTGCGGGCGCCGCCCGGCATGGGGCTGCCGAGCACCCGGGCGGTGCCGGACGTCGGGTCGATGAGGCCCATGAGCATCCGGATCGTGGTGGTCTTCCCGGAGCCGTTGGGGCCGAGGAAGCCGAAGACGCTGCCGCCGGGGACGGTGAGGTCCAGGCCGTCGACGGCGAGCCGGCCGCCTCGGTAGCGCTTGGTGAGACCGCGGGTCTCGATCACGGCCTCCGCGGTCCCGCACCCGGCCACACCCCCGCCGGCCACTCCCCCGGTCCCGCCACCGGCCGGACCCGCCGTCCCGCCACGGGCCGCCGCCGCGTTCATCGCCGTACCGCCACCGGCCGTACGTGCCGTCCCGGTCATGCACACCTCTCGCACCTCGGCCCGGCCCGGACCAGCCCGGCCCGGCTCAGCGGGCCGCCCCGCCGCGCGGTGCGCACGGCGGGGCGGCTTCGTTCACCGTGGGTACTGAAGCACCCGGGCGCCTACTCGGCGCCGTTGGCCGCCTGTACCAGCGCGTCCTTCGTGACGGCTCCGACGTAGACGGTGCCGTCGTCCGTCAGCAGGGCGTTCACCAGGCGGGTCTTGAAGACCGTGCCCGAGCCGAACTTCCCGGTGACCTTGTCGCCCAGGGCGTCCAGGAAACCCTGGGCCTCGGCCGGCATGCCCTTCGCGTCCGCCGGGCCGCCGGTGGGCAGACCCGAACCGCCGGGGGTCTTGATCCGGGCGACCGAGGTCCAGCCCTCCCCGATCACGTTCACCCCTTCGACGTCCTCCAGGGCCTTCATTCCCTCCGGCCCGGCGAACCGCTCCGGCGCGCTTCCGGCCCCGCCCCGTTTCTCCGCCCCGGCCTTGAGGTCGTCCGCCTCGGTCACCTTCGCGCCCTTGGGCGGGGTGAAGGAGAACAAGGAGGCATCGGGCCTGCCGAAGTCGACCTTGGTGAAGCCCGCGTCGACCACGGCCTTGCCGCCGCCGCTCGCGGACAGGGTGAACTTCAGGGGCACACCGTTGGCCGCGTCCACCGCGACCCGGATCGAGCCGACCGTCGAACCGGACTGCTTCGGCTTGATCAGCAGCTGGTACGCGTCACGCCCCGCCACCCGCGAGGTGCCGTCGACGGTGACCGAGGTGGTGTCCCCGGCCGCCGCGAGAGCCTGCTCGGCGAGCGCCTTCGGTGTGGCCGGGACACCCTCGGGTGCCCGGTCCCGCTGCTCCCGCTGCTTCTGCTGCCCGGCGTCCGCCGCGGCGTGGTAGACCTCGCCGGACTTGCTGTCGTACGCCCAGACCTCGCCCTTGTTGTGGATGAGGCTGTACTCGGCGGCTTCCCCGAGGATCGAGAGCCGCTGCTTGTCGGGACCGTCCGCCGCCACCCGCAGCGTGTGCGTACCGGAGGTCAGCTCCATGAGCTTGTCCTCCGGGGCCGCGCCGGAGCCGCCGTCCGTACCGCCGCCGCCCGGGGCGAAGGAGCCGGCGAGACCGCCGAGGGACGGGATGCCGAGGTCGGTGCTGATCTTCAGCGTGCCGGAGAGCCGCTGCTCGTCCGAGGACGCGATCTTCTCGATGAGTTCCTGGGCGCTGATCTTCGGCAGCTCGGGATCACCGGAGTCCGCGAGGGCCGGGACGAGTCCGATCGTCGCGGCCGCCACCCCCGCCACTGCGACGGGGACGATGTATCGCGCCGCCTTCCGGCGGCCCACGACAGTGCCCGTGGCCTTGCCGGTGGTCTCTGCGCTGTCGTTCGGTGCCATGTGTGCCCTACCTCCGTGGTCGGCGGCGTCCGTCCGTTGCTCACGTCCACTCCCTGCCGCCATTCTCACCCGATGTGGTCAGGAGTGGTTGTTCTCCATCTGACCAAACCGGGCCCCCCGAAGCGTCAGCCCCCGGGATCAACTGCGCCTACTGCTGCGGTATGACAACCGAGGGGCGGGGGCCGGCCGTCCATTAGGGGTACGCGCGGCGTGCGGGGCCGGCGGAAGCAGTGCCGCGACGGCGGGATCCCCCGAACGGTGCGTCAGCCGGCGCGGTGCACCACGGCGTCGCACAGCTCCGCCAGCGCGGACTTGGCGTAGCCCTCGGGCAGCGGCGCCAGCGTGGCCCGCGCCTCCTGCGCGTAGCGGACGGTGTCCTGGCGGGCCTGCTCCAGCGCCGGGTGGGCACGCAGCCTGCGCAGCGCCTCGGCCAGCCGGTCGTCGTCACTCAGATCGCCGTCCAGCAGCTCCACGAGCTCCAGGTCGTCGGGCTTGCCGTCGGCCGCCGCCTGCGCCCGCAGCCGCAGGACCGGGAGTGTGGGAATGCCCTCACGCAGATCGGTGCCGGGGGTCTTGCCGGACTCGTGGGAGTCGGAGGCGATGTCGAGGACGTCGTCGGCGAGCTGGAAGGCGATGCCCAGGCGCTCCCCGTACTGGGTGAGGATGTCGACGACCCGCTCGTCGGCGCCGGACATCAGGGCCCCGAACCGCCCGGACACGGCGATCAGCGAGCCGGTCTTGCCGCTCAGGACGTCCAGGTAGTGGTCGACCGGGTCGCGGCCGTCGCGCGGCCCCGCCGTCTCCAGGATCTGGCCGGTGACCAGACGTTCGAACGCCTCCGCCTGGATGCGTACGGCCTCCGGGCCGAGGTCGGCCAGGATGTGCGAGGCACGGGCGAAGAGGAAGTCACCGGTCAGGACGGCGACGGAGTTGCCCCAGCGGACATTGGCGCTGTCGACCCCCCGGCGTACGTCCGCCTCGTCCATCACGTCGTCGTGGTAGAGCGTGGCCAGATGGGTCAGTTCCACGACCACGGCCGAGGGAATGATCCCGGGCGCGTCCGGGTCACCGAACTGGGACGCCAGCATGACCAGCAGTGGCCGAAAACGTTTGCCGCCTGCACGGACGAGGTGCTGCGCGGCCTCCGTGATGAAGGGGACGTCGCTCTTGGTCGCTTCGAGCAGCCCCGCCTCGACAGCGGCCATACCCGTCTGGACATGGGTCTCAAGAGCCTGGTCCCGCACGCGCAGTCCGAACGGCCCGACGACGGTCACGAGGGGGTCTCCTGTCTACTGACGATCACATGGATTGTCGATGTGTCGCTGTCATCACTCAACTCAGCGTATCCGGTCCTCTTTGGATCACCGTGGGCGCCTTCCCGCCACCGCCGGTATGTTCGGGATCAGCTCATACGATCAGGAGTTGCCGTTTTGTCGCACACTGCCAACGACACCGAGTCGACACAGCCCCCGCCCGGGGACGACCACGCCTTCTTCGGCCAGCCACGGGGGCTGATGACCCTCTCCGGCCTGGAGGTCTGGGAACGCTTCTCGTTCCTGGGCATGCAGGCGATCCTGGTCCTCTTCTTCGCCGACACGGTGTCGAACGGCGGCATGGGGATGGACGCCGGCACCGCCGCCTCCGTCTCCGCCGCGTACGGCACCCTGGTCTATCTGGTCTCCGTGGCCGGTGGCTGGCTCGCCGACCGCATTCTGGGCTCGTACCGCGCCGTCCTGTACGGCGGCGTCCTCATCGCCTGCGGCCATTATTCGATGGCCGTGCCCACCGACACCATGACCTGGGTCGGCCTGGGCCTGATCAGCGCCGGAACGGGTCTGCTCAAGCCCAATGTCGCCTCCATGGTCGGCAAGCTCTACCGCACCGACGACGAGCGGCGCGACGCCGGGTTCGCCCTCTATTACATGGGCATCAACATCGGCGCCTTCGCCGGTCCGCTGATCACCGGCTGGCTCGGTGACCACGCGAGCTGGCACTGGGGCTTCTCGGCCGCCGCCGTCGGTATGACGCTCGGCCTCATCCAGTACGTGGCGGGCCGGCGTCACCTGGCCGGGCGTAAGCACGGCGCGGAGTTCCCGCTCGCCCCCGCGCCGATGCGCCGCGCCGTGCGGCTGATCGTCGTCGGGGCCGTCGTCGTCGCCGCCCTCGCCACCGCGCTGGCGCTGGCCGGCTGGCTCACGATGGACCGGTTCGTCGATGTGCTCACCGGGATCTCGGTGATCGCCCCGGTCGTCTACTTCGTGGTCATGTTCAGGAGCCCCCGGGTGACCGCGGAGGAACGCGGCAGGCTGCGCCCGTACGTGGTGCTGTTCCTGGGTTCCGTCGTCTTCAACTTCATCCTCTTCCAGGCGTACTCGACGATGATGCTGCTCGCGTCGACCAACGCCCGTACCGAGATCTTCGGCTTCCACTTCCCGGCCAGCTGGTACGCCTCCGCGCTCGGCGCCTTCGAGGTCGCGCTGGCACCCGTCGTCGCCGCCGTCTGGGCCCGGATGGGTCCCCGCCAGCCGCACGCCTCCAACAAGATCGCGTTCGGCGTGATCCTCGGCGGGCTCTCGTTCCTGCTGATGGTCCTGCCCACGTCCGGGCACGCCGACGACACGTACAAGATGGCCGCCTGGTGGATCGTCGGCTCGTACCTGCTGCTGGGGCTCGGCGACATCCTGCTGGAGACCTCCGGCATGTCCGCCACGACGAAGCTCGCCCCGGCGGCCTTCTCCAGCCAGACGATGGCGCTGTGGTTCCTGTCGCTGGCCCTCGCCAACGGCATCCAGGCGCAGATCGTGAAGCTGTACGGCGAGGTCTCCAACCCCGCCTACTTCGGTGTCAACGGTGCGATCGCGGTGGTGGCCGGTGTGGCGATGATCGCCGCCGCCCCCTGGCTCAAGCGCACCATGCACCCCGTCCACTGAGGTACCGCCATGCACATCAGCACCGAGTTCCCGTACGAGACGACCCGCGAGGACGTCCACATCCCGCTGCCGGACGGAACGCGGCTGTACGCCCGGATCTGGCGGCCGCTGACCGACGAGCCCGTCCCCGCCCTCCTGGAGTACCTGCCCTACCGGCTGAGCGACTGGACGGCGCCCCGCGACTGGCAGCGCCACCCCTGGTACGCGGGCCACGGCTACGCCTCCGTACGGGTCGACGTCCGGGGCCACGGCAACAGCGAGGGCCTGCCGGGCGACGAGTACGACGCGACCGAGCTGGACGACGGGGTCGCCGTCATCCACTGGCTGGCCCAGCAGGAGTGGTGCTCCGGCCGCGTCGGCATGTTCGGCATCTCCTGGGGCGGCTTCAACTCGCTCCAGATCGCCGCGCTCGCCCCCGAGCCGCTGAAGGCGATCGTCACCGTCTGCTCGGCCGACGACCGCTACGACAACGACGTCCACTACATGGGCGGCTCCGTCCTCGCCGTCGACATGCACGCCTGGGCGGCCACCATGCTCGCCTTCGTCTCCCGGCCGCCGGACCCGGCCCAGGTCGGCGACGGCTGGAAGGCCATGTGGCTCAAGCGGCTGGAGGCGGTCGACCCCTTCATCCACACCTGGCTGGCCCACCAGACCCGCGACGACTACTGGAAGCACGGCAGCGTCTGCGAGGACTACGGCGCCATCAAGGCGAACGTCCTCGCGGTGGGCGGCTGGCACGACCCGTACCGCGACACCGTCCTCCGGCTCGTCGAGCACCTCGACCCGGGGCAGGTCCGCGGGCTGATCGGGCCGTGGTCGCACCAGTACCCGGACCGCGGGCTGCCGCCGGGACCGGCGATCGGCTTCCTCCAGGAGACGCTGCGCTGGTGGGACCAGCACCTCAAGGGCAAGGACACCGGGGTGATGGCGGAGCCACTGCTGCGGTCCTGGATCAGCGGCTCGCACCCGCCCGCCACGGTGTACGAGACGCTGCCCGGCCGCTGGGTCGGTGACGCGAGCTGGCCCTCGGAGAACGTGGCGCCGGTCGCGTACGCCCTCCAGGGCGGCGCCCGGATCGTGCGCTCGCCGCAGCAGACCGGGGTGGACGCGGGCCGCTTCTTCCCGTTCGGCAATGACGCCGACCTGCCGCCCGACCAGCGCGACGAGGACGCCAAGTCGGTCTCGTTCGAATTCCCCGTCGAGGACGCCCCCATCGAGATCCTGGGCCGCCCCCGGGTGAAGCTCCGGATCCGGATGGACGTGCCGCACGGCCAGGCCATCGCCCGGCTGTGCGATGTGGCCCCGGACGGCTCCTCCACGCTGGTCACCCGCGGCGTCCTCAACCTGTCGGCCCGCCACGGGCGCGACCGCTGCGAGGACTGGCCCGTCGGCGCGACCGAGGACGTGACCTTCGAGCTGAACGGCATCGGGCACACCTTCCCGCCCGGACACCGGATCAGGCTCGCGGTCTCCTCCTCGTACTGGCCCTGGATCTGGCCCCGGGCCGGCTCGGCGGGCTTCACGCTCGACGCGGACGGCAGCTTCGTCGAGCTCCCGGTGCGCCGCCGCACGGAGGACCCGGCGATCGTCTTCGGGGCACCGGAGCAGTCCGAACCGCTGGGCGTCGTCTACCCGGTGACCCTCGACGAGCAGCGCCCCGAGCGTCTGGTGGTCCGCGACGTCGCCAAGGGCGAGTGGCGGATGGAGGTCGACCCGCGGTACGGCGGCACCCGGGTCTACCCGGACGGGCTCGAATTCACCGAGGACGCGGTCGAGACGTACACGATCCAGGAGGACGACCCGCTCTCCGCCCGGACCCGCTCCGACTGGACGATCCGGCTCCACCGGCCCGAGATGGCCTGGGACGTGCGGATCGAGACCCGCTCCGAGATCAGCGCGGACGCGGACGACTTCATCACCTCCGACGAGGTGGTCTGCAAGGACGGTGACGAGGTCGTTTTCCACCGCACCTGGGAGAAGCGCATTCCGCGCACGGCGGGGTAAGCCGCCCGGAGGTACGCGTGGGGCACCCGGATTTCCGGGTGCCCCACAGAACTTTCCGGGCATTGCGCATAGTTGGGGCACTGCCGCGGGGTGGGCGCACCGACGTAACGTGTCCCCCAAGCGACCTGGAAAGCGAGGCAGCAACACATGTCCGAGCAGAGCAGCCCGCTCGATCTGGCCGAGGGCGATCCCTTCGGCCCGCACAACCTTCCGTACGGAGTGTTCTCCACCCCCGACCACCCCGACGACCGCCGGGTCGGCGTCCGCATCGGCAACCATGTGCTGGACGCCGGAGCGGCCGCGCACGCGCTCGGCTCGCCCTACGCCCAGCTGCTGGCCCAGCCCAGCCTGACCCCGCTGCTCGCCGCCGGACGCACCGCCTGGCGTGACGTACGGCGGGCGCTCACCGCCTGGGTGAGCGTCCCGGCCCACCGCGCGGACATCGAGCCGCTGCTGCACCCCGTCGACTCGGTGACGCTGCACCTCCCCTACGAGGTCGCGGACTACGTCGACTTCTACGCGAGCGAGCACCACGCCACCAACGTCGGCCGGATCTTCCGCCCGGACGGCGACGCGCTGACGCCCAACTGGAAGCACCTGCCGATCGGTTACCACGGCCGGGCGGGAACGGTCGTCGTCTCCGGTACGGATGTGGTGCGGCCCGCCGGCCAGCGCAAGGCCCCCTCCGACCCGGCGCCGGTCTTCGGCCCCTCGGTGAAGCTGGACATCGAGGCCGAGGTCGGTTTCGTGGTGGGCGTCCCCTCGGAGCAGGGCACCCCGGTCCCGCTCGGCGACTTCCGCGAGCATGTCTTCGGGCTCTCGCTGCTCAACGACTGGTCGGCGCGCGACATCCAGGCCTGGGAGTACGTGCCGCTGGGCCCGTTCCTCGGCAAGTCCTTCGCCACCTCCGTATCGGCGTGGGTGACCCCGCTGGAGGCCCTGGACGCGGCCCGCACCGCGCCGCCCGCCCGTGACTTCCCGCTCCTGCCCTACCTCGACGACGCGCGGGAGGAGGAGCCGGGCGGCATCGACCTGCGGATCTCCGTCGCGATCAACGGACAGCTGGTCGCGGAGCCGCCGTTCTCCTCCATGTACTGGACGGCGGCCCAGCAGCTGGCGCAGATGACGGTGAACGGCGCCTCGCTGCGCACCGGCGATCTGTACGGCTCCGGCACCGTCAGCGGCGCCGAACCGGGCCAGCGCGGCTCCCTGCTCGAACTCACCTGGAACGGCCGCGACCCGCTGGACCTGCCCGAGGGCAAGCGGACCTTCCTGGAGGACGGCGACACGGTGACCCTGACCGCGTGGGCCCCGGGCCCGGACGGGACGCGCGTCGGCCTCGGCGAGGTGACCGGCCGGATCGTTCCCGCGCCATGACCCCGGACACACCCGGACCGGCGCTCCCCGGGGCGCTGCCGCCGGCCGGCCCGGTCCGGGTGTGACGGTGCCCGCCGAACCCCGCACGGGCGGGGGTGCCGGGGAGCGGGTGCGGGGCGGGCAGGACCGGTGGTCAGCGGCGCGCGATGCGTTCACACGTTCGGGGGAGCCGCGTCCGGTTCCCGGCGGATACGCTGGTCGGACCCGCGAGACTCCGTCCCATGGGAGCACTGATGAGCGTCGAACCCGAGGCCCCCGAGCCGCGGTGGGCGGTTCCGCCCGAGGGCGGCTGGACCGCCGATGACCTGGACACACTCCCGAATCTGCCTCCGCACACGGAGCTGATCGACGGGAGCCTCGTTTTCGTGAGTCCGCAGACCTTGTTCCATTCACGGGCAGTCAGCTTTTTCGAATGGCAGCTGCAGTCGCTCGCCCCGCCCGAGCTGGAGGTGGTGCGCGAATTCACCATCGACATCGACCGCTACAACCGGCCCGAGCCCGATGTGATCGTCATCGACGGTGAGATCATCGGTGATCCGGACCAGACCCGGTTCCCCGCCGAGTCCGTGCGTCTGGCCGTCGAGGTCGTCTCCCCCGAGTCCCGGTCGCGCGACCGGGAGACCAAGCCCGTGAAGTACGCCCGAGCGACCATTCCCCACTACTGGCGGGTCGAGAACCACGACGGGCGGGCCGTGGTCTATGTCTTCGAGCGGGAACCGGCCACCGGCGCCTACACCTCGACCGGGATCTTCCACGACCGGATGAAGGTGTCCGTGCCCTTCCCCGTCGATCTGGACCTCACCGCGATCACCCCTCGCCGACGGGCGGTGGACCTGGGTTAGGTCCACCGCCCCGCCCCGAACCGCCCGGTACTCACTCGTACTCGGGCGGTTCCTCGTCCCAGCCGAACTCCGGATCGCTGTCCGGGACGGCCGGACGGGCAGCGGCCGGACGAGCGGCGGAAGCGGCGGCCCGGGTCGGTGCGGGGGCCGGGGCGGCGGCCGGTACCGCGGCGGGGGCGGGGGACGCGGGCTCCGGCTCGGCCGGTGCCGGGCCCAGCTCCGCCAGTACGGCCAGCACCCCTTCCCCGTACGTCGCCAGCTTCTTCTCGCCGAGGCCGCTGATGCTGCCGAGCTCGGCCGGCGAGCCGGGGCGCAGCACGGCGATCTCCCGCAGGGTCGCGTCGTGGAAGATGACGTACGCCGGGACGCCCTGCTCCTTCGCCGTCGCGCCGCGCCAGGCGCGCAGCGCCTCGAAGACCGGGACGGCCGACTCGGGCAGCTCGGCGACGGCCGCCGCCGCCTTCGAGGAGCGCTCGCTCTTCGTGGACCGGGAGGTGGGCTTCTTGGGCTCCTTGCGCAGCAGCACCTCGCGCTCCCGGCCGAGCACGGTGGCGCTGTCCTCGGTGAGCACCAGCGTGCCGTACTCCCCCTCGACCGCGAGCAGCCCCTGGGCCAGCAGCTGGCGCACGACGCCCCGCCACTCCGCCTCGGCCAGCTCCTCGCCGATGCCGAAGACGGAGAGCTGGTCGTGGTCGAACTGGATGACCTTCGCGGTCTTGCGGCCCAGCAGGATGTCGATGATCTGTCCGGCGCCGAACTTCTGCCCGCGCTCGCGCTTCAGCCGCACCACGGTGGACAGCAGCTTCTGCGAGACGACCGTGCCGTCCCAGGTCTCGGGCGGGGTGAGGCAGGTGTCGCAGTTGCCGCAGGACTCCGCCGTGGGCTCCTGGCCGAAGTACGTCAGCAGCTGGGCCCGGCGGCACCGCACGGTCTCGCACAGCGCCAGCATCGAGTCCAGGTGGGAGGCCGCCCGGCGGCGGAACGCCTCGTCGCCCTCCCCGCCCTGGATCAGCTTGCGCTGCTGGACGACGTCCTGGAGTCCGTAGGCCATCCATGCCGTGGACGGCGCCCCGTCACGGCCGGCGCGGCCGGTCTCCTGGTAATAGCCCTCGACGGACTTCGGCAGGTCGAGGTGGGCGACGAAGCGCACGTCCGGCTTGTCGATGCCCATGCCGAAGGCGATGGTCGCGACGACGACCAGGCCCTCCTCGCGCAGGAAGCGCGCCTGGTGGACGGCGCGCGTCCCGGCGTCCAGTCCCGCGTGGTACGGCACGGCCTCGATGCCGTTGCGGCAGAGATACTCGGCGGTCTTCTCGGTCGAGTTGCGCGACAGGCAGTAGACGATGCCCGCGTCCCCGTCGTGCTCCTCCTTCAGGAAGGTGAGCAGCTGCTTCTTCGGGTCGGCCTTCGGTACGACGCGGTACTGGATGTTGGGCCGGTCGAAGCTGGCGACGAAGTGCTTGGCGTCGGGCATCCCCAGCCGCTGGGTGATCTCCCGGTGGGTGGCGTCGGTCGCGGTCGCCGTCAGCGCGATCCGCGGAACGTCCGGCCAGCGCTCGCCGAGCACGGACAGGGCCAGGTAGTCGGGGCGGAAGTCGTGGCCCCACTGGGCCACACAGTGCGCCTCGTCGATCGCGAAGACGGAGATCTCGCCGCGGGCGAGCAGGGAGAGCGTGGAGTCCAGGCGCAGCCGCTCCGGGGCCAGGTACAGCAGGTCGAGTTCGCCGGCGAGGAACTGGGCCTCCATCGAGCGGCGCTCGTCGAGGTCCTGGGTGGAGTTGACGAAGCCGGCCCGCACCCCGAGCGCCCGCAGGGCGTCCACCTGGTCCTGCATGAGGGCGATCAGCGGCGAGACCACGATGCCGGTGCCGGGCCTGACCAGCGCCGGGATCTGGTAGCAGAGGGACTTGCCACCGCCGGTCGGCATGAGCACGACCGCGTCGCCGCCCGCCACCACATGCTCGATGACCGCGCCCTGCTCACCGCGGAACGATTCGTATCCGAATACGCGATGCAGTGTGCGTTGCGCATCGCTCTCGGTCACATCCATGGTCATGCCCGTTCCGCTCATCGCTCTGTCCCTGGGTTCCGTCGCGCTACGCCCGCACCGTCCCCTGCCACGATAGGCGCCCCCGGTGACAACGCCGGACGGGCCCGGAAATCGGGCCCGCCCGGCGGGTGGGTCGGTGACGGCCTGCCGCTCGCCGCCTACCGCGCGAACACTCCCGCCTGACCGGCCAGGTCCAGGAAGTACTGCGGGGCCAGGCCCAGCACCAGCGTGACCGCGACACCGACACCGATCGTCGTCATCGTCAGCGGGGACGGGACGGCGACCGTCGGGCCGTCCGCCTTCGGCTCGCTGAAGAACATCAGGACGATGACCCGGATGTAGAAGAACGCGGCGATGGCCGAGGAGATCACACCGACCACGACCAGCGCGCCCGCGCCGCTCTCCGCCGCCGCCTTGAAGACCGCGAACTTCCCGGAGAAGCCCGAGGTCAGCGGGATACCGGCGAAGGCCAGCAGGAACACCGCGAAGACCGCGGCGACCAGCGGCGAGCGCCGGCCGAGCCCGGCCCACTTGGACAGGTGCGTGGCCTCGCCGCCCGCGTCGCGGACCAGGGTGACGACGGCGAAGGCGCCGACCGTCACGAAGGAGTACGCGGCGAGGTAGAAGAGGACCGAGGAGATGCCGTTCGGGTTGGTCGCGATGACACCCGAGAGGATGAAGCCCGCGTGCGCGACCGAGGAGTAGGCCAGCATCCGCTTGATGTCGGTCTGGGTGATCGCGACGATCGCCCCGCCCAGCATCGTGAGGATGGCCACGCCCCACATGACCGGGCGCCAGTCCCAGGTGAGCCCCGGCAGCACCACGTACATCAGGCGCAGCAGCGCACCGAACGCGGCGACCTTCGTGGCCGCGGCCATGAAACCGGTGACCGGCGTCGGGGCACCCTGGTAGACGTCCGGGGTCCACATGTGGAACGGGACCGCGCCGACCTTGAAGAGCAGTCCGGTCAGGACCATCGCGCCGCCGATGAGCAGCAGCACGTCGTTGCCCATGGTGTCGGCGAGGGCCGGGTCGATCTCCAGGACGGAGCCGTCGACCACCTCGGCGATCCGGGCGTACGAGAGGGAGCCCGCGTACCCGTACAGCAGGGCGATCCCGAACAGGAAGAACGCCGAGGAGAACGCGCCGAGCAGGAAGTACTTCACCGCGGCCTCCTGCGACATCAGCCGCTTGCGGCGGGCGAGGGCGCACAGGAGGTAGAGCGGGAGCGAGAAGACTTCGAGGGCGATGAAGAGGGTCAGCAGATCGTTGGCTGCCGGGAAGACCAGCATGCCCGCGATGCAGAAGAGGACCAGCGGGAAGACCTCGGTCGTGGTGAAACCGGCCCTGACCGCGGCCTTCTCGCCGTCACTGCCCGGTACGGCGCCGGCCTGTGCGACGAAGGAGTCGACCCGGTTGCCGTGCGACTCGGGGTCCAGCCGGCGCTCGGCGAAGGTGAAGACCGCCACCACCGAGACCAGCAGGATGGTGCCCTGGAGGAACAGCGTGGGGCCGTCGATCGCGATGGCCTTCATGGCCGCGAGGTGCGGCTCGGAGGCGTACCCGTCGGCCGCGAGGGCCACGACCGCGGCGAACGAGGCGGCGAGGGCCACGACGGTCAGGAAGACCTGCGTGTAGTAGCGGGCCCGGCGCGGCACGAATGCCTCGACCAGGATGCCGAGGACGGCGGCGCCGATCACGATCAGTACCGGCGCCAGTTGGCCGTACTCGATGGTCGGCGCCTTGAACGTCTGGTCCGCGGCGGCCGTCGTCCACCCGCCCGCCGTCGTCCACAGGCTGTGGACAGCTGTTGCGCTCACTTGGCGGCCTCCACCTCGGGCTGGGGGTCCTTCTTCTGTACGTCATGCATGGTGTGCTGCACCGCGGGGTTGACGACCTCGGTGAGCGGCTTCGGGAAGACCCCCAGGAGGACCAGCAGCGCGATCAGCGGGAGAGCCACCACGAGCTCCCGCGCCTTGAGGTCCGGCATCCCCTGGACCGAGGCCTTGACCGGGCCGGTCATGGTGCGCTGGTAGAGGACCAGGACGTAGAGCGCGGCGAGCACGATGCCGGAGGTGGCGACGATGCCCGCCACCGGATACGCGCTGAACGTGCCGACCAGCACCAGGAACTCGCTGACGAACGGGGCGAGGCCGGGCAGCGAGAGCGTGGCCAGACCGCCGATCAGGAAGGTCCCGGCCAGCACGGGTGCCACCTTCTGCACCCCGCCGTAGTCCGCGATGAGCCGCGAGCCGCGCCGGGTGATCAGGAACCCGGCGACCAGCAGCAGCGCGGCCGTCGAGATGCCGTGGTTGACCATGTAGAGCGTGGCGCCCGACTGGCCCTGACTGGTCATCGCGAAGATGCCCAGGATGATGAAGCCGAAGTGCGAGATCGAGGCGTAGGCGATCAGCCGCTTGATGTCGCGCTGGCCGACCGCGAGCAGCGCCCCGTACACGATGGAGATCAGCGCCAGGACGAGGACGACGGGCGTCGCCCACTTGCTGGCCTCCGGGAAGAGCTGGAGGCAGAAGCGGAGCATCGCGAACGTGCCGACCTTGTCGACGATCGCGGTGATCAGCACGGCGACCGGCGCGGTCGCCTCGCCCATCGCGTTGGGCAGCCAGGTGTGCAGCGGCCACAGCGGGGCCTTCACCGCGAAGGCGAAGAAGAACCCGAGGAACAGCCACCGTTCGGTGCTGGTCGCCATCTCCAGCGAGCCGTTGGCCCGCGCCTCGGCGATCTCGGAGAGCGAGAAGCTCCCCGCGACGACGTACAGGCCGATGACCGCGGCCAGCATGATCAGGCCGCCGGCCAGGTTGTAGAGGAGGAACTTCACCGCGGCGTACGAGCGTTGCGTCGCCGCGTTCTCGTCGCTGCCGGCGTGGGCCCGGTCCCCGAAGCCGCCGATGAGGAAGTACATCGGGATGAGCATGGCTTCGAACAGGATGTAGAAGAGGAAGACGTCGGTGGCCTCGAAGGAGAGGATCACCATCGCTTCGACCATCAGGATCAGGGCGAAGAAGCCCTGGGTGGGCCGCCAGCGCGAGGAGCGCGTCTCCAGGGGGTCGGCGTCGTTCCAGCCGGCCAGGATGACGAAGGGGATCAGCAGGGCGGTGAGCGCGAGGAGCGCCACCCCGATGCCGTCCACGCCCAGTTCGTACCGGACCCCGAAGTCGGCGATCCAGGCGTGCGATTCGGTGAGCTGGTAGCGCTCGCCGCCGGGTTCGAAGCGGAGGAAGACGATGGCCGCCAGGACGAACGTGCCCAGCGAGAAGAGCAGCGCGAGCCATTTGGCGGCGGTGCGCCGCGCGGCCGGGACGGCGGCGGTGACGATCGCACCGATCGCCGGGAGCGCGGCCGTCGCTGTCAGGAGAGGAAAGGACATGGTGATCAGACCGCCCTCATCAGCAGGGTTGCGGCGATGAGCACGGCCGTACCGCCGAACATCGAGACCGCGTAGGAGCGGGCGTAGCCGTTCTGCAGCTTGCGCAGCCGGCCGGAGAGCCCGCCGACCGAGGCGGCCGTGCCGTTGACGACACCGTCGACCAGGGTGTGGTCGACATAGACCAGGGAGCGGGTGAGGTGCTCGCCGCCGCGGACCAGGACCACATGGTTGAAGTCGTCCTGGAGCAGGTCGCGGCGGGCGGCCCGGGTGAGCAGCGAGCCGCGCGGGGCGACGACGGGGACGGGCTTGCGCCCGTACATCAGCCAGGCGATGGCGACACCGATGACCAGGACCACCATGGTGGCGCCGGTGACGGTGGCCGCGCTGACCGGGGCATGGCCGTGGTCGTGTCCGGTGACGGGCTCCAGCCAGTGCATGAACCGGTCGCCGATGGAGAAGAAGCCACCGGCGAAGACCGAACCGAAGGCCAGCACGATCATGGGGATCGTCATCGACTTCGGGGACTCGTGCGGGTGCGGCTCGTGCCCTTCGGCGTCCGGCTGCCAGCGCTTCTCGCCGAAGAACGTCAGCAGCATCACACGGGTCATGTAGAACGCGGTGATCGCGGCGCCCAGCAGGGCGACCGAGCCCAGGATCCAGCCCTCCGTGCCGCCCTTGGCGAAGGCCGCCTCGATGATCTTGTCCTTGGAGAAGAAGCCGGACAGACCGGGGAAGCCGATGATCGCGAGATAGCCGAGTCCGAAGGTGATGAAGGTGACCGGCATGTACTTCCGCAGGCCGCCGTACTTGCGCATGTCGACCTCGTCGTTCATGCCGTGCATGACCGAACCGGCACCGAGGAAGAGCCCGGCCTTGAAGAAGCCGTGCGTCACCAGGTGCATGATCGCGAAGACGTAGCCGATGGGGCCGAGGCCCGCGGCCAGGATCATGTAGCCGATCTGCGACATCGTCGAGCCGGCGAGCGCCTTCTTGATGTCGTCCTTCGCGCAACCGACGATCGCACCGAACAGGAGCGTGACGGCACCGACGATGACGACGACCATCTGCGCGTCCGGGGCCTCGTTGAAGATCGCGCCGGACCTGACGATGAGATAGACACCCGCGGTCACCATGGTGGCGGCGTGGATGAGGGCGGAGACCGGGGTCGGGCCCTCCATCGCGTCACCGAGCCACGACTGGAGCGGCACCTGGGCCGACTTGCCGCAGGCGGCGAGCAGCAGCATCAGGCCGATGGCCGTCAGCTTGCCCTGGCTCGTCTCACCGGTCGCCTCCAGCACCGGGCCGAAGGTGAAGGTGCCGAAGGTGGTGAACATCAGCATGATGGCGATCGACAGGCCCATGTCGCCGACCCGGTTGACCAGGAAGGCCTTCTTGGCGGCGGTGGCCGCGCTGGGCTTGTGCTGCCAGAAACCGATCAGCAGGTACGACGCCAGGCCGACGCCCTCCCACCCGACGTACAGCAGCAGGTAGTTGTCGGCGATGACGAGCACGAGCATCGCCGCGAGGAACAGGTTCAGATAGCCGAAGAAGCGGCGCCTGCGCTCGTCGTGCTCCATGTAGCCGATGGAGTAGATGTGGATCAGCGTGCCCACACCCGTGATCAGCAGCACGAACGTCATCGACAGCTGGTCGAGCTGGAAGGCGATGTCGGCCTGGAAGCCCTCGACCGGAATCCAGCTGAACAGCTTCTGGTGCAGGGCCCGGTCCTCGGCCCCCTTGCCCAGCATGTCGAGGAAGAGTACGACTCCGACGACGAACGAGGCGGCGGCGAGCAGTGTGCCGAGCCAGTGTCCGGCGCGGTCCAGCCGACGGCCGCCGCACAGCAGCACCGCCGCTCCGAGCAGGGGCGCCGCGACGAGCAGCGCAATCAGGTTCTCCACGATTTCCGACCCCTTACAGCTTCATCAGGCTGGCGTCGTCGACCGAGGCCGAGTGGCGGGAGCGGAACAGCGACACGATGATCGCGAGCCCGACGACGACTTCCGCGGCGGCGACGACCATCGTGAAGAACGCGACGATCTGCCCGTCGAGATTGCCGTGCATCCGGGAGAACGTGACGAACGCGAGGTTGCACGCGTTGAGCATCAGCTCCACACACATGAACACCACGATCGCGTTCCGCCTGATCAGCACCCCGGACGCGCCGATGGTGAACAACAGGGCCGCGAGGTAGAGGTAGTTGACCGGATTCACTTGGCGACCTCCTCTTCTTCGTTGTCACGGCCGAGCCGTTCCTCCGAGCGCTGCTCCAGCGCCTTGAGGTCGGCGAGCGCCTCGTGCGACACATCGCGGATCTGGCCGCGCTCGCGCAGCGTCCGCATGACGGTGAGCTCGGACGGGGTGCCGTCCGGGAGCAGACCGGCGATGTCCACCGCGTTGTGCCGGGCGTAGACGCCGGGGGCGGGCAGCGGCGGGAGCTGGCTGCTGCGCACGCGCTCCTCGGACATCTCCCGCTGGCTCTTGGCCCGTTCGGTGCGCTCGCGGTGGGTGAGCACCATCGCGCCGACGGTCGCGGTGATCAGCAGGGCGCCGGTGATCTCGAACGCGAAGACGTACTTCGTGAAGATCAGGTTGGCGAGCCCCTCGACATTCCCGCCGTGCTTGGCGTTGGCGGCGCCGAGCCCGTTGAAACTGTTCAGGGAGGCGTTGCCGATGCCCGCGACGAGCAGGACACCGAAGCCGAGTCCGCAGCCCGCGGCCAGCCAGCGCTGCCCCTTGAGGGTTTCCTTGAGCGAGTCCGCGGCCGTGACACCGACGAGCATGACCACGAAGAGGAACAGCATCATGATCGCGCCGGTGTAGACGACGACCTGGACGATGCCCAGGAAGTACGCGCCGTTGGCGAGGTAGAAGACGGCCAGGACGATCATGGTCCCGGCGAGCGAGAGAGCGCTGTGCACGGCCTTCTTCATCAGGACGGTGGACAGCGCGCCGATCACGGCGACGGTGCCCAGCACCCAGAACTGGACGGCCTCGCCGGTCGAGGTGGTCGAGGCCACCGCTGCCAGGCCGGTCATGCGTCCACCGCCTTGTCCTGCCGGCCGACTCCGCCGTCGGCGGATTCGGCGGACTCCGAGGACTTCCCGTCCTCGCCCTTGGACACGGCGCGCTGGCGCTCCGTACCGGGGGCGGCCTCGGTCACCAGGCCGCGGTAGTAGTCCTGTTCGTCCATGCCCGGGAAGATCGCGTGCGGGCTGTCGACCATGCCTTCCTCCAGCCCCGCGAGGAGCTCGTCCTTGGTGTAGATGAGGCTCTCGCGGGTGGTGTTGGCGAGCTCGAACTCGTTCGTCATCGTCAGCGCCCTGGTCGGGCAGGCCTCGATGCACAGTCCGCAGAGGATGCAGCGCGCGTAGTTGATCTGGTAGACGCGGCCGTAGCGCTCCCCGGGGGAGTAGCGCTCCTCCTCGGTGTTGTCCGCGCCCTCCACGTAGATGGCGTCCGCCGGACACGCCCAGGCGCACAGCTCGCAGCCGATGCACTTCTCCAGGCCGTCCGGATGACGGTTGAGCTGGTGGCGGCCGTGGAAGCGGGGCGCGGTCACCTTCTGCGTTTCCGGGTACTGCTCGGTCAGCCGCTTCTTGAACATGGCCTTGAAGGTCACACCGAAGCCGGCCACGGGGTTCTGGAACTTGTCCCCCGAGGACCCCGAGGACCCTGTGGGTTCGCTCGAACCCCTGGGCTCTGATGACTCAGACACCGTCAGCCTCCTTTCCGTCACTCGCATTTCCGTCACTCTGAGTATCCGGCCCACCACTGACAACGAGCTCCCGCTCGCGTCGTGGCCTGCGGCGCGGCACGGTCGGCAGGGTCTGTCCGGGCAGCGGCGGCACCGGGAATCCGCCCGCCATCGGGTCGAACGCGGGCTCCGGTCCGGCCGCCGCCTCCTCGGCCTTCGCCTTGCGGTCGCGGAAGATGTCGACGACGAAGGAGATCAGCAGGACCGCGATCACGGCCCCGGCGACGTACAGCACGATCCGGGAGAAGTCGTAGCCCTCGTTGCGCAGCGCGCGGACCGTGGCGACGAGCATCAGCCAGACCACGGAGACCGGGATCAGGACCTTCCAGCCGAGCTTCATCAGCTGGTCGTAGCGGACACGGGGCAGCGTGCCGCGCAGCCAGATGAAGAAGAACAGCAGCAGCTGGACCTTGATGACGAACCAGAGCATCGGCCACCAGCCGTGGTTCGCGCCCTCCCAGAAGGTGCTGATCGGGTACGGAGCCCGCCAGCCGCCGAGGAAGAGGGTCACGGAGACCGCGGAGACGGTGACCATGTTGACGTACTCGGCCAGCATGAACATCGCGAACTTGATCGACGAGTACTCGGTGTTGAAGCCGCCGACGAGGTCGCCCTCGGACTCCGGCATGTCGAACGGGGCGCGGTTCGTCTCGCCGACCATCGTGACGATGTAGATGATGAAGGAGACCGGCAGCAGGATGATGAACCAGCGGTCCTCCTGCGCCTCCACGATCTTCGATGTCGACATCGACCCGGAGTAGAGGAAGACCGAGGCGAACGCGGCACCCATCGCGATCTCGTAGCTGATCATCTGGGCGCAGGACCGGAGCCCGCCGAGCAGCGGGTACGTCGATCCGGAGGACCAGCCCGCCAGCACGATGCCGTAGATGCCGACCGAGGCGACCGCGAGGATGTACAGCATCGCGATCGGCAGGTCGGTCAGCTGCATCGTCGTACGGTGGCCGAAGATCGAGACCTCGTTGCCGGACGGGCCGAACGGGATCACGGCGATCGCCATGAACGCCGGAATGGCCGCGACGATCGGCGCGAGGACGTAGACGACCTTGTCCGCCCGCTTGACGATGACGTCTTCCTTCAGCATCAGTTTGACGCCGTCGGCGAGCGACTGGAGCATGCCCCAGGGTCCGTGCCGGTTGGGCCCGATGCGCAGCTGCATCCAGGCGACGACCTTGCGCTCCCACACGATGGAGAACAGCACGGTCACCATCAGGAACGCGAAGCAGAAGACCGCCTTGATGACGACGAGCCACCAGGGGTCGGTGCCGAACATCGAGAGATCCTCGGCGGCGAGAGGGGCACCGTGCGGTGCCGTCGCGAGTGCGGCGAGGCCAGTCACGCTCGTACCTCCGATGGTTCGACGGGAGCACCGGGTGCGGCGGCGGGGCCGATCCGCACCAGGCCGCCGGGGCGTGCGCCGGTGTCACCGGGGATGCCTCGCCCGACGGAGTTCAGCGGCACCCAGACCACCCGGTCCGGCATGTCGGTGACCTTCAGGGGAAGTTCGACGGTGCCGGTGGGTCCGGTGACGGCCAGCAGGTCGCCGTCCTTCACCCCGGACTCGGCCGCCGTGGTGGCCGAGAGCCGGGCGACGGCCGCGTGCCGGGTCCCGGCCAGCGCCGTGTCGCCCTCCTGGAGGCTGCCCAGGTCCAGCAGCATCCGGTGGCCCGCGAGGACCGCCTCGCCGTCGCCGGGCCGGGGCAGCGGCTGCGCCGGCTCCCTCGGGTCCTGGGCGTGACCGCCCTGCCCCCCGCCGAGCCGGTCCAGCTCGCGCCGGGCCGACTTCAGGTCGGGCAGTGCGAGATGTACGTCCATGGCGTCGGCGAGCATGTGCAGCACCCGGGCATCGCTCGGGCAGAGCGTCCGGGGCATCTGCTCGGGCTTCAGCGCCGCCTCGAACAGCCGGGCCCTGCCCTCCCAGTTGAGGAAGGTGCCGGGCTTCTCGGCCACCGCGGCGACCGGGAGGACCACGTCCGCCCGCTCCGTGACCTCGCTGGGCCGCAGCTCCAGCGAGACCAGGAAGCCGACCCGGTCCAGCGCCTGAAGGGCGCGCTCCGGGTCGGGCAGGTCGGTGACCCCGACACCGGCGACGAGCAGTGCGCCCAGTTCGCCGGTGGCCGCCGCCTCCACGATCTGGCCGGTGTCGCGGCCGTAGCGGGCGGGGAGTTCGGCGACGCCCCAGGCGCGGGCCACCTCGTCCCTGGCCCGCGGGTCGGTGGCCGGGCGTCCACCGGGCAGCAGCGACGGGACCGCGCCCGCCTCCACCGCACCGCGCTCGCCGGCCCGGCGCGGGATCCACACGAGCGCGGCGCCGGTCGCGGCAGCGGTCCGTACGGCGGCGCTCAGCGCACCGGGTACCCCCGCCAGCCGCTCGCCCACCACGATCACGGAGCCCTCACCGCGCAGCGCCTCGGCCGCCGCGGAACCTTCGCCGTCCAGCCCGACCCCGCCCGCGAGCGCGTCCAGCCATTCGGTCTCGGTACCGGGGGCGGCGGGAAGCAGCGTGCCGCCCGTCTTCTCCAGACCGCGTGAGGCGTGCGAGGCGAGGGCGAAGGTGCGCTGGCCGTGCTTGCGGTGCGCCTTGCGCAGCCGCAGGAAGACTCCGGGGGCCTCCTCCTCGGACTCGAACCCGGCCAGCAGCACGGCCGGGGCCTTCTCCAGCGAGGTGTACGTGACCCCGTCGCCGTCCAGGTCGCGTCCGCGTCCGGCGACACGGGCGGCCAGGAAGTCGGCCTCCTCGCTGCTGTGGACACGGGCCCGGAAGTCGATGTCGTTGGTGTCGAGGGCCACCCGGGCGAACTTGCTGTAGGCGTAGGCGTCCTCGACGGTCAGCCGGCCGCCGGTCAGGACCCCGGTCCTGCCGCGCGCGGCGCCGAGACCGGCGGCCGCGGCGGCCAGCGCCTCGGGCCAGCCCGCCGGTTCCAGCACACCGTCCGCGTTGCGCACGAGCGGGTGGGTGAGCCGGTCGCGCTGCTGGGCGTAACGGAAGCCGAACCGCCCCTTGTCGCAGAGCCATTCCTCGTTGACCTCGGGCTCGTTGGCCGCGAGGCGCCGCATGACCTTGCCGCGCCGGTGATCGGTACGGGTCGCGCAGCCGCCCGCGCAGTGCTCGCACACCGAGGGCGTCGACACCAGGTCGAAGGGGCGGGAGCGGAACCGGTACGCCGCCGAGGTCAGCGCGCCGACCGGGCAGATCTGGATGGTGTTGCCGGAGAAGTACGACTCGAACGGGTCGCCCTGCCCGGTGCCGACCTGCTGGAGCGCGCCTCGCTCGATCAGCTCGATCATCGGGTCGCCCGCCACCTGGTTGGAGAACCGGGTGCAGCGCGCGCAGAGCACGCACCGCTCACGGTCCAGCAGTACCTGGGTGGAGATCGGGACGGGCTTCTCGAAGGTGCGCTTCCTGCCGTCGAAGCGGGAGTCGCTGTCGCCGTGCGACATCGCCTGGTTCTGGAGCGGGCACTCGCCGCCCTTGTCGCAGACGGGGCAGTCCAGCGGGTGGTTGATGAGCAGGAGCTCCATCACCCCCTTCTGGGCCTTCTCCGCGACCGGCGAGGAGATCTGCGACTTCACGACCATGCCGTCGGTGCACGTGATGGTGCAGGACGCCATCGGCTTGCGCTGGCCCTCGACCTCGACGATGCACTGGCGGCAGGCGCCGGCCGGGTCGAGGAGCGGGTGGTCGCAGAAGCGCGGGATCTCGATGCCGAGGAGCTCGGCCGCCCGGATGACCAGGGTGCCCTTGGGGACGCTGATCTCGATGCCGTCGATGGTCAGCGTGACAAGGTCCTCGGGCGGGAGAGCCGCCTCGCCGCCCCCGGAGGGCGCACTCGTGGTGACTGTCATGCGTTCACCCCCCGGTGAGTGTTCTTGTCGTCGGCCCAGACGGTCGACTTGGCGGGATCGAAGGGGCAGCCCTTGCCCGTGATGTGCTGCTCGTACTCCTCGCGGAAGTACTTCAGCGAGGAGAAGATCGGCGAGGCGGCGCCGTCGCCGAGGGCGCAGAAGGACTTGCCGTTGATGTTGTCGGCGATGTCGTTGAGCTTGTCGAGGTCGGACATCCGGCCCTTGCCGGCCTCGATGTCGCGCAGCAGCTGGACGAGCCAGTACGTGCCCTCGCGGCAGGGTGTGCACTTGCCGCAGGACTCATGGGCGTAGAACTCGGTCCACCGGGTGACGGCCCGTACGACACAGGTCGTCTCGTCGAAGCACTGGAGCGCCTTGGTGCCGAGCATCGACCCGGCGGCGCCGACGCCCTCGTAGTCCAGGGGGACGTCGAGGTGTTCGTCGGTGAACATCGGGGTGGAGGAGCCGCCCGGGGTCCAGAACTTCAGGCGGTGACCGGCCCGGATGCCGCCGCTCATGTCGAGCAGCTGACGCAGGGTGATGCCGAGCGGGGCCTCGTACTGGCCGGGACTGGTGACGTGCCCGCTCAGCGAGTACAGCGTGAAGCCCGGGGACTTCTCGCTGCCCATCGACTTGAACCAGTCCTTGCCCTTGTTCAGGATCGCGGGAACCGAGGCGATGGACTCGACGTTGTTCACCACGGTGGGGCAGGCGTACAGACCGGCGACGGCGGGGAAGGGGGGACGCAGCCGGGGCTGGCCACGCCGTCCTTCGAGCGAGTCGAGCAGCGCGGTTTCCTCACCGCAGATGTACGCGCCGGCACCCGCGTGCACCGTGAGTTCCAGGTCGAGACCCGAACCCAGGATGTCCTTCCCCAGATACCCCGCCTCGTAGGCCTCGCGCACGGCCTCGTGCAGGCGCCGCAGCACGGGGACCACTTCACCGCGCAGATAGATGAAGGCGTGCGAGGAGCGGATCGCGTAGCAGGCGATCACCATGCCCTCGATGAGGCTGTGCGGGTTGGCGAAGAGGAGCGGGATGTCCTTGCAGGTCCCGGGCTCCGACTCGTCGGCGTTGACGACCAGGTAGTGCGGCTTGCCGTCGCCCTGCGGGATGAACTGCCACTTCATCCCGGTGGGGAAGCCCGCGCCGCCGCGTCCGCGCAGACCGGAGTCCTTGACGTACGCGATGAGGTCGTCGGGCGACATGGCCAGCGCCTTGCGCAGTCCCTGATACCCGTCGTGGCGCAGGTAGGTGTCCAGCGTCCAGGACTCGGGCTCGTCCCAGAAGGCGGAGAGTACGGGCGAGAGCAGCTTCTCGGGGCTGGTCCCGTTCTCGTTGATCTCGGCGGCCAAGGTCATCACTCCCCCTCCTCGGCTGCGGGCCCGGCCGGGTGCTCCGGGTCGGAGGCCGAGGTCTGCTGTGGTGCGTCATGAGAGCTGAGGTGCTCGGACGGCGAGGCGTCGTGGGGCTGCGCGCCGCCGGGGGCGCCGCCGTGCGTCTCGCCGCGCGGCGAGACGACCCGGGCCTGCGGGGCGGCCTCGCCCTTGGCGAGCCTGAGCCCGATCAGCGAGGCGGGGCCCGCGCCGCCGCTCGCGCCGACGGCTCCCGGGCGCTCGTCGGGAAAGCCGGCCAGGATGCGCGACGTCTCCTTGTACGAGCAGAGCGGGGCGCCGCGGGTGGGTTCGACGGTGCGTCCGGCGATCAGGTCGTCGACGAGCCGAGTCGCGCTCTCGGGCGTCTGGTTGTCGAAGAACTCCCAGTTGACCATCACGACGGGGGCGAAGTCGCAGGCCGCGTTGCACTCGATGTGTTCGAGCGTGACCTTGCCGTCCTCGGTGGTCTCGTCGTTGCCGACCCCGAGGTGGTCCTTCAGCCGGTCGAAGATGGCGTCGCCGCCCATGACGGCGCACAGGGTGTTGGTGCAGACGCCGACCTGGTACTCACCGCTGGGCCTGCGCCGGTACATGGTGTAGAAGGTCGCGACCGCGGTGACCTCGGCGGTGGTGAGGCCGAGCAGTTCGGCGCAGAAGGCCATGCCCGTACGGGAGACGTACCCTTCCTCGGCCTGCACCAGGTGGAGGAGCGGCAGCAGCGCGGAGCGGCTGTCGGGGTAGCGGGCGATCACCTCCTTCGCGTCCGCTTCGAGCCGGGCGCGCACGTCGGCCGGGTAGGCGGGGGCGGGGAGCTGCGGCATCCCCAGACTGACCTCTTGGTTTGCGGTCACCGGTCGACGCCTCCCATCACGGGGTCGATGGACGCGACGGCGACGATGACATCGGCGACCTGGCCGCCCTCGCACATCGCCGCCATGGCTTGCAGGTTGGTGAAGGACGGGTCGCGGAAGTGGACCCGGTAGGGGCGGGTGCCGCCGTCCGAGACGACATGCACACCGAGTTCACCCTTGGGCGACTCGACCGCGGTGTACGCCTGCCCGGCCGGGACCCGGAAGCCCTCGGTCACCAGCTTGAAGTGGTGGATCAGGGCCTCCATGGAGGTGCCCATGATCTTCTTGATGTGGTCGAGCGAGTTGCCGAGTCCGTCCGGCCCGAGCGCGAGCTGCGCGGGCCAGGCGATCTTCTTGTCGGCGACCATGACCGGGCCCGGCTCCAGCCGGTCCAGGCACTGCTCGACGATCCTGAGCGACTGCCGCATCTCCTCCAGGCGGATGAGGAAGCGGCCGTAGGAGTCGCAGGTGTCCGCGGTGGGCACGTCGAACTCGTAGTTCTCGTAGCCGCAGTACGGGTCGGTCTTGCGCAGGTCGTGCGGGAGCCCGGCGGAGCGCAGCACCGGCCCGGTGGCGCCGAGCGCCATGCAGCCGGCCAGGTCGAGGTAGCCGACGTCCTGCATACGGGCCTTGAAGATGGGGTTGCCGGTGGCGAGCTTGTCGTACTCCGGCAGGTTCTTCTTCATGGTCTTGATGAACGCGCGCAGGTGGTCGACCGCGCCCGGGGGCAGGTCCTGGGCGAGTCCGCCGGGACGGACGAACGCGTGGTTCATCCGGAGGCCGGTGATCAGCTCGAAGAGATCGAGAACCAGTTCACGATCGCGGAAGCCGTAGATCATGATCGTGGTGGCACCGAGCTCCATGCCGCCGGTCGCGATGCAGACCAGGTGCGAGGAGAGGCGGTTGAGCTCCATCAGCAGGACGCGCAGGACCGTGGCCCGGTCGGGGATCTGGTCCTCGATGCCGAGCAGCTTCTCGACGCCGAGGCAGTACGCCGTCTCGTTGAAGAACGGCGTCAGATAGTCCATGCGCGTGACGAACGTGGTGCCCTGGGTCCAGTTCCGGAATTCGAGGTTCTTCTCGATGCCGGTGTGGAGGTAGCCGATGCCGCAGCGGGCTTCGGTGACGGTCTCGCCGTCGATCTCCAGGATCAGCCGCAGCACGCCGTGCGTGGACGGGTGCTGGGGGCCCATGTTGACGATGATGCGCTCGTCGTCGGACTTGACGGCCGACTCGACGACTTCGTCCCAGTCTCCGCCGGTGACTGTATATACAGTCCCCTCGGTCGTGGCACGGGGCGTTGCGTGGGGAGTGGTCATCAGGAGTACGACCTCCGCTGGTCCGGAGCCGGGATCTGGGCGCCCTTGTACTCGACGGGGATGCCGCCGAGCGGGTAGTCCTTGCGCTGCGGGAAGCCCTGCCAGTCGTCCGGCATCATGATCCGGGTGAGGGCGGGATGCCCGTCGAAGACGAGCCCGAAGAAGTCGTAGGTCTCGCGCTCGTGCCAGTCGTTGGTCGGGTAGACCTCGACGAGGGACGGGATGTGCGGGTCGCTGTCCGGGGCGGACACCTCCAGCCGGATGAGCCGGCCGTGGGTGAGGGACCGCAGGTGGTAGACGGCGTGCAGTTCGCGGCCCTTGTCACCGAGGAAGTGGACGCCGCTGACTCCCGTACAGAGCTCGAAGCGCAGCGCGGGGTCGTCGCGCAGGGTGCGGGCGACCTGGAGCAGATGCTCGCGGGCGATGTGGAAGGTGAGTTCCGCGCGGTCGACGACGGTCTTCTCGATGGCGTTCTCGGGAAGCAGTCCCTGTTCGTCCAGGGCGCCTTCGAGTTCGTCGGCCACCTCGTCGAACCAGCCGCCGTACGGGCGCGAGGAGGCGCCGGGCAGGGCCACGGTACGGACGAGGCCGCCGTAGCCGGAGGTGTCGCCGCCGTTGTTCGCGCCGAACATGCCCTTGCGTACGCGGATGACCTCGGCCTGCTCGCGGGGTGCGGGGACGCCGTTGCCGTTGGCGCCGTTCTGGTCGTCGGTCACCGCAGCAGCCCCTTCATCTCGATCAGGGGGAGCGCCTTGAGCGCCGCCTCCTCCGCCTCGCGGGCGGCCTCCTCCGCGTTGACCCCGAGCTTGGAGCCCTGGATCTTCTGGTGGAGCTTGAGAATGGCGTCGATCAGCATCTCGGGGCGCGGCGGGCACCCCGGCAAATAGATATCAACCGGAACAATGTGGTCAACACCCTGAACAATGGCGTAATTGTTGAACATCCCGCCCGATGATGCGCAAACCCCCATGGAGATCACCCACTTCGGGTTGGGCATCTGGTCGTAGACCTGCCGCAGGACGGGCGCCATCTTCTGGCTGACCCGTCCCGCGACGATCATCAGATCCGCCTGCCGCGGCGATCCGCGGAAGACCTCCATCCCGAACCGGGCCAGGTCGTAACGGCCCGCGCCGGTCGTCATCATCTCGATGGCGCAGCAGGCGAGGCCGAAGGTGGCCGGGAAGACGGAGGACTTCCGCACCCAGCCGGCGGCCTGCTCGACAGTGGTCAGCACAAAGCCGCTAGGCAGCTTCTCTTCGAGTCCCATGGTGTGCCCCTCAGCCCCTCAGTCCCATTCCAGGCCGCCGCGCCGCCACACATACGCGTAGGCGACGAAGACGGTGAGCACGAAGAGCAGCATCTCCACGAGCCCGAAGATCCCCAGGGCGTCGAAGGTGACCGCCCAGGGATAGAGGAAGACGATCTCGATGTCGAAGACGATGAAAAGCATCGCCGTCAGGTAGTACTTGATCGGGAAGCGGCCGCCTCCGGCGGGAGTCGGGGTGGGTTCGATACCGCACTCGTACGCTTCGAGCCGTGCTCGGTTGTACCGCTTGGGGCCGATAAGCGTGGCCATGACCACGGAGAAGATCGCAAACCCTGCCCCGAGGGCGCCGAGCACGAGGATGGGCGCGTAGGCATTCACGCTCCTCGCTCCTTCCAGTCGTCCTTGACCGTTGGACCGCATCGGGCGACCGGCTCGCCACCTCACCAAGATCGTGCACATGTGAGGCAGTTCACAAGCCCGACTGCCCCGCATCCTATGCCCGCCATCCTGTGATCTGCGACACGGGGTACAACAACGCCTTTGTGATCTCCACCACCTGACGAAGGATCATGAAGTCGGATGAGCGGTGATCTTCGTACGCGAAGCGGCCGAGTGATCACGAGACGTGACATTCAGCGGTGTTACCCCTGGTCAAAGGGGTGTCGCGCTATCAATCGACGGCACGTACAAGCAAATTGGCGATGGACAGAACCAGGTGATATAGGAATCGCGCCTCCCCGGCACTCACCCGGAAGAGGGGGGACGGGGAGCGATGTGGACATGTGCACGCATTCACGATCTTCCGGACGGAGCCGCCGAGGGTCCGGCGAGAGGTTCCGGCGAGGGTGCGCCCGAGGGTCGGCGCGCCCCGCGGACGAACGTCGGCACCCGTCGCACCGAACGGACATGACGCCCCAATAGGTCATCTCGCCCCACGGCCCGAATCCGGCCGCACCCGCACCCGCGACCCATGCGCGCAGTTGCCCGCCGAGGCCGATTCACGCTGTGACCTGCGCCACTCCACCCCCGCTTCAGCGAAAGCGGGCTTGGCCAACGGTGTGAACGGATGGTAAGCGCCGGGCAATTCGGGCGTATTGCCGAAAGTCAATGATCACAGCCCTGATCAGGCGTGCCCGGTTTGCCCGTTACGGCGTCAATAAAGGCTCTCAGAAAGCGGATTCACAGATTCCGAACGTAACTGTGTCGCAACACACGTTTCTTGATGGGACCCCTACAGCCCTGATAGCGCTAGTACTCATGTCCCTCACCGCTCACATACCCAGCCACCGGAAGCCCCGCCAGAGTGCCTCGAAGACGGCACTGCGGGCCGGAGTTGCCGGTGGCGTCCTCAGCACCATCGCGGTCGCAGGCGCCGCCGGTCCGGCCCAGGCCGAGCCGGTGACCCAGACCATCGAGATGCCCACCATCACCTCGGGGCTCTCCACCACCGTCGCCGCTTCCGCACAGGCCACGCAGCAGGTCGCCCTCGACCTCGAAACGCAGGCCAACGAGGACGCCGCGGCCGAGAGCGCCGCGAAGAAGGCCAAGAAGGCCAAGGCCGAGGCAGTCCGCAAGGCGGAGGCCGAGAAGAAGGCCGAGGCAGCCGCCAAGAAGAAGGCGGAGGCCGCCGAGCGCGCGTCCCGCACCTCCGTGCGCACGACGCTCAGCGCCTCCTCCGGCGGCTCGGGCTCCTCCGCGTCCTCCTACTCGGCCTCGTACTCCTCGTCGAACGCCACGGGCTCCGCGGCGGCCGTCGTCGCGTTCGCCAAGGCGCAGGTCGGCGACGCGTACGTGCCCGGCGGCACCGGCCCCAACTCGTGGGACTGCTCCGGCCTCGTCCAGGCCGCGTTCCGCACGGTCGGCGTCGACCTGCCGCGCGTCTCGCAGGCCCAGTCGACCTTCGGCACCCAGGTCTCCCTGAACAACCTTCAGCCGGGCGACATCCTGTACTGGGGCAGCGCGGGCAGCGCCTACCACGTCGCGGTCTACATCGGCGGCGGCCAGTTCGTCGGCGCGCAGAACTCCAACACGGGTACCGTGCAGCGCTCCCTGGACTACGACCGGCCGACCGGCGCGGTCCGCGTTCTCTGATTCACAAGCGTCCCGGTCCCACCCCACCGGGCGCCGCTGAACACGGCTGAGGGCCGTCACTCCCCCGCTCGGGAGTGACGGCCCTCAGCCATGCCCGGGGCCCTGCCCGTCGCCGGGGCTCATTCCCCGTGCAGCGACCTGTCCGCCGGCCCCGTCGTGAAGCCCGTGAAGCGGACCTCCAGTCCCTCGCGCTGCGGCGAGCAGCAGAAC
The DNA here is from genome assembly GCF_040297465.1 of Streptomyces sp. NPDC001787. Taxonomy (NCBI): domain Bacteria; kingdom Bacillati; phylum Actinomycetota; class Actinomycetes; order Kitasatosporales; family Streptomycetaceae; genus Streptomyces; species Streptomyces sp. NPDC001787. The sequence goes on from NZ_JBEOZE010000025.1 coordinate 128,668, forward strand.
GGACCGGCCAGCGCGACCGCATCCGGGTCCAGCGGGGCCAGCCTGACCATCCGCCAGGGCCCGTCCTCGCACCGCGCGCGCACGGTGAGGGCGTCGCCGGCACGGCTGGCCCGTACGGTCACCCCTCGCCCGGCCCACTCCGGGACCGGCGCCATCGACCAGTCCGACACCTCGCGCGTGACCACGGCCCCCAGATGCGGAACGCCGTCGGTCAGTTCGATGCCGGCCTTGATCCAGTTCCGTTCGTCCACCCGGACCATGACCCCTGCCTGGTCGTACAGGGTGTCGAAGTCCGCCACGAACGTCACCTCGACCGCCGAACCGCCGGGCAGCGGGGTCAGGAGCGCGTGCCCGTCGTCGTGCACGAAGCCGTAGCTGGTGGTGCGCCAGAAGTCCCCTCGGTCCCGGGTGGTCACGAGCAGGTCCGCGCCCCGGGCCACCGAGGCCCGCGGCGGGTTGAGCCAGGTGGCCCGCGACCGGTCGACCGTCCGCTGTCCGTCCATCGGCGTCTCCTTGATCCTCGGCCTTTGATCGTACGAGGCCGGGCCGCACCCGCATTCCGGTGGGCGCGGCCCCGCTCGGATCGTCGGACACCCCGGTCCGGAGCCCTTGCCCCGGAGCCGCCCGCAGCCCGTGCCCGTAACCCCGCAGCAGCGGTTCCGCACACAAAAAAGCCCCGGATGAATTGGCGTCCGGGGCCGGTTCCTGCGTATATTCAATTCTTCATGTCTTCGCGAGGAAAGACATGAAAAGAAGTCTTCTTCCAGAAGCATATCGCGCCAGGAGTGGAATTGTCAACCGAGGAAATGCGGCAGGAACAGCAATTCATCACCGACCTCTATGCCCGGCTCGATCAGCTCAGGGAGCAGGCCGAGGCGTCGGTGCGCGACGCGCTGGTGCAGGTCGGGACCGGTCTTCAGGCCCGGCTTGAGCGGGATGTGCTGGTGGCGGAGCAGTCCGGGCTGCTCAGTGCGATCCGCTCGGGAGAGAATGGGCTCTGTTTCGGGCGCATCGACTTCCGGGACGGCCGGACGCATCACATCGGACGTATCGGAATTCGGCAGGACGATACGTCCCGTACGCCTCTGGTGATCGACTGGCGGGCGGACGTGGCGCGTCCCTTCTATCTGGCCACCGGCCATTCCCCGATGGGCCTGCGGCGAAGGCGCCACATCACCACCGAGGGGCGCACCGTCACCGCGCTCCACGACGAACTGATGGACCTCGCGGACCCGACCCGCACCGGCCATGAGGGCACGGACGCCGACGAGGTCCTGCTCGCCGCGCTCGACGCGGCCCGCACGGGACGGATGCACGACATCGTCCGGACCATCCAGGCGGAGCAGGACCGCATCATCCGGGCACCCCACAAGGGCGTCATGGTCGTCGAGGGCGGCCCCGGCACCGGAAAGACGGTCGTCGCGCTGCACCGGGCGGCGTTCCTGCTGTACGAGTACCGGGAACTGCTGGCCCGCCGCGCCGTACTGATCGTCGGCCCGAACCCGGCCTTCCTGAGCTACATCGGCGACGTACTGCCGTCCCTGGGCGAGACCGGCGTACTGCTGGCCACCCTCGGTGAGCTCTTCCCCGGGGTGCGCGCCACCGGCACCGACAGCCCGGCCGCCGCCGAGGTCAAGGGAAGCGCCGCGATGGCCGACGTGCTGGCGCAGGCCCTGCGGGACCGGCAGACCGTGCCCGAGCGGGCGACGGAGATCGTCCACGACGGCTACGGGACGCTCCAGCTGGACCGGGCCATGGCCGAGGACGCCCGCTGGCGGGCGCGCGAGAGCGGACTGCCGCACAACCTGGCCAGGCCCGTCTTCGCGTTCCACATCATCGACGCGCTCACCGCGCAGCTGACCGAGCGGATCGGTGCCGACCCGTTCGGCGGGCCCAATCTCCTGGGCCCGGACGACATCGCCCAGATGGGCAAGGAGATCGCGATGAGCCGGGAGGTGCACGCGGCCGTCGACGAGCTGTGGCCCCAGCTCACCCCGCAGGAGTTCCTCGCGGACTTCCTCGCGGAGCCGGTCCACCTCGACGACGGACCGGCCGGGCTGATCCGGCGGCAGGGCGGTGAGTGGACCGAGGCCGACGTACCGCTCCTGGACGAGGCCGCCGAGCTGCTGGGCGAGGACGACAGCGCGGCCCGTGCGGCGGCCGAGGCCGAGCGCCAGGAGCGGATCGCCTACGCACAGGGCGTACTGGAGCTGTCCGCCGGCTCGGAGACGTACGAGTTCGAGGACGAGGAGTCCGAGGTCCTCGCGGCACACAACATCATCGACGCCGAACGGATGGCCGAACGGCACGAGGAGGCCGACCTCCGCAGCGCGGCCGAGCGGGCGGCGGCGGACCGGACCTGGGCCTTCGGCCACATCGTGGTCGACGAGGCCCAGGAACTCTCCGCGATGGCCTGGCGGCTGCTGATGCGGCGCATTCCCACGCGTTCCATGACGCTCGTCGGCGACCCGGCGCAGACCGCCGAAGCGGCGGGTCTCGGCTCCTGGGAACGCATCCTGGAGCCGTACGTCGGTGACCGCTGGGAGCACGTACGGCTCGGGGTCAACTACCGTACGCCCGCCGAGATCATGGAGGTCGCGGCCGGGTTCCTGCGGTCGCACGACCCGTCGTTCGAGCCGCCCGGATCGGTGCGGTCCACCGGGGTGCGGCCCTGGTCGCTGCGGGTCTCCGCGGACGGCCTCGCCGCAGCGGTGGCGCGGGAGGCCGCGGCGGCCCGCGACGGCGGCAGGGTCGCGGTCGTCGCCCCCGCGGCACTGCACACCTCACTCCTCGCGGAGCTGCCGGACGCGGGCCACGGCCCCGCACCCGACCTCACCCGGGACGTGGTGCTGCTGAACGCGCGGCAGGCGAAGGGGCTGGAGTTCGACACGGTGCTGGTCGTGGAACCGGCCGCGTACGGAGTGAGCGACCTGTACGTCGCGCTGACCCGAGCCACCCAGCGCCTCGGGGTACTGCACACCGTCGATCTACCCGAGGCGCTCGGCGGACTGGAGGAGGCGGGGGCCGCGGGGGCTGCCGACGCTCCGGCCTGCTGACAGCCCCCGGCGGGTCACTCCGGCAGCCGGTCCATCAGCCAGGTGCACAGCTCCTCGGTGATGGCGGTGTGTCCCGTGGTCTCCGAGGAGCACACGTAGTCGTCGAGCTCGCTCTCCTCCGGAGACAGCTCGTCGATGTTCGCGTACAGATCCGCCGGCTGGTCGATGTCACGGACGGCCACCGCGCTGACGGAGGGGACGAAGCAGACGTCCGGGTGGTTCAGCTCCACGGTGGCGCCGAACTTCTTCAGCATGTTGCCGAGGATGCCGTAGGAATTCAGCGAGCCGCCCGGTGCTCCGTCGAGCGCCGGGAAGCCGCTGGTCGTGATCGTCTTCTCGGCCTTGGGGAAGAGGCGCTTCAGCTCCGCGACGACCACCTCGTGGCCCTCGGCCTGGGTGAAGAACGTGGTGCCGGGGTAGACCAGCTTCCCGGTGCTCGCCAGGGCCACCTGGCCGGGCGGGACATCGAGGCCCGTGCCGTCACCCCGGCCGTTGGCGACGGCGACCTTGAGCGGGGTCATCGGCCACCCGCCGACCTCCCGGAGCGCCTCCAGGAACTTCTCGCGCTCCGGGTCGATCCGGACCGTGCCGTCCTCGTTGTTGTAGTGGCGCCACAGCATCTGCCGCGCGGCCGAACTGTTCATCTGCCGGGCGAAGTTGTTGGCGACCGGGATGAAGTGCGAGAACGCCTGGAGCCCGATCGGGATGACAGCACCGCGGTGAGGACTGTCGTAGGAGAAGTAGAGCCGCGTGCGGTGGTCCATGCGCTGGTATTCCATTTTGGCGAGCGCGTAGCGGGTGACGATCCCGCCCATGCTGAAGCCGCCCACGGTCAGGGGGGCATCGCCCAGCTGCTCGGCACTCGTCCGGAGGACGGCCGCGATGACCGCCTCGGCGTTCTCCAGGATCGAGGCGCCGCGGTCGTCGTAGCCGAGCAGGATGATGTCCCTGCCCCGCCGCCGCAGTTCGGAGAGGAAGGGGAAGTCCCCGTCCAGGCCCCGGTAGAGCGCGTCGAGGTCGCTCCTGCCCAGGTTGAATCCGTCGGCCATGACCACCGGCCGCACGATGCCCCTGTTGCCCTCGCCGTAGTAGACGCGGGCGAAGCCGTGGGGCAGGTCCCATTCCTCGTCCGGCCGCGGAACCTCCGCCTCGGCCGTACGCGCGGCACCCGGTGAACCGGCGAGAGTGAACTCGCCGATGCTCTGCTCCGCCGTCTCGCCCTGCTGTCCGGACAAAGTGTCGCTCCTCGTTCTGCGCCCATGCCGCAGCGGCCCGAAGGACTCGGGCTCGATGACCGCGGAGGGGGTGGGTACCGGCACATCATGGCCGGACGCGCGGCGGCCGGATCGCCGATCGGGCCGCCAAGTCATCCATGCGGGTGGGATCACGCCCTGGTGTGTTTACCCCGTCGGGGAGTGGGTCCGGCGCGTCCGTTCCGGCCGGGATGTCCCCCGTACCGCCCGGACCATCCCCGGCGCGGTGCCCGCACGGTGGGGCCACGGGCGGGGCCGGTGGACACGGATCGGGGCCGGCCCGGGGACGCGTTTCCGGTGCATCACGATCACGCCATTGCCCCGTCCCCTTCCCCGTCGCCCCGTCCCCTTCCGCGTCCCTTGTCCCCTTCCCCCGTCACGTCTCCCGTTCGACGAGGACGAACCAGACCGTCTTCGCGTGCGGCGAACTCCCGCCGTGCGTCGTGGTCCCCCACCGCCCGGCCAGACTGTCCACGATGAGCAGCCCCCGCCCGTGCTCCGCGTGCGGATCTCCACCAGGCGCCTGCGACTGCGGCCCGGTGCCGGGCAGCGGTCCGGGCTTCAGCGGCGGTCCGGGCTCGTCGTCGGTGACGTAGACGAGAACCTGATGCCGGTTCACCGTCACGTCCACACGGATGCGTACCGACCGCGTGTGGGAGTGCGCGTTGGACACCACCTCGCTCACGCACAACCGGCCGTCGTCCATGAGCGCGGGGTGCGCGCTGTTGCGCAGCACGGTCCCCAGGAAGTCCCGCGCGATCCGGGGTGCGGTGGGGGCGTTCGGCACGACGAGCCGGTAACGCTCGCCGCGTTGGGGGAGGTACGGGGCGGGTGGAGGCGAAGCGGTTACGGAGGTCATGACGCGGTCTCCCTACGTGAGTGGGTCTCCGATGCGGCGACTCGTCCCGGCGATCCGTGGCATTGGCCGACCCGAGACGACGTCAACTCGCCCGTGGGTGACTGCACTTCGGCGCACAGAGCGAGCTGTCCGACTGAACGGGACGCTAGGGCACAACAATGGGACGGCGCAACAGTGGGACGGCCGTAGCACCCATACGGGTGGACCAGTGACACAGTTGGGCGGCACACTCGTACCGCACGAAGGGGAGGCCGATGCCGCCAAGGAGCTATCCGACCGCCAGGCAGAAGCGGTTGGGCGCGGAGCTTCGCAAGTTGCGCGAGCGCGCCGGCATGTCCGGGAGTGAGGCCGCCGCATTCCTGGGCGGCGAACGCGCCCAGATCAGCCACATCGAATCCGGTCGCTACGGCGTGAGCGACCAACGGGTCCGTCGGCTCGCCGCGCATTACTCGGCCGGCGACAAGCACTTGGTCGACGCACTGGCGAGCATGGCCGAGGAACGCACCAAGGGGTGGTGGGACGACTATCGCGGGATACTCTCACCGGGCTTTCTGGATCTGGCCGAACTGGAGCATCGCGCAACATACATCCGCGCCATTCGGATGCTGAACATCCCAGGGGTGTTCCAGACCGAGGCGTACGCGAGGGACCTGATCCGCAGTGGGGTCTCCCACCTCCCGGCGGCAGAATTGAACGCCCGCGTCGAACACCGGACACGGCGGCGCGACATCTTCGACCGCCCCGTGCCCACCCCGTTCGAAGCGTTCATCCATGAGGCGGCCCTGCGCATGCGCTACTGCGACGCCGACGCGATGCGGGAGCAACTCGACTTCCTGCACACGGTGTCCACCTGGCCCTCTGTCACCATCCGCGTCATCCCGTTCACCGCACAGATCACAGGTTCAGTGCATTCGATGCTGTACGCCGGAGCCAGCATCACGGCGCTCGACACCGTACAGATCGACAGCGCCTTCGACGCCGGATTCCTGGATGCCGAAGCCCAGCTTGCCAGGTATCGAGAGCTCCTTGATTCCATCGAGTCGATCTCCCTCGGTTCGGAGGAGTCCGCCCAATTCATCCAACACATCGCACAGGAAATGTGAGCCAAGCGACATGACCGATGCAATCAACTGGCAGAAGTCCTCATTCTCGGGAGCAGACAACAATCAGGACTGTATCGAGCTGGCCCCCGTCGACGGCGGGATCAGAATGCGCGAGAGCGATGATCCCGACGTGGTCGTCACGACGAGCGTCGCCAAGCTCCGCGCCTTCGTCCTGGGCGTCAAGGCAGGCGAGTTCGACCACCTGATCTGACCAACTACCGCGAACGCCCTCCGCCCGAACCGGCAGGTGGAGGGCGTTCGACATGATGCGGCACAACTTAGGGACGTCCCACTGTTGCACCCAGCGATTCGTAGCGCTACCGTCACCGTGCGTCGCCAACACGGCCGGGTTCACCACTGAGCCTCACCGGCCGGCAACGTAACCACGCCTGCCCGCACGCACGTTGAGGGCGGCGCACCCAAGCCGCCCCCGCCCCGCTGTTCGTCACACAACCCCGGGGCGGGGGCTCCGGCACCGCACCGCACCACCACCACACGCTGCGATCGGACGGTCGACCATGCGTACGTCACCCCACACCCCACCCATCGACGCCCGCGTCGAATACGGCCTCCGGCTCGAAGTGCTCCGGTACGGGCCCGAGACCGGCTTCGCACCCCAACCGGTCGACCTCCGCGTCCTGACCACCCCCCGCGATGCCATCCGCGTGATCCGCGTCCAGCTCCGGGCGAGCCACGTCCTGGGGCTGACGCCGCACGAGGCGACACGGGCCCAGTACTGGGCCGACCGGGGCGGCTGGGTTCAGGCGCTCGGCGCACTCCATCGCGGCGAGCCCTGCGGGTTCGTTCTGCGGCCGAGCGAGGGGCGCCACATCGAGTGGACCGTACGCCCGCTGCGCCACCTGGAAAAACCGGTGGAACAGCTTCGTTGAGCGCCACTACCGTGCTGCCCGAACCACGTCGTCCAGGCAAGGGCATGCCGTTGTACACCCTTTGAGACCTCCCGAGCGATGAATCGTCGCGCGTCGCACCTCTGCGCCGCGCTCCTTTTTGCTGCGGATTTCTCACTGGAACCGGTGTACTTCTGTGCTCAAAATCTGGGTGGTCATACCCACCTGCCTGCCGCTCGTCCTCCGCCGTTGCCACGCCTGCGGGTCCGAGCGCTTCCGGGCGAACGGCAAGTTTCGCGTGAACGCGAACCACAAGCTCATCGACGCCTGGCTCCTCGCGCTCTGTACGGGCTGCGGGGAAACCACAAAGCTCACGGTCCTGGAGCGGATGAACGTGCGCTCCGTACGGCCCGAGCTGCTGGACCGGCTGCACGGCAACGACCCCGGCCTGGCAGCCGAACTGCTCCAGGATCCGGTCGTGCGGCACCGCAATCGCATCGCCCTCGACTGGGACAGCGCCTGGCGGCTCGACACCGGCGGACCGGATCACCCGGACCACGAGGTGATCGACGTCTCGGTCCGCTTCGCGGCCCGGATCCCGCTCCGGCCGGCGCGGCTGATCGCTGAAGGCTGCGGCCTTTCGCGGGCCGAGGTCGAACGGTTGATCATGGAGGGGAAGCTCGTTTCTGCGGTCCGGCTGAGCGGCAAGCTCTCCGGCGACTTCACCTTCACGCTCAAGCGCTGAGCCCCGCCCGCGACCAGGGGCCTGTCCGGCACGATGCGCCGGGCGGGCCGCCCTGGACCACTGGACGAACTCGGCGACCGGCGATCAGTTCTGTCCCTGTCGCACGGATCCGGGCCGCGCCCTCATCACCCACATGTACCCGGCCAGACCTACTGCTCCGCGCACCACGGCGTCAGCCCACGCTGTCAGGATGCCGCTGCCCCCGGCGTTCCACCCCAGGCTCCACAGGAGGAGCAGACTCAGTGCGCTTGCCACGAGGACCGCGCTCCCGTACTTGACCGGCGTCGTGCCGTTCCTTCCCAGCCAGGCCCCCAGAATCCCCGCCGGGATCTGCACCATCACATGGAAGCTCGCACAGGCCAGCGGCACAGCGATGAGGAGGGCGAAGGGGGCATCCGCGGTGGGATCGCCCGGCGGGGTCGCGTAGCCGGCGTCCAGCATCCACATCGGAGGTACCAAGAACGTGAGCAGGAGTACGGCTCCGCTCAGATGCATAGCGGCAAGGTGCCGCAGTGCGGAATGCGAAGCCCCGGCGTTTCGTACCCCGACAGTCGGACCATCGGTTCGCTCGCCCATGTTCCTCTCCCACCGCCGTATGCAGGCGTAGGCCATGGTAATCAGGCGCTTGACCCGTCCGCGCACGGCGTCGCGCGTCCCGCACGGGAGTCGTCATGATCCGCGGACGGGCCCCGGGCCGGTACGCGTGAGCCTGTCCGAGTCGGCTGCCCCGTCCTGGTCAGCCGCCCTGGCCGGCGCTGCCGATGGGGCCGACCGTCACCGGGGAGCCGGAGCCGTCGGTGACGGGGAGCGTGGGGGCGCCGGGCCAGTC